>DASRDX010000009.1:0-300000 GCA_035652395.1 Candidatus Paceibacterota bacterium | reverse complement strand
GGGTTTCGTTAAGTCTTATCGTGATCTACCAGTCTACGCTTACCAATTTCAAACTAAGTTTCGAAATGAACTTCGAGCCAAGAGCGGTATTCTGCGCGGAAGGGAATTTTTAATGAAGGACCTTTATTCTTTCTCGCGGACGGAAGAAGAGCATCAGGATTTTTATAAAAAAACCGAAGAAGCCTATCGAAAAATCTTTGAGCGAGCCGGCATCGGAGACAAAACCTACTTTACTTTTGCCAGCGGTGGAATTTTTTCCAAATATTCTCACGAATTTCAAACTCTCTGCGATTCAGGTGAGGACACAATTTACGTGGATGAAAAGAAGGGATTAGCAATTAATAAAGAAGTCTATGATGATGAAGGCTTAAAAATGGCCGGTCTCAAAAAGGCCGATTTAAAAGAGAAGAAAGCCATCGAAGTGGGCAATATTTTTAGTTTGGGAACCCGCTATTCTGAGGCTCTAGATTTGAAATTTGTTGACGAAAAGGGGAAGGAAAAACCGGTAATTATGGGCAGTTACGGTATCGGCGTGGGACGTCTCCTTGGCACCATCGTAGAGGTTCTGGGCGACGAAAAGGGCATTGTCTGGCCCGAAAGCGTCGCCCCATTTAAAGTTCATTTGATCCATCTGGCCGGCTCTGATAAGACTAAAGAAAAGGCCGATGAGATTTATCAGGGCCTTATGAGTGCTAAGATGGAAGTACTTTATGACGATCGTGATTTGCGGGCGGGCGAGAAGTTTCAAGATTCAGATTTAATCGGTCTTCCTTATAGAGTGATTGTCAGCGACAAGACTCTGGAGAGCGGCCGATTGGAGATGAAAGTGAGAGCTAGCGGCGAAACGAAAATGATTGGCGAGGATGAATTAAAAAGTCTGTAAGTTGTAAATATCAAAAAAATTAAGTGGTCAAAACAAAAAGAGGGAAATTTCAAAAATGGTTTTCAAACGAGATCGGCATTGATCTCGGCACGGCTAATACGCTGGTCTATGTTTCTGGACAGGGAATTATTCTGAACGAACCGTCAGTGGTAGCGGTCAATCAGAAAACCGGCCGAGTAGTGGCGGTAGGGGCGGAGGCCAAAGAAATGCTCGGCCGCACCCCAGCGCATATTTTAGCGGTCCGACCGCTGGTTGATGGCGTCATTTCAGACTTTGAAGTAACGGAAGAAATGATGTCATATCTCATCAAGAAAGCTGAACAGGGCTCAGGTAAGTTATTAGGGCCGCGGGTGGTAGTTGGCGTACCATCGGGAATTACCAATGTGGAGCGGCGTGCGGTGCGTGACGCTACCAAGAATGCCGGCGCCCGCGAAGTTTATTTAGTGGAAGAGCCTATGTCGGCCGCTATTGGCATTCGTCTGCCAATTCACGAGCCGATCGGTTCAATGGTAATTGATATTGGTGGCGGTACCACTGACATTGCAGTTATTTCTCTTGGCGGTATTGTCCGTTCTAGAAATCTAAAAATTGCCGGTGATAGACTAAACGACGATATTGTTTCTTATATTCGCAGCGAATTTAAAATATTAATCGGTGAAAAAACGGCCGAGACTATTAAGATGATGATTGGCTCGGTACTGCCGGTTAATCCGCCGCTTGAGGCAGCTGTTCGCGGACGAGATTTAGTAACGGGCTTGCCTCGGGAAGTTATTATTACTGATTCAGACATTCGGGAAGCCATTGGACCATCAATTGATAATCTGGTTGAAGCCGTCAAAGGAGTGCTGGAGACCACTCCGCCGGAGATTCTCTCTGACATCATGAGGCAGGGTATTTATTTAGTGGGCGGCGGAGCCTTGATTAAAGGTTTGCGCGAAATGTTGGAAGAATATCTCGGGCTGCCCGTTCATATCGCTGATGATCCTCTGACTTCCGTTGCTCGCGGCACCGGTATTATTCTGGAAAATCTGCCGCACTTTGAAGAAATCCTTATTGAGAACGAAGATGACCTACCTCTCCAGAGATAATCGACGGCGAAGCAGACAATTCTCCTGGATCACTGTAGCGGTGATTATTTTTATTATTTTAATTTTGTTAATCTGGCTATTCTCTGGATTCTTTGGCACTCTTCTTAATAAAATCGGAGTGCCAGTTTGGAAAGCGACGAGTGCTGTCGGCCAAAGTACTTTTTGGAGCGGTTTTAGAAGTAAGGAAAAATTAGCCGCCGAAAATCAAAAATTGCTGGATGAAGTTAATCGGCTACAAGCTGAAGCAAATCTCAAACAGACAGTGATTGATGAAAATAATTCTTTGAAAGAAATTTTGGGAAGAAAGGGGAACCAGAAGTTGATTGCGGCGACCATTTTAGTCTGGCCGCCGCAATCTCCCTACGACACTATGGTAGTGGATGCCGGTGTCAATGAGGGCGTCAAGAGCGGTCAAATGGTCCTAGCTTATGGCAATTTGGCCGTCGGCCAAATCGCCTCCGTCTCCGCCGACACCTCGGTCGTTCGCCTCTTTTCTGCTCCAGGCTCAAGCAATCAGGTGATAGTGGGCACTAGCACCAAGGCTACCGCCACTGGCGCCGGCGGAGAGAATTTGCAGCTCACTTTGCCTGTCGGCACCCCAATTAATAAAGGAGATCCCGTCCTTCTCGGCGGATTAAATCCTATCTTGTTGGGCAATATTGAAGCTATTGAGGCACCCCCAAACGGCTCATTTGAAACTCTGTATTTTAAATTACCGGTCAATATCAACACTTTAAGAATGCTGGAGATAGTTTCCAAATAAAATGATCAGACGTTTAATCATAGATTTATTATTGCTCCTCACTATTTTTCTCGGTCCATGGTGGCTTTCTTTACTTCTTCTTTTAATGCCGCTTTTTTATTTCTCCCGGCCGCCGTTTTATGAGGCTCTATTTGTCGGATTTCTACTGGACATTCTCTACGGTCTCGGTGAGGATAGAGTTTTTCTATTTTCCCTTATTTTCACCACTACCACTTTTATTTTATTAATCGCTATTAATCTATTTAAAACCCGGCTAAAGTATTATTAAGAGCATCTATTAATAATGAGTTGGAATAAATTTAAAAAATTTTTCAGTCGGACATTCCGTCGAACAAACAGTCATGAGATCGCCCCTGACGAGATTTTTTTGGATTCAAGCAATTTACCGGATTTTGACACTGACCAATTTGAAGGACGGCTGGAAAAACCAATCGGGCGGCGTAATCTTCTATATATTGGCGGATTTTTTATTCTGGTAGCTCTGGTCTTTGTCGGCCGGGTCTGGAATCTGCAAATTCTTCAAGGAGCAGTTTACGAAAAAAGAAGCGAGAACAATCATTTGCGAAACGATGTCATCATTGCTTCCCGCGGGCTGATTACCGATCGAAATGGCGTAAAACTGGCTTGGAATGAAGTAGCTTCGGACCAAACTGATTATTCCCTTCGACAGTACACGGATCTTGGAGGATTGAGCAATCTGCTCGGTTACGTTAAATATCCGGCCAAAGACACTTCCGGGTTTTATTATCGGGATACTTATTTGGGGGCCGATGGAGTGGAAAAATATTACGACAAGGAATTAGCCGGCTCGAACGGTTTGAAAATCACCGAGACTGATGCTTTGGGTAATGTCCAGTCTCAAAGCGTGGTAGAACCGCCACAAAATGGCAAAACCCTAACTCTTTCCATTGACTCCAGAGTGCAAAATAAGCTCTATAATCTAATTGCTTCCACCGCCGAAAATTCCGGCTTTACCGGTGGAGCTGGCGTTTTAATGAATGTTCATACCGGTGAAATTTTAGCTTTAGTCACTTATCCCAATTACGATTCCAACATCATGACGACAGGCGCAGCCACTTCCGTAAAAAATTATTTAAGCAATCCAAGCAATCCCTTTCTCGATCGAGCCGTTGCCGGCCTTTATACACCGGGCTCTATCGTCAAACCGTTTTTAGCTATCGGTGCCCTCAATGAAGGAGTAATTTCTCCGGACAAAAAGATTTTAAGTACCGGCTCTATTTCTATTCCCAATCCGTACCATCCCGGACAAAAAACCATTTTCAACGACTGGCGAGTCAATGGCTGGACTGACATGCGTCAAGCTCTGGCCGTTTCGTCCGACGTTTATTTCTATGAAGTCGGAGGCGGGTTTCAGGATCAGCGTGGCCTTGGTATTTCCAATATTGAAAAGTATGCCAATCTATTCGGGCTCGGTCATGATTTAGCTAATACATTTTTTGACGGGCCGGCCGGCACTATTCCCAGCCCTGAATGGAAGGCCAAGAATTTTAACGGCGAAGAGTGGTTTTTGGGAGACACATATCATACGGCGATCGGTCAATATGGTTTTCAGGTCACACCAATTCAGGCAGCTAGAGCGGTAGCGGCAATTGCCAACAACGGAATTCTTTTAATGCCAACTATTCTTAATCAACCCTCAAGCGGCCAGACTTCCACTATTTCAATTAAAGATCCAAATGATTTCACTATTGTGAAAGAGGGGATGCGCGAAGCGGTGACGACTGGCACCGTGACCGCTCTCAATACTTCTTCAGTGGCAGTAGCAGCTAAAACAGGAACGGCCGAACTCGGTAGTGCCAAGCAGTATGTTAACTCCTGGGTAGAGGGTTTCTTTCCATATGAGAATCCGGAATATGCTTTTGCTCTAGTTATGGAGAAGGGTCCGGCGCACTATGCCTCCGGGGCGCCAGCCATTATGCGTGAGTTAGTGGATTGGATGTCTGCCAGCACACCGGAATATCTGCATTAAACGGTCGCCGCTTCGCGGCGACCGCCATTGAAAAAATCAAAGCTCTGTTATAGCATCAGGGACAGATGAATTTCGACACCCAAATTTGCTATGCCATTGGATATGCGGAACTTGGAATGAGGGAAGAATCTCTTCAAGTCCTGGCCAAGATTGAAAAAGAATACCCCACTCACATCAAGACTCTTCAATTGAAGTATCACTTTCTTGTGAAAGAGGAAAAGTGGGAAGAGGCTGCTCGTATTAGCCAGGAAGTTTGCCGGATTGCCCCCGACGAGGCCGAAGGCTACCTGAACGCCTCTTATTGTCAGTTTAGACTTGGCAAAGTAAGCGAAGCCAAACAAACGCTCCTCGAAGGACCCGTTATGTTGTTGAGCAATCCAATCTACTTCTATAATCTGGCGTGTTGCCACGTGATTTTATTAGAAGAAGTCGAGGCGGTAAAAAAAATGAGACAGTGTTTTGAAATCTGTCCTTCCTACCGAGAAGTAGCCAAAAATGATACCTTGCTGTCTGCGATTTGGCACCTGCTTTAGAACCCGACCTTTTGCCTTTGCTAAAGGTCTTTTTTATTGACACCCCAGTTAATTCTCTGTACAATCTACCTTTAATTTTCAGCTTACAGCCATGGACCAGAAAGAATATCTAACCAAAGAAAAATACGATGAATTAAGCCAAGAGCTCGATCATCTAAAAAAAGTCCGCCGCAAGGAAGTGGCTGACAATCTTGAGTTTGCCAAATCTTTAGGCGATCTTTCCGAGAATGCCGAATATCACGAAGCTCGAATCATGCAGGCGGAAATTGAGGAGCGCATCAGCAAACTGGAAAATATTTTAAAGTCGGCTGAAATTGTCTCGCCTCATCACAGTACCATCGTGGATGTCGGTTCCACCGTCATTGTTCAGAAGGAAGGGGAGAAAGCAAAACATACATATAAATTAGTCGGCTCCGAAGAGGCCGACACGGCCACTGGCAAAATCTCTTTTCGTTCACCGCTTGGGCAGGCTATGTCCGGCAAGAAAAAAGGCGACTCCTTCTCTTTCAATACTCCAAAAGGACAAGTGAGCTACAAAGTTATAGACATTGAGTAGTATAATATCTACTAATGGCTTCACTGGAAGAAATCCGCAAAACTCGACTGGAAAAACTCAATCGGCTTAAAGAGACCGGTATGGATCCATACCCGATTTCCACCTCCATCCAAATGACTCTGGCAGAGGCAGAAAAAAACTTCAACTCTCTTGAATCGTCCAAGAAGGAAGTGACGGTTGGAGGAAGGATGATGTCGTCGCGCTCTCAAGGAGCTCTTTCATTTGTCGATCTCTATGACGGTACGGTCAAATTTCAGGCCCTGCTTTCAAAAGATAAAACCGATCAATTTGATTTATTCTTAGAAACTTCCGACATCGGTGATTTCATTGAAGTAAACGGCTTCCTCTTTACTACCAGTCGCGGCCAGCACACTGTTGAAGTGAAAAGCTGGCGGATGCTTTCCAAAAGCTTGCGACCATTGCCGGAGAAATGGCACGGCCTGCAGGACGTAGAAGAGAGACTTCGCCGCCGATATCTTGATATTTTATTTAACTCCGAAGTAAAGGATCTTCTGCTGAAGAAAACTATTTTCTGGAAAGCGGTTCGTGATTTTCTGATCAAGGAAGGTTTTGTGGAAATTGAGACGCCGGTTCTCGAGATCACGACGGGGGGAGCTGACGCGAAACCCTTCAAAACTCATCACAATGCTCTAGATTTGGAAGTGTATCTGCGCATTTCGGCCGGCGAGCTCTGGCAGAAGGAATTAATGGTGGCGGGACTTCCCAAAACTTTTGAGATCGGTCGCATCTTTAGAAATGAAGGTATTTCGGCCGAGCATCTCCAGGATTACACCCAGATGGAATTTTACTGGGCTTATGCCGACTATGAGAAAGGTATGGAATTGGTAGAACGACTTTACAAACATGTGGCTGAAGAAACTTTCGGTACTCTACAATTTCAAATCGGTGAACATCAAGTGGATCTTTCAAAAAAATGGGAGCGATATGATTATTCGGAGACTATAAAAAAATACACGGACCTCGATATTAGTTCTGCGACACTCGATGAGATAGAAGATAAATTGGATGAGCTTAAAATTAAATACGACAGAAAAGGCTGGAACAAAGCTCGAGCTCTGGATTCAATTTGGAAATATTGTCGCAAGCAATTAACGGGACCGGGGTTTCTAGTCGGCGTGCCAAAAGAAGTCTCACCGCTCGCTAAAAGCGATCCGAAAAATCCGAATGTCACCGCTCGCTTTCAGCCCATCATCGCCGGCAGTGAACTTGGTAATGGCTACAGTGAGCTTAACGACCCCATTGAGCAGGATGAGCGCTTTAAATCCCAGGCTGATTTGCGCAAGGCAGGGGATGAAGAAGCTCAAATGCACGCTCATGAATTCGTAGAAGCTCTGGAGTACGGTATGCCGCCAACCTGCGGCTTTGGCATGAGCGAGCGCCTCTTCGCTTTCTTAGCCAACAAACCTGTTCGCGAGACCCAAATTTTCCCTCTTTTGAAACCTCGAGAGTAAGTTTGACATTTGCTCCAAATTGTATTATAATTCTAAATAGAGCGGTAAAATCCGCAAATCAGGTGTCCGCTCACGCGGACTTAATTTTTTGCCTGTCTGCAGTTTTTAAAAACATGAGGCCAACTCTTTTTGGTACAGTAACTATCTACAACGACAATCATGTGTCTGGAATGATTCATCCAGACGAGGAGAAAGCACCACTCATTCGTTTCGACAAGAGCGGCGCTTACATTTTGGCACCCGGCGAAACGGAACCCTATTTCAGTGGCCCATCCCGGCCGGCCTTCCAACTCAAAAAGGGCGACCGAGTGGCTTACAAAAGAACAATTCGCGGCCGAGAATTCGTAGCGGACAAATATGCCACCGAGGAAAGCTACAGAGCGATTGAGGCGAAAATCACAATCTATCGTGTCTACCACAAGGGCGGTACGATGGAAGGATCTCTTTCGCAGATCGAGAAAGCCAATCTTCTCGATGTCACAGGCTTTTCCGTGCGCAAGAACGGCCGATTCGTTCGCTGCAAGGATCCGCGGAGGCCAAAAGTATGTGACACGCGAGTGGAGGAGAAGCCGGTCGAAACGCCTAAACAGGCAGCCCAGTTTTATCTGGTCATTCGCAAGGAGCTCGACAATAATGGGGAGATCAAAGAAGAGAAGTTTGCCGGCTCCCTAGAAGAGATGGTGGAACGCTTTCCAGATGGACGACTCGATCCGAGCGAAATAGTGGAAGTGGAATTTTCCGTTCTACAGTCAACAGAATGGATTCCATGCGAAGATCCACGTTCGAAGCTCATTGCGGCTTAAGAGCTGCTTAATTCAAAACGCCTTGGCGACTTACCCTCGCCAAGGCGTTTTCTTTTTATGAAGAGAATATCTATTCTTCCAACTACTTTTATTTTTCTTAGTTATCTATTTCAGTAGTTGTCTAGAAGAACTTTTTGGCGGTCTAGCGAAAATAATCTGGGGTTTGTCGAGAATTCGGCCGCCGACCTATCGAAAACCCCAGATTATTGAAGCCTAGAGCCAAAATGGGGAATTGTGGATAACTCTGTTGAAAGGTGGATAAGTGTGGGATATGATAGTTATCAAGTGGGAAGAAGTGGTATTCCGAAATCTTTTCTAAGCCTTTAGATTTCGGAATACTCTCTCTCGCCACAAGCGTCTACCGCGTAATTAATATAGATGAAATGCTGATCGGCGAATATATTCACACAGTTGATGACAAGAAAAGAATTTCTCTGCCGGTACGCTTCAGAAAAGAAGTGGGGAAGAGAGTAGTTGTGACGCACGGGTTAGATAATTGTCTCTTTCTCTATCCACTGGCGGAGTGGAAAAAGATCTCTGAAAAATTAGGAGCGTTGGGAATTGGCCAGAAGGACACGCGAGGCTTTAATCGCTTTATGTTAGCTGGCGCAGCCGAGATTGAAGTTGATTCTATCGGTCGCATCCTGATTCCTGAATTTTTAAAAGAGTTTGCGGCGCTCACAGATAAAGTAGTTTTTGCCGGCGTTCACAACCGCATTGAGATCTGGAACGAAAGACGTTGGAACAATTACAAAAAGACAGTTCTCCGACAAGCTGATCAGTTGGCGGAAAAATTGGGAGAAATCGGAGTCATTTAGTCAGCTATCAGATGCTAGTCTTGAAGAAATTCGAGACTAGCATCTGGAAGCGGAAGAAAAACTGCGAGAAATGAAAAATGTCCACCAGAGTGTTCTTTTAAATCAGAGTTTAGACAATTTAGATCTTAAGGATGGAGACATCTTTCTTGATGCTACTTTGGGAGGCGGAGGCCACAGTGCCGAGATAGCACGGCGCTTTGGTGAGCGGGTGGAGATAATAGGCTTTGATCTTGACCCACAAGCCCTTCAATTGGCCAAAGAGGCTATTGAGCCCTTTAGCCGAAAATTTGCCTTAAAAGTGGCAAATTTTCGGAACCTCGACCAAGCTCTGGACGAGCTCGGTAAACCTAAAGTGACAAAAATCCTTTTTGACCTTGGCTTGAGTTCAAATGAACTGGAGCGATCAGGCAAGGGATTTAGCTTTCAAAAAGACGAACCGCTCTTAATGACCTTCGGAAATCCAGAGAATTCGCCTTTAACGGCCCGAAACATCGTCAACACTTGGCAGGAAGAAAATCTGGCCGATATCATCTACGGTTTCGGCGGAGAACGATTCTCTCGACGAATTGCTAAAGCGATTGTGGCCGAACGGCAAAAGAAGGTCATTGAGACTACTTTCGATTTAGTTCGAATCATCGAAAGGGCCGTTCCAGTCTTTTACCGCCGTGGCAAAATCCACTTTGCCACTCGTACTTTTCAGGCCCTGCGCATTGCTACTAACGACGAATTAAGCGCTCTGAAAGAAGGATTGATAAAGGCACTGGAGAGATTGGAAATCGGCGGCCGACTGGCAGTGATTTCCTTTCACAGCTTGGAAGATCGGATTGTCAAACAATTTTTCAATAATAAAAAGAAAGAATTATTTATTAGTTTAATTAACAAGAAGGCTATTGTACCAAGTAGGGAAGAGATTAAGGCAAATCCTCGCTCTCGCAGTGCAAAGTTGAGGCTTGTAGAAAAAATAAAATGAGAGCTCGCGCATTACAATTAAATAGAACGGGATCGTTAAACAGACTGGAATCACCAGTAGTTTTTTGGGGAGTTATTTTGGCCCTAATTTTATTTGTCGGAATTTATGGATATTTGGTGAACAAAACTGTCTGGAATGTAGTGGCAAGACAGCGGGCCGAGAAGAATATCACTCTTCTCAACACTCAATTAGGATCTCTGGAATCAAATTACATGTCTCTGAAAAATAACATCAATCTCAACTTGGCCCATTCCCTGGGCTTTAGTCAGACCACTGACACTAAATATATTAACCGGCCGGCTCTTGGCCGCCTCTCTTCCAATACGGTAGAATAGGCTTAATGTCCGAGCTGATGGCGAAGCCTAATTTTCAGACCAGAATAAGGTTTATTTCCATCGGTGTCCTCCTTTTCGGCCTCTGTCTGATTGGCAAACTCTATCTTCTTCAAATTGTGCATGGCAGCGATTTTGCCCAGAAAGCTGATCGCCAATACGTTCAATCGCCCGATTCAATGTTCAATCGAGGCGACATTTATTTTACCGACAAGAATGGTACTCTGATTTCGGGGGCCACGCTGAAAGCCGGCTTTACAGTTGCTATCAACCCTAAGACTTTAACTAACAACCCGGACGCCACTTATGAAAAAATAAAAACTTATCTGCCGACTCTGGACAAGACAGATTTTTTAAGCAAGGCTGCCAACAAAAATCAAACCTATATTGAGATAGCTACTAAAGTTGATCCAACACCGGCTAATGCCATCAACAATCTGAAAATTCCCGGTCTCGGCATTTATAAATCCCAGTGGCGCTTTTACCCCGGCAACACTTTAGCGGCACACGCCCTCGGTTTTGTCGCTTATAGTGGCAATAGTGGCAATGATTTATCGGGGCGCTACGGACTGGAGAGAAAATATGACAGTACTCTTTCACGTGGGAATGACGATATGTACGTTAATTTTTTTGCCGAAATTTTTTCCAATTTGGACAAAACCATTACCGAGCAGGATTCTTTGGAAGGGGACATCGTTACTACTATAGAACCGACCGTTCAAGCCACGCTTCAGAGCACTTTAGACGGCGTAATGCACGATTATTCTTCCGAGAGCGCCGGCGGTATTATCATCAATCCGAAAAATGGAGAAATCTACGCCATGGCCGTTGATCCGACTTTTAATCCAAACAGTTTTCAGAAAGAAAAGTCTTCCAACATCTTCAGTAATCCATTAGTGGAAAATGTTCACGAAATGGGCTCCATTGTTAAGCCCTTTACAATGGCTATCGGTCTTGATACCGGCGTCATTAATGCCAACACCATGTATAATGACACCGGTTCGATGAGCGCCAATGGTTACACCATTCACAACTTCGACTTGAAGGGTCGAGGGTACATTAGTTTGCAGCAGGCTCTCGGGCAGTCTTTGAACACCGGTTTCGCTTTCGCCGAAAGTAAAATCGGTAACAAAACCTTTTCCGATTATATGAAAAAATTCGGCTTGGGCCAGAAAACGGGTATTGATTTACCGAACGAAACGAATGGCTTAATCAAAAACTTGGACAGTCCGCGCGACATTGAGCATTGGACGGCTGCTTTCGGTCAGGGTATTGCCATGACGCCGATGGAAATGGTCAGGGCGGAAAGCGCTTTAGCTAATGGTGGAAATCTGGTGACTCCGCATGTGGTTAAACAAATTAATTACACTCTCGGTTATTCCAAAACTTTGGACTGGCCGGTTGGACCACAGGTGATCAAGGCTTCCACCTCTGAAGCCATTACTAAAATGTTGGTGACTGACTTTGATCAATATCTACAAAACGGCCAAGCGAAAAATCCTCATTACAGCATTGCCGAGAAAACTGGAACGGCCCAAATTGCTTTACCGAGCGGCGGCGGTTATTACGAAGATCGATATCTGCACTCTTTCTTCGGATATTTGCCGGCCTATGATCCGCAGTTTTTAGTTTTTATGTACACCGTCTATCCCAAGGGAGTAAGATTTTCTTCCGAAACTTTGGCCCCGGCCTTTCTCGATTTAACTAAATTTTTGATAAACTATTACAATATTCCGCCGGACAGATAGATTGTGATTCCCGCTAAGGCTGGAATGACGGAATCAATTATGAAATCATTTTTCCGACAAATCGTACTCTCTATTATTTGGTGGCAATCGCGGGTAGTTTTAAAAAAATATAAGCCCAAGATTGTGGCCGTTACCGGAAGTGTTGGCAAGACTTCCACCAAAGACGCCATCTACGTCGTCCTTTCCAGTCAATTTCATGTCCGAAAAAGCGATAAAAGTTTCAATAGCCAGCTCGGCGTACCGCTGACCATTCTAGGCCGCCCTAACGGCTGGAACAGCTTTTGGATCTGGTTTGGCAATATTCTGGCCGGTTTTAAATTGATTTTAACTAAAGCCAAATACCCAAAATGGTTAGTGCTGGAAATCGGAGTGGATCGGCCTGGAGGATTGGAGAAACTAACACGCTGGTTAAAACCAGATGTAACAGTTATTACTCGTTTCGGGACAGTGCCGGCGCATATTGAGTTTTTCGAATCTCGAGAAGAAGTGGTAAATGAGAAAGGAAATTTGGTCAGAGCCTTGAAAAAAGGCGGCACTTTGATTTTGAATGCTGATGATGAAGACGCCATGTCCATGAAAACCCTCTCTCAAGAGAGAACTCTAACTTACGGCACCGATCGCTCGGCTACTCTTTCCGGAGATGCTTACGCCATTCTCTACGAGGAGACTAACCGATTTCCTCAAGGGTTTGCTTTCAAAGCCGATTATGAAGGGAATAGTTTGCCTGTAGTGATCAGCGGAGTGCTGGGAGAACATCATATGTATCCGATTTTAGCGGCCCTCTTGGTGGGAATTGCCGAAGGTCTGCCACTCCTTTCTATTACCTCCGTTTTTGAAAAGCATCTGCCCGCTCCGGGACGCATGCATCTAGTGGCTGGGGAGAAGGAGACTATGATTATTGATGATACTTATAATTCTTCGCCGGTTGCTCTGGAAGAGGCCTTGAAGACTTTGAAAGAAGCAAAAGTAAACGGGCGGAAGATGGCCGTCTTGGGAGATATGTTGGAGATCGGGCGGCACTCGGCTGAGGAGCACAAGAGATTGGGCGAGATTGCGGCCGCCGTTTCAGATATTTTAATTACAGTTGGATTGCGAGCTAAGTATATTGCTGAAGGAGCCCTGAATGGCGGCTTGAGCGAAAAAGTAATTTATCAGTGTGAAGATTCGCGCGAGGCGGGGAAGCTTCTCGAATCACTGATTAAAGCTGGCGATTTAATTTTAGTAAAAGGTTCGCAAGGAGTTCGAATGGAAAGGGTAGTAGAAGAGGTGATGGCCGAACCAGCTCTCAAAAAACAACTTTTAGTTCGTCAGGATGAGGAGTGGATGAGGAGGTAAATAAAAAGTCGCGCGTATTCTCGCGCGACCGATCTATCTCTTTAAAGAAGCTTCAATCTGCCTTAAGGCAATTTGGTCACACGGTCCCCATCTATCAAGGCAGCAGGGACCTTTGCAGACGTTGTGACTTCGCCAGAAGGAAGGGCAGCCAGCATATGGAGCTTTTCTTTCGCCGAGAAAGTCTGGCTCAGGCGGCAGCCTGAAATCGGCTGGCAACTTTTCTGGTAGTGTACTGTAAAGCCGACGGTAATCATCGACCGTCTTGGGTCGACTTTTAATTTCCCGTAGGATTAAGAATCCTTGCTGCATACTATGAAGATGCATAAAGAAATCATGTTCGTTTACAATCTCTAGATCCCGATCCCACTCCAATGGATCAAGAATTGCATCGGCCGGAACCGGGTCTGCTTCATCTGCCCGACAATGAAAGTAGAAAGATCCACACTCTTTCATCATCAGGTGGAATGGCGGCAAACGAGTAGGCGTGGGGGGCGAATCGTCAAGAAAGGCGAATAAGAGATAATCATCGAGCCAACAACGATCATCTAGTCTCTGGTCCCGATGATTACGGAGGACTTTTCGACGCTCTAAAATGAACAACTTTAAGTCGGAAATTTTCAGCCTTAGCTTTCTCAATTTTTCAAGGTCGTGAGGTAATTTCATCTATCTTCAGCCTAACAGGAGAAAAGCCCAAAATCAATTTCAAAATAAAGAGTGCTTTTATGACCCGACCGGTAAGCTCGGTCACGGATATTTTTGATGCAGCAAAAATTCCAAAAAACAATTTATCTTATGTCACGAATCACTACGTCTTCTCGGGTTGAAAAAAACAACACTGCGAGGACTAAATGTTCGCGACCCCGCCTCGCATCGGCTAGAGATGGCGATATACTCCGGCTTTATAAAAACATGAAAGAGTGAAGCAGTTCACTCTTTTCTAACCCATTTTCATGACCCCATAGGGTAGCTTTCAGAACTTGGGAAGCAGCGGAATTATATCCAATCAGGAATCAATCAATTAAAATTAATAGTTGAAACAATTTGATCCGACGAAGAGTCGTTTATCGAATTAGGAGCATAATCGACAAATTCAATAATGTAAGAAGCTTGGTTATAGTAGGTAATATATTGCCGAATATTCCTGGTAATTGGTTGACCATTATCAGATCTTGTCTCCGGCGCGGTTCCCACTCTAACCCCATAATAATTAGACCCTAACCGGACTTCGGTTACAGACCCGAAGCTTTCACCTGTAAAATTATTTATATTGAGGGATTCTCCAAATTTAGAAAGTGTATCGACTGCCTCCTTTTGAGTAAAATCTTTGCTATAACTACTTCGTAAATTTCTAATATCGATTAAAGTATCGGAACTGGTAGCAATAAAGATTTGTGCTCCTGCTTCAGGGGGCATAATCTGCTTACCGGGAATCCCATATTGGGTGGATACTTGATATTCACGTGGCAAGATAATTGAGAATTCTCCATTGAGAGTAAAGTATCTCGTTCCATTATTAATGACAACGGGAGCGTGTGCGGCGTCAGGTTTGGGTGGATTAGTAAGTGAAGAAATTGGTGATGGTGAGAAATCTTTTATAAATCCCCATATGAAAAAAGTCAGTATGAGTGCAATGACGATAACTAAGATAAATATAAAGAATTTTTTCACCACTAAATTATATCAGCAGTTCGAAAAAGTTTTCTGTTGAAAAAATTAAAACTTATATTTTAAGCCGCCAAATTGACCGGTGACCCTACCGGGAATCGAACCCGGATTCCGAGCTTGAGAAGCTCGTGTCCTAACCGTTAGACGATAGGGCCTCTTTGAACGAACTAAGAATAACGAATAAAGAATAGGGAGGCAAATAAAAAGGCGGCGCGTTTAAAAGTCGCGCCGCCTGCACTAATAAGTAGCCGTGAGAAGATCCCAGTTACTGGCTGGAGTCTTTGGACGAAGGGCTTTTGAACCTTTCTTACACAAAGGGCATTCAGCCGGAGACCAATTGTTCATTCGCTTAGTGACCAAAGCTACAATTTGACCATTACCTTGCCCGACTGTCATTAGGTCCGATCTGTTAAGAACAGCTAGGACATACGGAAGGACTTCCATTCCTGCTTGTTCACAAGCTGAGATGGTCTTACCGACACTCTTGCTTGTTGTTATGGTATCCTCGATCGGTAAGGCTACAGAACCGCGAGGAGGTACGATCCGCTTAAATACCATTTCGGACGGCTCCTCCTTTTCTGTAAATACGCTCCGCCAGACGAATGGGTTATCTACCAAACTCGGTATCCACGTCCGTTGAAGCTCCAGCGCCACAGCGTATGCAAGGACAATGGCTCCCATCGCCGGACCAACAACATAATGCGGCTTTTCACTGTAAACGTTGTTTTTGTAACCTTTTAAACAAAGTTTACCAACTAGATCTCTCGAAATCTCTTCGACCACAAGAGCATCTTCGAGAACTAATCCGCAATTGAAGAAACCGTCGCTGTGATCACCGTTAGTAAGCAGGGCATGTGGCCGTTTCGGATTTCCATCATGTTGCCACCATGCACCTTTTTGCCGGAAAATGTCTATCCAGTGAGCTTCGCTGTAAAGAACAGGCTTCTCCTCTATTTGAGATAAATCATGAAGTATGGGTTTTATCATATCCATTTTTAACCTATCACTAATGTCTCTGAAGTCAATCTGTTATACTCCTAAATCATGCGAAAAGTCTTAGACAAAAGATTCTTCCATCGGCCGGTTTTGAAAGTGGCGGAGGATTTGGTAGGGAAGTATTTGGTGCGAAAAATTGGCCGAAAAGAGATTGCTTTAATGATTACTGAAACCGAAGCTTATGATGGCGAGAAGGATTTAGCTTGCCACGCTTCGAAAGGGAGAACGGCTCGAACAGAAGTGATGTTTGGCGAAGCGGGTCACTGGTATGTTTATTTAGTGTATGGCATGTATGAAATGCTCAACATTGTCACTGGGCCAAAAGATTATCCGGCCGCCGTTTTGATCAGGGCCGCCGGCAAGGCCGGCGGCCCTGGCAAACTGACTAGATTGTTGGAGATTGACCGAAGATTAAATACGAAACCCGCTATGCGGACAAGCGGCTTATGGATTGAAGACCGGGGAATCAAAATTAAAAAATCTGAAATTCTCAAGACTCCCCGCATCGGCATCAATTACGCTGGCGATTATTGGGCCAAGAAACCCTGGAGATTTGTATTAAATAAAAAGACTACTCTCAAGAAGAGGGCAGTCTCCTGATTTTGGGGCGTGGTCTATTCATCGCAGCCTCTCGAACCTCTTCATAGGCGCGGTGATGAGCAAAGTACTGACGTTTTCGTCGACGTTGCTCTATACCTCGATTTACCGCGGTCAAAAATTTTCGAAAAGACTCGCGATTTGTCTCGTCCATCGGATGACGCTCCAGGACGATGCTAATGGCTTGTTGCTCATTAATACTTGGGTGAGCTTTTCGAAAATTTTCCAATTCTGTCCTGGTCGTTTTACAGTGGTCAGGATTGTTGAAGTCCCACATTATCAGGACTCCTTTCGCGGCTGAAGATAACCTTGTTGAAAACCAGCTGCAGTATGAGGAGCGATTTTTCGAAAATATTCGAGAATCTGAACAGTTTCAGGCGCGCTGGCTCGACGCTGGATATAATGGGCTAAGCTTAAAGCCGCACCATGCCAGCAATTTCTTAAAAGCTCTTCACGCTTTTGCCTCTGTTCTTGGCTAAGAATTTTGTTTTCGCTAATCTCCACTATCGCGGAAGATATTATCAGGATAACGGAAATCTGTTCATATGGTTGAGAGCGAAGAGAAAAAAGGGCGTTATTCATTCCGCTCCAAGATTATCACTCTGTTTCGAGAAGTCAATTATAGATCTTCTGGGAACTCGTTTTGAAAAGCATTTCTTTTTGCCCCTCTTTCAAAATTTTCTTTCCCGCCAACAGATTCATAGAATCTTTCTTTGCGTTGTCTTAATTCATCGGCAACCTTTTTATGAACAAAAGGAGCTATTTCTGCCGGGACTTCCTTATCAACAATAATTTTGGAAATTTCCTTCTGTCTTTCTACATCGGATATAGGTAAACGACTCTCGACTTCATCAGCCAGATTATGAATTTGTTCCTTACTCTCCCATTCTATTTGTTTAAATTGTTCTTGTGACATTAAAATAAACTTTCAACTACTTCTTTGACGGCCGCGCCGTCGGCGCGGCCTTTTAATTCTTTCATCACGGCGCCCATGAAGGCACCCATCTTGGATTTGTCGGTGATACCGAGTTCGGCTTTCTTCGCTTCTGCTACTTTGAGAATCTCTTCCCGGCTCATCATTTGAGGAAGATAAACTTCCAGAATTTTCATCTCCGCTTCTTCGGCGGCCGCCAAATCCTCGCGGCCGCCTTTCCGAAACTGTTCAATTGAATCTTTTCTCTGCTTTACCTGCCGTCGAATAACGCTAATCGCTTCTTCATCGGGAAGCTCGACATCAGGCTTTCGCTTAGTAGCCACTAATTCATTGGTAAAAGCCGAAGAAAGGCCGCGCAAAACACTCAATCTGACTGCCTCTTTGGCGAGCATTGCTTCTTTGATTTGGTCCTTAATTTGCTGCTGTAGAGCCATAATTAGCGATATTATAGCATGTTATAATAGCCTCGATGACAACTATTTTATTGGTTATTTTAATTGTAGTAGCCATGGCCATTTTCTGGGTGGTTTTTCGTCGTCAGGCTATGCCCGTCAATCCTGCCACTTCCGACAAAAGTTTTGATTTGCTGTTTCAGCAAATGAATGACTTGCGACGCACGGTGGATGAGAAAATGGGGGAGACCGGGAAATTGATGAATGAAGCGGTTAAGACTCAATTTTCCGAATCCGCTAAACTGATTAAAGATGTCACGGCCGGCCTGACCAAATTGGATGAAACCAACCGTCAGGTAGTTTCTTTCACCGATCAGCTGCAATCTCTGCAGGATATGCTGAAAAATCCGAAACAGCGTGGTGTACTCGGCGAGTATTATCTGGAAACTCTGCTTAAAAACGTTCTGCCACCGGATAGCTTCCAAATGCAATATGAATTTAATGACGGCTCGATTGTGGACGCAATAGTAAGAGTAAAGGACAAGATCATTCCGATTGATTCAAAATTTTCTTTGGAAAATTACAATCGCATTGTGGAAGAGCGAAATGAAACCGAGCGAGTACGCCTAGAAAAACTTTTCGTTAACGATCTAAAATTCCGCATTCAGGAGACCTCCAAATATATTAAGCCGGCTGAAGGTACGATGGATTTCGCTTTTATGTTTATTCCTCATGAAGCCATTTATTACGATTTGCTGGTTAACAAAATCGGCGCTCTAAATACTGACGACACTGAAAATCTGATTCAACGAGCCGCCAGTCGCTATCGCGTAATGATCGTCTCGCCAACTTCTTTTTTGGCATATCTCCAAACCGTTTTACAAGGTTTGAAGGCTCTGCAGATCGAAGAGACAGCCAAAGATATTATCAAGCGGGTAGGGGAACTCGGCCGACACCTCAAAAGCTACGAGGAATATCACAATAAACTCCGCAACTCTCTTGCCACCACCGTTAATCACTTCAACGCCTCCAGCGGCGAATTCAAGAAGATTGATAAGGATGTCATGCGCATTACCGGCGCCGCTATAGAGATTGAGACGGCGGCTCTAGAGAGGCCGATGCTAGAAGATTAAAAACCTCAAGCCGCCTTGTGCCTCACCGGTGCAAGGCGGCCTTTTTCATTTTCCAAAATAAAATGCCCTAAGGCCGGGCATTGACTATCCTTTTTACCAACTCATCACAGAACAATCCGTGAGTCTCCACGAATTTCTCTGTTGCTTGCTGAAGTTGGGCTTCCAACATTTCCAGCTCTTCAATTGTCATTGATTGATTAACTCCAAAGAAACCATTGTCAAAAAAAGCTAAATGGAAAATCTCATGGATTACATTTTCCTTATGATCTTCGAAAATGCACCAATCAGCTGACAGAACTGTAAAGCCGGCCATATTTTCAGATTTCCGGCTACCCCCATATAGAATTTTAGACTGGAGATCAAACTGGATATTGTAAGCCGAGATAAGATAATCGACGTAGGCTGGATTAACCCCCAATAACTTTTGACCGATTAATTTAATCAGCTGAAGTTTCTTATTCATCTGAACATACTCTAATCTATTTCCTTACTTTGTCTATTTGCAATTTAGGGCTAAATAAGTAAAATAAAAATCCTACTATGCCCACCAAGACACCCAAAAGAAAAAGTACTAAGAAGGCCAATTCCGATGAATTTGCCGTTATTTCCACAGGTGGCAAACAATACAAAGTTGCCGTGGGTGATGTCCTAAATATTGAGAAGATCAAGGGGGACTACAAAGCGGGAGACAAAATTACTTTTGATAAAGTCTTGCTGGTAGACAATGGATCGGACACCACCATCGGGACACCTTACATTGATGGGGCGGCCGTGGTTGCCACTCTTGAATCAGCCGGGCGAGCCAAGAAAGTAACCGTCATTAAATACAAACAAAAGAGCCGTTATTTTAAGAAGAACGGACATCGACAGCCGTACTTCAAGGTGAAGATTGAGGCGTTGAAATAATAATAATAATACTAAAAAAACAAAGAGCGCCGGCGAAGCCGGCGCTCTTTGTTTTAGGCTCTATTCTTCAAAGCATTTTTTATCGTCTCCGTGTCTGAATATTCCAACTCGGTGCCGGTAGAGAGCCCGCGGCCGAGAGTGGAGACTTTAATATTATTTTTTTCTGAAAGAGGTTTAAGCAAAGCGTTCAGATAATCGGCGGTGTTTTCACCTTCTGGATTGAGGTTCATGGCCACGATGATCTCCGTTAAGCCTTCTTTCTTGAGCCGACTCTCAATAGTTTTAAGTAATTCTTTCTGACGAATCTTAGTTTCGGGGTTTTTCTCCAAGATTGGCACTGATCCTCCAAGGACAAAGTAAAGTCCGGCATAAATATGGGCTTTCTCAATATTTTCTAAATCAACGTCGCGACTTACTAGAGTTAAGAGCTTCCTATCGCGATGAGGGTCGCGGCAAATAGAACAAAGCGGACTTGACGATCGGTCGGCCGGGAAAAATCTATAACACGATTGGCAGACTGAAGTTGAGGCCTTTAATTCATCGAGTAGGGAAGTCAGATTTTTCAGATAACTATCGGAGCGGGTCAGGAGGAAATAGACAAAGCGACGAGCCTGTCGCGGGCCAATACCCGGAAATTCCGAAAATATTTCCGTTAATTTTCGAATCGGATCACTCATTAGAATTGCTGGGGAGCTGAATCATCAAAGACGCCGAAATCGCTCTTATCAATACTAAGGAAGGTAGCGCGCTTATCATCAAAATAAAGTTCCACCTTGCCAGTCGGACCATTTCGATGTTTCTCAATCAGAATCTCTGCAATATTCGGTTTGTCTGAATTTTCATTGTATTTATCATCGCGGTGAATAAACATGACGACGTCGGCATCCTGCTCAATGGAACCAGAATCACGAAGGTCCGAAAGTCGAGGTTTGCCACCGCGTTGTTCCACGGCCCGAGAGAGTTGGGAAAGAGCCAATACTGGTACATCGAGTTCGCGAGCCAACTGTTTCAGAGAACGGGAAATTTCCGTCACCTGATGCACCATACTGTCATAATTTCGATTACTGCTCGGTACCATAAGTTGCAGATAGTCCACTACAATCAGCCCCAGGCCTTTCTCCGCTTTCAGTCGACGAGCGACCGAGCGCATCTTCAGGATGTTATTACCCGGTTGGTCGTCAACGAAGATCGGCGCGCGGGACAGCGGATCGAGAGAGTCGCGAATTTTATCGAACTCGCTATCGAGGGAGAGCTTGCCAGTGCGAAGCTTCCAGCCATCAACGCGAGACTGAGCGGCTAGCATACGATCAACTAGCTGTTGTGAGCTCATTTCAAGAGAGAAAATACCGACAGGAATATTGTGGTTGATAGCAGCCTGACGAGCAATATCCAAAGCGAGAGATGTTTTACCCATTGAAGGACGAGCGGCCAGAATAATTAAGTCCGATTTCTGAAGACCGGCCAGTTTGCTATCAAGCTCCTTAAAACCGGTTGGAATGCCGCGCATCTCATCCTTTGATTTGTGAAGCTTGTCCAATCGCTCCCAAGCTTCACCCAAGGCGTCTTTCAGTTCAATAAATTTGTGAGTGCTGGAATTGTTAGTTAAATCGTAAATTCTTTTTTCGGCTTTATCTAAAATGTCATCAAGTTCGGCTGCTTCATCAAAACCTAAATTGGAAATGTATTCCGAAGCCTCAATTAGATTTCGCATCATGTGCTTTTTGTGCACGATCTCAGCGTAATGTTTGACGTTGGAAGCCGAAGGAACTGAATTTGAAAGCTCGGCTAAGTAGCTTGCGCCGCCAGCGGCCTCAAGCATACCCTTTTCATTTAATCGAGTGCGAAGCGATAGGAGGTCAATCGGCTGCATCTTGCCGAAAAGTTCCATCATGGTACGAAAGATTACTCGGTGCCGCTCGCTGTAAAAACAAGTATCTTTGATGATATCGACGATTTCATTAATCGCTTCCGGCCGCAGCATAATGGAGCCGAGCAAGGCTTTTTCGGAGTCGTTATTTTGAGGAGGCACGCGCAGTTTTGGTTTTTTGACAGTTTTAGTGTCGGCCATAGTTGGAAGCATTTTAGCACAATTAGAAAAAGGTCAATTTGCTCCAAATAGCATAATATGGGCAAAAGATGGGGATTAGTCTTTGCTTATTTACAGACTAAAATTATGTGTTAATTTGATGGATAGATGAAGTTAATTGAATTTGATTCAGAAGAGTGGTGTCTAGAGCTCCGCAACGTCTCTACCGTAGAAATTCTTGTGGGCCTTTTGGCAAGATTGGATAATAAATGGTTCTCTGATGAGCAATTCTATGACTGGATTATCTCGTTGGGGGACAAAGAACTCGTTCGCCGGTTTGGTATTAGAGAAACTGAGCCAGCCACATCCAAAAGTTTCAGTTTAGTTTTCAGTGCTCTTACCATCGGCAAAATTTTAGAAGAGTCTCTGGAAGCTGGGCCAAATCTTTACCGTCGCAAGATTTCTCCTGAGGTTTTGATTAAAGACCTAACAGACAGAGAGGTCTGGCCGAGATATGAGAATCTTTTTTGCCAATTGGCAGAGAACTTTCGAGAACATCAATGTCAGTATTCCCGCTAGGCGGGATTTTATTTAGAAATTTTTTGACCACTTTCAGTGTCAGAAATCTCAAAACCAAGTCTCCGAATCTGATCTCTTAACTCATCCGCCTTTTTCCAGTCTTTATTTTGGCGAGCTGCTTCTCGTTCGTCGGCGAGCCGGCTGATTTCGGCGGGGATTTCGAAATCAGCCGGCTCTGATAACTTTTCCAGATTAAGGCCGAAGACTCGATCAAAATCTAAAATAGTGGCACCTTTGTCAGCCTCGGAGACGTTTTGATCTTTGATTAAATCCCAAACGAGAGCCAAAGCTTTTGGAGTATCTAAATCGTCGTTAATGAATTGGTGGAATTTTTGCTGGTAAGCAGGATTGATGGCGCCGCCTGTGGCGGCGCTAGATAGATGGCTCGCAAGCCTGTCTAAGGCGGCTTGCGAACCTTTTAGAGCTTCAAGATTTAAGTTTACTGGACTCCGGTAATGTGAAGTCAAAAGCCAATATCGGTAGGCTAGGGGAGAGATGCCCTCATTCTCCAGATCCTGAAGCTTAAGAAAATTGCCTGCTGATTTAGCCATCTTGCCCCCATCGGAAACATTCACGAAAGCATTATGAAGCCAGTAATGCGCCAGAGACTTACCGGTAGCCGCTTCAGATTGAGCAATCTCATTGTTGTGATGAATGGGAATATGGTCCACTCCACCTGTATGGATATCAAAAGTCTCGCCGAGATATTTCATACTCATGGCCGAGCATTCTATGTGCCAACCGGGGAAGCCTTTGCCATAAGAGCTTTCCCAACCGAGATCATTATTGAATTTCCAGAGAGCAAAATCCTGAGGATGACGTTTTTCAGGATTTTGCTCGATTCGAAACTGATCCTCGGCGGCATCTCTATTAATGCCGCCGAGCCTTCCATAATTCGGATCCTTCGAAGTGTCAAAATATAAACCGTCGGAAGTTTTATAAACGAACCCCTTTTGATCCAGCCTTTCAATCAATTGCAAATCTTCTTGAATATTCTCACTGGCTTTCGGCATTAAAGTCGGTTTTTCAATATTTAGCTCATCCAGATTTTTTAAAAAGGCGGTGGTATAAAAATCCGCCAACTCTTTTAAAGAATCTAGATTCAAAGATTTGCCTTCGCGCTTTAGAGCGGCTGTCATCTTATCTTCGCCTTCATCCGCGTCCGATCGCAAATGCCCAACGTCCGTAATATTCATTACCTGCTTAACTTTAAAATCGTTATATTCAAGGGTGCGCCGTAAAATATCGGCAAATAAAAAAGCTCGCAAATTACCAACATGAACGTAATCGTAAACGGTCGGCCCGCAATTATACATTTTTACTTCACCATCCTGAATCGATTTAAATTCCTCTTTTTGGTGCGTGAGAGTATTGTGAAAACGTAAATTCACGTTATTAGAGCCACTTCTTATACTTAAAGAATGAGAAAATGCAAAGACCGATCACCAGCATTGAGCCAAGAATGATCCAAAAACCGTTTGGACTTCCGACAATTGGCAGATAGTCGCTGTTCATGCCGAAAATTGAAGCGATGAAGGAGAGAGGCAGAAAGATAAAGGCCATGATCGTTAAGGTTTTCATCACCTCATTCTGCTTGGTGGTCAGGAGAGAATTGTTAGTAGTTCGAAGTTCTTCTACGAATTCCTTGCTGCCCTGGATCTCGGTGTGAACTTTAAAGTATTCGCTGATGATTGATTGAAGATAATATTCAAAATCCGGCCCAAAAAATTTCTTACCGGCGATTGCCAGAGAATCCAGAACACTTTTATGAACACTGGTAGCTTCCTTGAAATCCAAAAGAGTTCGGCTAATTTGGGAAAGTTCAATCACCATCTCTCGTTCCTCGCCCTTAAAGATATGATCTTCCACTTGAGCCAAGGAGCTCTTAATGGAATCAAGCTGATCAATCAGATAACGGTAAAGATTGCGGATCATGTAATAGAAGATAAAGCCGGCATGCTCTCCCATGTTGCTACGGTCTAAAATCGAATTGACCTCAAAGACGCGAGAAAACTGGTGAAGCGGGTCAATTTCTTCATATCGCGAGGTAACCAGAAAATTGCGGCCAATAACAAAATCGATTTCTTGATTTTTCTGGCTATTCTGGCCGTATTTCAAAATAGGGAAGTGAAGGATGAGATAAATGCAATTGTTATAGAGATCAACTTTTGGCTTAAGACTCGGTATTAAAAGTTCTTCGGCCACCAAGGGTTCCATGGCGTATTCATCCATGACGGCCCGTACCTCGTTGCTGCTTGGATTTTCCAGATCAATCCAGACTAAATTGCGATACTCGTATTTCTTAATCATTGAAAATATTATACCGAATTAAGTGTGGAATTAAAAACCGGAGAGTCAAAAGGGCTTGGCTAGGTCGGCTGAATTGACCTAGCCAAGCCCTTTTGAGATAATTAGTCCTTCATGAATTCCAACAAAAGGATTGTTTCAATTATTCTCGCCATCCTCCTTCTCGGAGGTTCGTTTTTTTTGGGTCTTTCGGTTGGCAACGCCAATCATCCGCCGATAAATGACATCACCACTCTTTCAAACAAGGAAAGCGGTCAGCCCGATCAGGTGGATTTTTCGCCCTTCTGGAAAGCCTGGGGTATCGTTAATGAGAAGTATGTAGCCACTCATTCCACCACCACGGTCTCCGATCAGGACCGCGTTTACGGCGCTATTAAGGGCATGGTGGACTCTTTGGGCGATCCTTACACCACTTTCTTCCCGCCAGCTGACGCCAAAGTTTTTCAAAGCGAAATTAGTGGCAACTTCGAAGGAGTAGGCCTTGAAATGGGGGTAAAGAACGGCATTCTTACCGTTATCTCCGCTCTTAAGAACACTCCGGCCGCCAGAGCTGGCATTCAGCCGGGAGATCAGATTTTGAAAATAAATGACGCTGATGCCACCAGCCTAAATATTGATGAAGCTGTTCAGATGATCAGGGGACCAAAAGGTACTAAAGTCACCTTTACCTTACTTCGAAATGGCGAAAAGCAGCCTATTGTAGTCAGTCTTGTTCGCGAAACC
Organism: Candidatus Paceibacterota bacterium; assembly: GCA_035652395.1. Lineage (NCBI taxonomy): Bacteria > Bacillati > Minisyncoccota > Minisyncoccota bacterium. Next base: position 274,451 of record DASRDX010000009.1, on the reverse strand, counting down.
ATCAATATTCCGACCATTGATACGAAAATGCGCTCTGACGGAGTTTTCGTAATCAGCCTTTACAATTTCTCAGCTGATTCTCCTAATCTTTTCCGAAATGCTTTGCGAGAATTTATCAACGCTCACACCGACAAGCTCGTGCTTGATTTGCGAGGTAATCCCGGAGGCTACCTCGACGCGGCCGTTGACATGGCTAGCTGGTTTCTACCAACCGGTGATGTCATTGTTCAGGAAGATTATGGTCAAGGGAAAGAGAAAGAAATTTCCCGCAGCAAAGGCTACAACATTTTCAGCAAGCAACTTAAAATGGCTATTCTTATAAACGGGGGTTCGGCTTCGGCCTCGGAGATTCTCGGCGGCGCCCTGCAGGAACACGGCGTAGCCAAACTGGTAGGACAAAAAAGTTTCGGCAAAGGTTCGGTGCAGGAGCTGGTTAATCTGACCCCGGATACTGCCTTGAAAGTGACAGTCGCTCGCTGGCTAACACCAAATGGAAAATCAATTTCAGATGGTGGCTTAACGCCCGATTTAGTAGTACCGATGACAGAAGATGATGTAACAGCTGGAAAGGATCCGCAAATGGAGGCAGCCGCTAACTTGCTAAAATCGGAATAATAGTTTAAAAATAGGAAACCATGAAAGTAATCTTACTGAAAGATGTGCCAAATTTTGGCCGACGATATGAAGTGAAAAATGTTTCGGACGGACATGCTCTGAACTTTTTGTTTCCCCGTGGCTTGGCGGAACTGGCAAACGATCAAACTCTAAAGAAAGTTGAGGAACTAAAGAAGCAACACGATGATGAAAAACGAGTTCGTGAAGATCTCTTAGTGAAAAACTTAAAAGCCCTGACTGACTCTCGAATTGAATTAAGTGAAAAAGCCAATGATAAAGGCCATCTCTTCGCTGGTATTCACAAGCCGGAAATCATCGCCGCCATTAAAAAACAGACAGAGTTGGATGTGGATGCCGATCATCTTGATTTGGAAGAGCCGATTAAAGCAGTAGGGGAGTATGATATTAAAATCAAGGTTCAGGACAAGGAAGCGACTTTTAAATTAATTGTAAATTCTATTTAAAATTTAGATTGAGAGAAAAAATAAAAGGCCGGCGCGACGCGCCGGCCTTTTATTTTTTCTTTATCAAAACTTCATTAGTTAACGTGTACAATTTTTCGGACTGTAGTCGTTCGGTCGTAATTAGTCTTTCGTTTATTTTTAAATTCCACCTTGCCTTCTTTTAGAGCAAATAGAGTATGGTCTTTGCCGATACCGACATTCTTACCGGCTAGCACTCGGGTGCCGCGTTGCCGAACGATAATAGCTCCCGGTTGAGCTACTTCACCATGATAGAGCTTTACGCCGAGAAATTTTGGATTGGAATCGGTTAGGTTTTTGGCCGAACCGCCGGCCTTCTTTGTTGCCATAGTGCCACTATTATGCTGGAAAAGATTAAAAATGCAAGTTTGGTCAGATATTTAGCCATTTTCGGGGTTGGCACTCTTTTTTTAAGCGACGCTTTTGGACTCGGACGTCTGTCCTTGCTCCTTCATCAAAAAGAGCCAATTGCCATTGAAGGGTATTTGCCGGAAGCGGTTTCAGCATCTTTGAGTTTGCTGGCAGGGTCGCCAGCTTCGCCGGCGACCCTCTCAACTTCTTCGGCTTCCACTAAATCAACTCGCTCCGCCGTGCCCAAATCTTCCGAAACCGCCATCTTTGTCGCATCTAAGACCGGTCAAGCTTACTACTTTCCTTGGTGTGGTATAGTTAAACGCATCAAGCCCGAGAATCAAATCACTTTTCATTCCAAAGAAGAAGCAGAAAAGGCGGGTTATCATGCTGGCAATTGCGCCGGTCTCAAATAAACATGCTCGTGGTAGATGTAGAAGGAACAGGTCTAGATTTTCAAAAGCTGTCTCTTTTGAGTATTGGAGCCATTGACCTGAACAATCCTTCCAATACTTTTTATGAAGAATGTCGTATCTGGCAGGGCGCCCACGTTGATCCGGAATCACTGAAATATAACGGCTTCACTATTGAAGAAATTAATGATCCGACTAAAAAGAGTGAGGAAGAGATTCTTAAAGATTTCATAAACTGGGCCAGCATACTACCTGATTTCACTTTTGCCGGTCAAAACGTCTTCTTCGATTATGAGTGTTTGCGTCAGGCGGCAATGCGCTACCATTTAAATTGGCCCTTTGCTCAACGAATTATTGATGTACATTCTGTCTGCCTCGCACATATGATCAAAAAAGGAATTATTCCTCCACTCCAAAACCACCATTCATCTTTGAACTCAGATGCTGTCTGCCAATATGTCGGCATTCCAGCAGAACCTAAACCTCATCGCACACCTCTTGGAGGTGCCAAATGGGAAGCGGAAGCTCTCAGTCGACTTCTTTATGACAAAAATTTGCTAGAAGAATTTGCCCAGTATTCTATACCTTGGATTAAATAAAATGCGTCCTCATGGACGCCAAGGTACTAAACAAAGCAGAATTTGGATCCCTGGTCGAGCCAAATAGAATTCGACTCGATGAATGTTGTGAACGGGGGATTTACCCACTTCATAAGAAAGATAAAGGATAGAATTGGGTCGAGACATTCGTTTCGCAATCTCAACTATCCATCGGTCTTCTGGTTCAACATCAATGTATTCCTTGGTTTCGGGTGGAAGATCGGACATTCGGAACATGTGAGCTTTCATCTTAACTGTTTTTACCACATTTTAGAGTAAATTGTCAATTGGACCAAGTTAAAAAATGCTTATTTTAAGGCACGAAATATAAAATTTCCTTTATTTTTTATCCACAGCGGCCTTGAAAAAAACCTCAAATCTGCTAGTATATTGATTACCAGACATGATGTCTGGTTTTTTCTTCTCCCGGTAAGTCTTCAGTTTATCAGCTAAAAAAAGGCTTATAATACATTTATTTATTGCAGCATTTACTGCCGTATCCCTCTTAATTACCCCAAAACCGACTAGCGCCGCTCTAATTTCACAAACTCCGAATCTTTCACCGAATACCTATTCGGTTCTTCATGCTGAAGAAACTGTGGCCACGAAGGGTCAGCCAGTCAATAAAGTAGCCCTTTTGCTGGCCACCTCCAGCTCCAAGGTAGCTCAAAAGCCGGATGAAAAAACCCTTTATGTGAGCCCTAAGAAGGTGGAAGCGGCAGTAAAGGCCTACTTTAAGGACATTCCTTTAATGGCCGATATCGCTCAGTGTGAATCGCATTACCATCAATATGCCTCAAACGGCAATATTTATCGCGGTTCCATTAATACCAGTGACGTCGGAGTGATGCAGATTAACGAAAAATACCACCTCCAGACTTCGAAAAAGATGGGTCTCGATATCTACACCTTAAAAGGCAACATGGCCTACGCCCGTTATCTCTACACTTCGCAGGGTTCGGAGCCGTGGATTTCTTCCAGCGCCTGTTGGGACAATGTGGCCAAATCCGCCGCAAGCTCAAGCGTCGCTATCAATAAGTAAGCAAGAAGGACATCACTCGTCCTTACATAAACATGGACTCAAACATAATTGAGGTAAAAAATCTCATCAAAAAATTCGGCGACTTCGTCGCCGTCGACAACATCTCTTTTGAAGTAAAGAAAGGAGAGATTTTTGCTTTTCTTGGTCCAAATGGGGCAGGGAAGACCACAACTATTAAAATGCTTACGACCTTGCTTCATCCCACTTCCGGCAACATTCGTCTGAACAGTTTTGATGTTACCAAGCAGTCAAATCAGGCGCGGCATTCTTTTGGAATCGTCTTTCAGGATCCAAGTTTGGACACCGATCTGACCGCTTTGGAAAACATGCATATTCACGGGGTGCTATACGATTTGCCAAACGACCTCTATCGCAGTCGGGCCGAGGAACTTCTAAAAATGGTGGAACTTTGGGATCGTCGCAATGACTTCGTGCGTGAATTTTCCGGTGGCATGAAGAGACGACTGGAAATTGCTCGCGGCCTTCTTCATCACCCGAAGGTGCTGTTTTTGGATGAGCCAACCCTCGGACTGGATCCTCAAACTCGCAATCATATGTGGTCATACATTCAGGATTTGAACAAAAAAGAGGGAATTACTGTTTTTGTCACCACTCATTACATGGAAGAGGCCGATAAAGTAGCCGGCCGAATTGCCGTGATCGATCATGGTAAAATCGTCGCCCAAGGGTCATCCGAGGAATTAAAAAAGCAGACGGGGAAGGGAAGTCTGGAAGAGGCCTTCCTATCGCTTACCGGACATGCCATTCGGGAAGAAGGAGGCCAGTCGGAATTTAAACAAATGGCCAAACTTTGGCAGGGTGGCCGAAGATAAAAATATATGAGAACTATTTATATTCTTTGGTTAAGACAAGTAAAAAAATATCTTCGCTCGCCGTCCCGCGTGATAGGCTCACTTGGTCAGCCGATTCTTTATTTAGTGGCTCTAGGTTACGGCCTTGGCTCGATTTACGCCAAGGCCGGCGGAGGCAATTACATCCAATTCTTGACGCCCGGAGTTATCGGCATGAGTGTTCTTTTTACCTCCATCTTTTCCGGTATTGAAATTATTTGGGACAAACAATTCGGCTTTCTAAAAGAAACGATGGTAGCGCCGGTCTCACGTTTCAATATTATGCTCGGCCGAACTCTGGGCGGCGCGACAGTTGCCAGCCTGCAGGGAATTGTCGTTCTAATTCTTTCGGTAGTGGTGGGATTTCGTCTGACTAATTTCAGCCTGCTTATTCCAGCCTTCGTCTTTATGTTTCTAACCGCTTTACTCTTCACCGCCCTCGGAACAGCCATAGCCGCACGATTAAATGATATGCAAGGGTTTCAATTGATCATGAACTTCTTGGTGATGCCAATTTTCTTTCTCTCCGGCGCTCTCTTTCCACTTTCCGGTTTGCCAAAAATAATTGAATATCTGACTAGAATTAATCCACTCTCGTACGGTATTGATGGCTTGCGGGGAACACTAATTCATGCCGCCACTTTTAATCTCTGGACTGACTTTGGCATTCTGGCTGTGCTTAGCATTCTGTTCATCGCCGTCGGTGCTTATCTATTCTCTACGATTGAAGCCTAGCTTGTATTCAGAGTGGATTTGACTATACTATGAGCCAGAATGCACTGCTCATTAGCTACACTTGTGGCTCAAAAGCCCGCCGGTACAAATGGCAAAGTTGTGCGGCTGAAAGACGCCACACTTTATAAGCCCCTCTCTGAACCGCTTTCGGCGGAAGAGATTTCAAACAGGCTGGAAGTTTATCTTGGGAAACTGGGACAAAATTCCATTCCTCCGGCCTTGACCAAGAGGGAAAACAGATGCGCCCTTGCCCAAGCTTTGGCGGACGCCACCTGTTTTGACCCAGAGAATCCGTCGGAGCTAATTATTACGAAGTTTCGAACGGCTGTTTACTTTCTTGAAGCAAATCGGCTACCGCCAAGGATATGCAACTTAGGCGAAATCCTGATCGGATTTTTGAAGATCCTGCAAGAGAGATCGCCGGAACTGCTCAAAGGAAAAGAAAAGAGGGAAGCGCGGTTGGAACTCAAAAAGCTTCTTTCGGAGCTCAAGATTCATCAAGGTCACCTCCGAGTTCATAATGTGAAGTTGCCGGCTAGAATCGCCGAACCCTTTCCCGAAAAGAAAAAGTAGCGCGAACGTTCTCGTTCGCGTTTTTTATTTTGGTAGTCTTTTATTTTAAGAAACTAAGTATTAAAATATGAGCAGAATCCAGAATACTCATGAAAAAGCTCCTGTTCATTTTAATTCCATTTTTCTTTACCCAATTCGCAGAAGCGGTAGAGGAGTGGCCATCATCACTTCACAACAAGTTGGCACAGTCTGTGACATTCGTGAGAACGCTAGTAAGTTCTAAGAGAGTAAAGGAATCAACCTCTAGTGGAAGCCTTCTAGCACGAGTGACTACACGTGTTATCCAAAACAACCTTAACTCCAGTGGTTTCGCAATTGGTAACGGCCATTTTGTTTTGACTTGTTTCCACGGCATAGACAATAGAAAAAGTTGTGCTGTCTCCAGTCTAAGAAACGAGACTCAAATGGGTAAAGTAGTAAAAACCGATCCAAAAGATGATCTGGCCCTTATTTGGATTAAGAAACCACTGCCACCGCTTCAACTCGCGACAGCTAGCCGCCTGCGTTCCTTCGAGTCAATTCATCAGATCGTTCATCCGATGGATAAAAAGTGTGTAGAGAAAGTTGGTTATTTTCTTTATCACTTCAATCATCAAGATTTCTTCACTATTAGGAGTGAGCATGGAAACTCCGGTTCACCATTATTTAATCAAAATGGGGAAGTGATCAGCATGGTGATGGCCACAAACGTGTGCGGTGGAATTACTACGACTGTTGGTAGAGATCTGAAAACGCTAAAAAAATTCCTGGCCGCCCATTAGGTCAGATTCACGAATACCCGAGGTATTCGTTTTTATATCAGATGAGAGAGAGGCAACATCGCACAATATGGTAATCGCGACTAACAAAAATACTGAATTTTTTTCTAGCGCTTTGACAGGATTTTTGAACAAAAATGGCAACAGTATTTCTGCTGTAAAAGAGCCAGAATTTGATTTGATAGTTAACATATGTTAACATACAAATATGAAAAATGGCTCAAACAAAAGATACTACAGCGCTACTGAAATATCTCGTTTATATGGATTAAGCAGAACGGCCGTATTCAAGAAGATTCAAAGTGGTGAAATTCCGGCTGAAAAGGTTGGAAGAAACTATATTATTGATGTAAAAAATCTACATATAGATTCCAATCTTCCCAAATCTAGTCGAAAAGAAATTAACTCGGCAGTAAAAAGAGCTGTAAAGGAGTATCGAGAAGTCTTCGAGAAACTTGGAAAGGAATGAGATCAAAACCCATTACGATCCAGGAGGTGGAATATGGGGCTCACGCACTAGCACGAGCATTGATGAAATATAGTGAGCCAATACCTGAATTTGGTACTCGATATAAAGGTAAGTTAGAAAGTTGTTTAGATACTCCTTTCCAAACTTATGGTGGAAAGTATCTTTACAAGGGGCTTATAGGAAAAGTAAGTATATTATTTTACCTTTTGGTGAAAAATCATGCCTTTGTTAATGGAAATAAAAGAATTGCTGTGATGACCGTTTTTTCTTTCGTTAATAAAAACAAAAGATGGCTAGCCATGCCCAAAAAACTCCTTTATGAAATTGCCAAAGAAGTTGCTATGAGTGAGGCATCTGACAAAGACAAAGAAGTAGAGAAAATCCAAAAGATTTTCAATATATATCTTGTAAAAGCAAAAAGGTAGGGAAGTGAGCCCCTGGTCGGATCCTGCATAAATTAGAGGTATAATAATTGAATGTCTCTGTCAGATTCTAATTTTAGAGAATTCATCTTTAAAGAATTGGAGAGGAATAGATGGGGCGAAAAGCTTGCTGATGAAGAATTGAGTAAAATTCTTTTATACGTTTCCGCTGGGGCTTTCGCCGTATCGATTACTTTCTATAGCGGCTCTTCTTGTTTAGAGAATATTCAACTACTACTGGCTTCTTGGGCCTGTCTTTCTTCTTCGCTAATGTCAAATGCCTTTAGTTATTACATAAGTAGAAGATATTCTGCAGAAAATTTTGAGGAAATAAACAACCGTATTGGTGCACCAGAGGAATTTACACCTCAAATGTATCAAAAGTTGTCTGATGATCTCAAGGATAAAAGAGGAAGGAAAATCGAACGAATAAATGACTTTGTAATGTTTAGTTTTATTTTGGGTTTAGCCTTTTTGGTTCTATTTGCGATTTGTAATGTAGCAGCAAACAATGTCCAAAAGGAAGTAAGTCTGAGTCAAACATCTTGCCATCAATAAGAAAGTCGAACCACTAAAAACCCCATGCAGTATTACACGTCGCTATAGCTGTGGGGAAGAGACCTTTCTCATATATAGATAGTGTCGCACAATATACCTTTTGCGACATGGTATAGCTACACCACCGCCTCTCGAGCTTTAAGCTTACTTCCGTAAAATTTGCTCCATAGGCTTTCCTTTGGCCAATTCATCAATCAGTTTGTCTAAATAACGGAGTTCTCGCATTACTTTGTCCTTAATTTCTTCAACTCGAACACCACAGATCACGCCTTTTATTAAGGATCTCTTGGGGTTAGGCTTAGGCGCTTTGGTATAGAAAGTCTCGAAGTCAGTTCCCTTTTCGAGTTGTTTTTCAAATTGTTTTTGGGTGTAGCCGGTTAACCAGCAGATAATCTTATCAACTTCCGCTTTCGTGCGTCCTTTTTTCTCCGCCTTGGCAATATAGTAAGGATAAACCTTGGCGAACGATGTGGCGTAAAGATTTTGTTTTAGCATGAATTAATTTTTGATTACCGTTTAAGCTATGTAAGTGATATGTATTGGAGTGGGTCAGGAAATCTAAAAGCGTGATTCGCTAAATTCTCCCAAGAGCCGTAACCATCAAGATCTTCTACAGCATTTTCCTTTTCTAGCTGTTTATAGAAATCCTCTCTAATTACTTGAACGTGTACATGAGGAAACCAATTTCCATTGTAAGGAGCCTTACCGATCCGGGCGAATACTTGTCCTTTTGTAATTTTTTCTCCCTTCGTAAACGAAATTTCTTTGTCCAAATGTCCGTAAATAAAATACACCGGTTTTGATTGATGTTTCAGCATAACTCTTGGTCCCCAACCCCCTTCTTCCGGATAATCGTCATCAATCAAAATCACTTCTGCATTAAAATCGGCAGCTATTTCTGTTCCAACCGGGGCATTAATATCAACACCAAGGTGGAGATAAGTATTTAGAGGCTCAAGATATGTTCCGCGCCCCAAAAAACTTCTGTCTTCCATCCAACCACCATACGAAAAATCAATTCCATATTTTTTGTGCACATCAGCAACCATTTTAGTATTCACTTCAGGATCAAGTAAAGCATTTTCTTTTAAAGCTGGTTTCTGATCTTTAAGCCACAGTTCCGCTTCAGTATTTAGGTTTACATACCCAAAGGCCTTATTTTTTAAGGTCGGGAAAATCATGGAGAAATTATAGCAAAATAGAACGCGTAATTTTAAAGACTGATGAGAAATCCAACAATTGAGCTAAGCAAACCGAAAATTAAGTCACCCATGGTGTCTAGGTTTGTTGGCTGATCTAGCAGATTGAAGCGGAGGTTGTAGCTAAGAATAGGCTCGTGAACGATCTGAAGGCGGAAAATATCGTGGAGGCACTCCCCTATTTCCCAAAGGACAAAAAATAAAGTGGAAAGAGAAACCAGGATAAGGAAATTTTTCCAACGACTTTCATGAAGGATTGAATATTTTGGGAAAAGCTGGCAGAGCCACAATATTAAAAACCAAAATAAAAGTCCTGAAAAGAAATGCTCAAAGGCGTCGTAACCGAAAAATTCAACCCCACAGCCTAAGTATTTATGACAATCGGCGTTGGCCACGTAAGCATACTCAACCGCCCCATAAATCTGAATTATGATGTATATCCCCGCAAATAAAACCAGCATCCAGCCGAAAAATTGCTTGGGTGTTAATTTTATGGATTTTAAAATCACTGTTCCGGCAATGCCTGCAACAAAGCCTCCGATGATAAGATAAGTAGCGGTATCCATACTTTTATGCTAATACAGAGTTAGATTTATGTCGACTAAAATCAAAATTGCCACTTTAAATCTTCAATCGGGAGTAGCTACTACCCGCGGTCTTCATGATTTCTTTTTAACTGGTTGGCGGTATTGGCTGCCTCATTCCGACGCCCCGATCAGACAGGCAGGAGAAATCCTTAAAAAAGAAGGGATTCAGATTGCCGGCGTAACTGAAATCTCGGAACCCTCACTTCGAGGAGGATCTGAATCACAACTCAAGGTTCTCTCCGGAAGCTCCGATCTGGCCGAAACTCATTTCTATTCGTCACAGAAGTACGGCAAATTCTTCTTTTATGAAGGAAATGCACTTCTGACGCAGTTTCCGATCAAGAGATTTGATTCGCATCGTATTTACAATAAATTGATGCGAATGGCACTGGAAGAAGGCGCGATCGATGTTGGGGGCCAGAAAATGAGTGTCTTCATTTGTCATTTGGCTCTTCAGACTAAAAATCGGCGAATTCAGATTGGAGAGATCATTGAAGTGCTGAAAGATCGGTCGGAGCCGTTAATCCTAATGGGCGATTTCAATACCAGAAAGGATAAGGAGGCACGGGATCTTGAGGTCTTGCTTCAGAAGACACCGCTAAATCATTGCTGTAGTCTCCCGACCTATCCTTCGTGGAATCCAAAGCAGCCGCGAGATTACATCTTTCTCAGCCATCATTTCCGGTCAATTAACTGCTACATTCCGAAAGCCAAGGCTTTTTCGGACCACTTAATGTTGGTGGTTGAAACGGAGCTGTCAGACTAAAGAGGTCTGGCATTTTATTTCACATTTATAAGATTTATAAGATAAGTCTAGAGGGCTTATTTATCTTGGTTGGGTTTGATTTTTTCTTTATCTTAATTTAATCTAGAAATTAGATGAGTACATTTTCTCATGTTCTTTTTTACCTTTTTCTTTACTTTTTTCTCTGGGGACCCATCTCTTTGGCTCTCTGGTTAAGCTTCTATAGTCTAAGCAGACTTACCAGAAGGATCAAAAAGCGTCCAGCCTGTCGAAGTTGCAAAAGTCTGGAGGTGACCACTATAGTTATTACCTGCAATCGTTTAGTGGTCTACTTCAATGAGTCAGAGCCACGGGCGCATTACCACAAAATCACCACCAGATGGTGTCGTCAGTGTGACCATCTCGAACTCTTGTACTGCTACTCGCGAGTAGCTACATCAGAGGATTTGATAAACGTGGCCTTCGATAGTCCACGAATGATTAGGAGGATTTATCACCATGTCTCTTAAGCAGATTTTGTAGGGCGTGGGAATTCTCCTGGTAATCGTTTAATCGTTCTGGTCTTTCTTTCACGAATAGGTTTCCAAACATGGAAACAGATGTGTCAAAAATTCAATGAATCCAGACTCGATTAGCAACATGCGATATCGAGTTTTTATTTTTAATCCAAAGTCTTAAGCAAATCTTCCAAATCGAGAGGCTCGGTAATCATTTCCACTTCCCCATCATTTTTAACTTTCCATTCTGAACGAGGTCGATCAACATAAAGTTCCACCCCATTACCATCAGGATCATTGAGATAAATAGCTTCGGAAACACCATGATCGGAAGCGCCAGTCAATGGATAATCAGCTTCAATTAATTTCTGCAAGACTGTGGCCAGCTCTTTTCGACTTGGATACAAAATCGCAAAGTGATACAAGCCTGTGTGACCTGCTGCTGGCGGAGTTCCTCCCAGACTTTCCCAAGTATTTAAACCAATGTGGTGGTGATAGCCTCCGGCCGAAAGAAAAACCGCTCCGGCGCCATACCGAGCAGTCACCTCAAAGCCCAGAAGATCTCTATAAAATTTCAAGGCTCTATCAAGATCGGCCACCTTTAAATGGACGTGACCGATCTTTACTTCTGGATGAACAGCCATTACTCAGTCAGGCTAAATTGAACAACATTACTAGTGCCATTTTTATTGATGACACTGACAGGATAAGTTCCGGAAGTTAGACGCAGAGCGGAAATTCCAATACAAGATCCGGCGCTGCTACAAAGAATGCCGGATGGACCACTGGCGGGAACGGTAAAAGTTAAAGTTTTGCCATCAGCCGAACCAACATTGGCAATAACGTTATCAGCCGATCCATCCGGATGATGGCGACCATTGGAACTGCCAAAAGTGATTTGATTGGAATTTCGATCAAAATTTAAACCGCTAATAGTTACTTCTGTGCCAGCGCTACCACTTGAGGGATTCAATGAATTGATTTGAGGTTTGCTCGTAGTTGTAATGACAGTGGTGGTGGAAGTAGTAGTGGAAGTTACAATGGTGACTGGAATGGATCCTCCACTATTTGAATAATTGCCAGCCGGTAGCGGCGCATTCGCCGATAAACTCAAAACATCCGCAGTTTTCTGATATTGAACTCCCAAGTAAAAAGTCAAAATCGGCAGAAGAAGAATAAAGACGATTAAAGCGGCAAGCCGCGAATACCAAGTATACTCATTCCATTTGATCATAGAAGTTTAACTTAATTATTAAGTTCCTCAATTATAACTTACTCTTATCATTTTTATAATACTTCTTCCCTTTTAATTTTTCCGGAAGAAGGTCTTCTTTGCTGTAGCGTTCATATCCTTTGTGATAGCCGAGATCTTTCATCAGTTTGGTGGGAGCATTGCGAATCTTTAGTGGAATTGGAAGATTGCCGAATTTTTTGGCATCTTCCATGGCGCGGCCGAAGGCCTCGTAAGAGGCCTTCGATTTTGGCTGACGGCACAAATAAACCGTGCCGTCAGCCAAGTTAATGGCGCATTCCGGTAATCCAATTATCTCAACCGCCTTAAACACTTCATTGGCCACTACTAAGGAGGTTGGGTTAGCCTGTCCGATATCTTCCGAGGCAAAGATAACCATTCTGCGAGCAATAAATTTTGGATCCTCTCCGCTCTCAATCATTCTGGCCAGATAATATAGCGCCGCGTCCGGTTGACTGGCGCGCATACTTTTAATGAAAGCACTTATAGTGTTGTAATGCTCTTCTCCTTTCTTATCAAAACGCAAAAATTTGCTCTGCAAAGTTTCCGCCAGAGTCTTGGGAGTAATTTCATCATAAAGTTTCGAAACGGCTTCAAGCATAGTAATGGCCTGTCGGGCATCACCATTGGCCATACCAATTAGCCACTCTTTTGAATCTTTAGAAAGCTTCAGGCCGGTTCGATCAATAATTTTAGACATCTCCGCATCAGTCAACTCATTTAGGACAAATACCCGACAGCGACTAAGCAAAGCCGGAATAACTTCAAAACTCGGATTTTCTGTGGTGGCTCCGATTAAAGTAATTTCGCCACTTTCTACGTAAGGCAACAAAAAATCCTGCTGGGCTTTGTTAAAACGATGTATCTCATCGAGAAAAAGCAACTTCGGTTTGGAAAGGAGATTACCCTTCCCCACCAATTGCTTAATGTCATCTTTGCCGGCCGAGACAGCCGAGAGATGATGAAACTCCACATCTAGAGCGTCAGCATAAATTTTAGCCAGAGTAGTTTTTCCGACCCCCGGCGGTCCCCACAAAATAAAAGAAAAAAGATGCTTCTCTTTAATAGCAATAGCCAAAGACTTTCCGCGGCCCACTAAGTGAGATTGACCGATAAATTCCTTCAAACTCCGAGGCCTAATACGCGAGGCTAAAGGCTCCATATAAAAATAGTGGGCCAGTAAATCAGAAAGTTAGCCGTTAGGAGTAAATTCCTAACAAGCTAACCGCCGATTTAACTAAGACCTAACTAAAATAAAGAAAGAGTGACGAGCTTATTGTGGAACTTCAAAAAGATCTGGAAATGACTGGCAAAGCGATGCTTTGCTCTCTGAAGTCGTCTCTCCTTAGTTTGATAATCGTAATACAACATGTTTTTGATGACGTAAACGGTTGATAAATCTTACTTTAATGACCTAATTAATATTTTCTGATAACTGCCCGAACAATGGCGGCGATTTTCATCTCATATTCCGGATAAATATTGCGGTAATTCTTATTAGCCGGCTGAAGATAGTGCTTGCCGGTTCGACTGTCGCGGCGCAGATACTTCATAGTCCAGCCTCCGTCGACTTCGGCGATAACAATATCTCCTTCCTTTGGCTTACCTTTGCGATCGACCAGTACCATATCCCCTTCCTCAATATGAGCATCAATCATGGAATCACCCTTAACCTCCAGAAGATAAGTAGAATCTTTATTCTCCACCAAGAAATCTTCAAGACTAATGGTGTCACCCCGGATCTCTTCCGCCGTTTCCGGAATACCAGCTTCTACCAAACCGAGTAAAGGGATTTCATCAAAAATGGAGTTGAGACTGATGCGACCGTTGCTGTCTTTATTCAGAATTCCTTCATCTACCAGCTTATTAATCAGCTTAAAAACGGCATTCTTGGATTTGAAACCGAGCATGCTCATCATTTCTTTGTAGCCCGGCAATCGTCCGTGCTTTTGATAGAAACCGATGATTTTATCTTTATGATCCATGTTCATCTTAAAATAACGTTAAGAAACGAAAGCTTTTAGTTAGTAAAGAACTTCCCTCACTCTGCAATCGGTTGAATCGGGAAAGCAAAATCTTATGTTTACTAGCCAAAGATTTGTAGTTGCGGCCCTCAATAATAGCTAGATCGATCTGCTCATTTAACTTGTCGAGCTCATATCTAATTTTGTTTAAAATCTGACTTTTACCCATGTCTATAGTATAGGTGAACCATAGTTCACCTGTCAACTATAGGGCTGTGGATAACTTTTTCTAGGCCGGATGGCTATACTTTAGAGCAGATGAAAAAACTCCTATTTGCCCTTTGTCTACTTTTCAGCTGCCAACACGTGGCCTCGGCTTATAGCTGGAATGGTGACATTTGTACCCTGACCCTTAAGGAATGGATCAATATAAACAGTTGCGATTTCGGCCTTCAGGACGAACTTCTATACCACATTACATATGAATACCTACACGGGCCGGCTGGATTTGAGCTCTTCTATAAATATCAAGTTGGAATTTTTGAATATCGGTTAACAGGTATGGAGATCCGCTTGATTCCTGTTCGTGGCAGTCTTCGGCGCCTAACTAAAGCTTGAACTGCGTTTTAGCGCAGTTTTTATTTAAATAAAAAGACTCTACCAAGGGCAGAGTCTTTGAATAGATTGAATTCAAGAAAGAGGCTTCCCGTCCAAGAATCTTATGGCCATTAATCCGCCACACTCGATAAGACCGCAGGGGCAATGACCAGTCTCTTGGATAACCTCGGAACTGAACTCCAATTCCGCCATACCTCCGACGAATTTCAGTCTGACTCGTCCTTTCTTTATCAGTCGGCTGGCTTTAGCAAAACTGATGATTTTTGAAGAGCTGCCCTGCTTCTTTGGGGAAATCTTTCCTCGTGGACGAGATCCACTTTTCTTCTTTTTAGCTTTTGCTTTCGAAGTAGCATTTTTCATCTACTTCAATAATATAATATAAAAACAGATATGTCAATGGCCTTGGACAATACCGCGAATGAAGTTTAGAAGTAGAAGAAAATCTTGCCAAATAATTTTAGTTAGATCCCATACATAAACAAAAAAGTCGTGGACAGATTTCTTACTTAAGAGTTCAAGTAGGCTGATATTAAGATAGTGAAGAATCACCAGCGCAATTACTAAGACCAATATGATCTGAAGAAAGCCTCCCTGCTGCCGTTTAGTGTGCGTCATTTTTGATAAAGACATTATACCAAAGGGCCAGCATGTATAAGAGATAGAGTTTGCGGGCATTGTCCTCTTTTCGATTAAGATGATTTTCAGAAAGTTCCTTAATATATTTCAAACTGAATTTAGCACTGATATATTCATTATCGGTAATCGTTTTTAAAATAACTTCGGCTTTTTTCGGATCTTTTAGCCAAGCGCGAATTGGGGTGGGAAAACCAAGCTTCTTACGATCAGCCGTGGCCTTAGGTAAGATCCCTTCAAAAGCTTCGCGCAGAATGTATTTGGTTTTACCATTTTTATATTTCAATTCTTCTGGAATGCGGCCAGAAATTTTAGCAATTTCCACATCCAAAAACGGCACTCGCAGCTCCAGAGAATTGGCCATAGTCATTTTGTCCGCCTTGGCCAGAATGTCGCCTGGGAGCCAGGTGTGAATATCAATGAACTGCATTTTGGCTGAATCAGTCTGGGTTTTGACCTGATCGTAAAGTGGGTTGAGGTTGAACTTTTCGTTCGGATTACTTTTCCAAAGTTTTTCTATTTCAGCCGGATGGAAAACGTAGGCGTTGCCGATATAGCGCTCTCTAATTGGCAGAAGAACACGTTGAAGATAATTGCGTCCATAGAAATCAAAAGGCAGATTGGCGAAGAATCTAATCAAAGATTTTGGGAGCCATTTGGCATACGCCAGAGCAAAAGGCTCGCGATAAATGTTGTAGCCGCCGAAAAGCTCGTCGCTTCCCTCGCCACTAAGCACTACTTTAACGTGCCTTCGGGCTTCTCTGGCCAAAAAATAAAGCGCTACTGCCGAAGGATCGGCTACAGGCTCATCAAAATGCCAGACAATTTTTGGCATCTCTCTAAAATATTCTTCTGAATTAACGCTGATTTCCGTATGTTCCGTCCCCAGAAGATCAGCCATCACTTTAGCTTCGCTCTGCTCACTGACTTCGTTGAACCCAATAGTGAAGGTCTTCAGATTGTCGCCGGTTTCTTTTCTGACTTTACTCATCATGGCGACAATGACGGCGCTATCAATTCCTCCAGAAAGAAAAGCACCAACCGGTACATCGGCAATCATATGCGCTCGCACCGAATCTTCAATTCCCTCTCGGACTTCCCGCTTCAATTTCTCCTCATCGATATTTTTTTCTCGAAACTGGTAGCCCCAGTATTTCTCTTCTTTAATACTCTGATCATTTAAATCAATTCGCAAATAGTGACCGGGCAAAAGTTTATGAATTCGCCGAAAAAAAGTTTCTTTAAACGGATTGTATTGGTATGAAAGATAATTAAAAATAGCTTTCTCATTTAATTCCGGCTTGAAATCCGGATGAAGCAGGATCGATTTAATTTCCGAGCCGAAAGCTTTCAGCTTCCAGTCGTCAAAGAAATAGTAGAGAGGTTTGATACCAAAATAATCCCGTGCCACGAAAAGTTCCTCCTTTCTTTTGTCATAAATGGCGAAAGTAAACATTCCGCGCAACTTTAAAAGCATCTCCGGTCCGTGTTGCTCATATAAATGAACCAGTGTTTCTGTATCGCTGTGAGTCTTTAGAATGTGGTTTTGCTGAAGGAGTTCTTCTCGAAGAATTTTATAATTGTAGATTTCACCGTTAAAAACGATGCCAATATCTTTAGTTTCGTTCCAAATCGGCTGGTCTCCGGTGGATAGGTCAATAATACTAAGGCGCCGCATGCCAATGGAAGCTTTCTCTCCGTCATAAAAACCATCGCCATCGGGTCCGCGATGACGAATTCTTTCAACCATTTCCCGAATAATTTTTTCCTTATTCGGCGTACTTTGTCCGACTATTCCGGCAATCCCGCACATAAAACTATTATAGCAATATTTTTATTAGTTCCTTTTGTTTGCACGAAGTTTTTTATTGCGTTGGACCGCTATATGCTGGCAGATATAACATTGGATCTAAATAGCCGTTAGTAGCGGCGATTGGTAAACGATAAATACGGTTGCCGCAGACTTTGCTGGGAAGATTTTGCATGGTGACAGCAGCTGAAGCGTACACACTCAAATGAAGGTGAGGACCGGTAGCGTAACCTGTTGAGCCGCTGTAACCAATAACCTCTCCTCTTTTTACTTGCTGACCCTCCTTCACGGAGATGACTGAAAGGTGACCGTAAGTGGTGGCTAGACCATCATAATGGCGAATAAAAACGTAACGACCGAATGAAGCCCCCGGACAAACTAAATCCGTATCAGCCGCGCCTTCTACTGTACCGTCAGCCGCTGCTTTCACCGGGGTGCCGACACTGGCGGCAAAATCTACACCGTTGTGAGAGCCGGAAACGTACAATCGAGCCGAAGCGTTAGTGACGCCGAATAATTGAGTGATTCGGATCTTATCAAGAGGCCAGGAAAGCACGGCCGACCCGGCTTTTGGCAAGCTGCTCGGATTTAATTTAAACTTCAATTGCGACTCGTAATCGTAAAGCTCTTTTTCAAAGGCCGCTTTTTTTGCCTGCTTCTCGGCAATCGTCTGCTGATAAATTTTTTCCTGATTTTTAGTTTCGGTCAGAAGTTTTGACTGCTGCTGTTTGTTATAAGCGATTACTTTTTCCTGATCGCTTAACTGATTCTGATAATTCTGAAGATTTACTTTTTCAGCGGTGGTGGACGCTTGATCCTTCTCCAGCCCGGCTTTGGTATTCTCTAGATCTTGCACTCTATCTCGTACCCGATTTTGAAAGGTGATGAGATTTTGAACATCATTCCAAAAATCACCTAAATTTTTCCGGCTAAGAAAAGAAGTAATAAGACTTTCAGAATCAGTTTGCTGAATGCTACGTAGGGCCTGGGCAATGACTTCCTGATTTGTTTTAATATCCTGCTGTTTATCAGTAATTTGAATTCCCAGTTTTTGAATATCCAAGTTAGCCGCGGCGATTTTATCTTGAGTTACTTTAATGCTGGCGTCGAGTTTTTTCTGACTGGCTTGCAAAGTGGCGATAGCATTTTGCAAAGTCTTGGCTTGAGCGCTGGTCTTGTCGGCCAAGGCCTGATATTGAGCAATTTCTTTTTCCAGTTGAGCGATATTGGCGTTACGCTGATCGATTTGAGCTTGAAGGTCGGAGACATCGTCGGCACGGGCAGTGGAGAGCGGCAGGCGGACTAACAAAACGCCTGCCGCCACTAGAATGAGGAAGCCGACAAGTAATAATTTTTTATTTAATTTTAGAAATGGCATTATCTAAACGTCTCAAGGTTTCGTCTTTGCCGAGAATCTCGGCCAAGGTGAAAGGATCGGGCGATTTGTCGCGGCCGCTTAATGCATATCGCATGGCCCAAAGGACTACCGCTCTACCCTGCTTTTCCGCGTATGGCCAAATTGTATCCTTTATAAAATTTCGGTCAAAATTGTCTAAAAGTGGCTCTAATAAGCCCTTTAAAGCCTCTAAAATCGGTTTTAAGGCCCCTAATTCCAGCTCCTGACCCTTTCGCTGTTTAGGCGGACAAAGGAGACTTTGAGGGTCATATTGAGGCGGCTCAAAAAAGTACTGAATTTCACCCGCTTCGGCCATTTCTTTAAGCTCTCCAAAAGTAGAAATACGCTCTCGAAGGAGAGGCAAAATTTTCGGAAAAACAGTCGAAAATTTTGCCGCCTCTTTAATTTCTTCCGGCAGCCACTTCTTTACTTCCTCAGCAAACCCTTCCTCCGGCATCAACTTAATATGTTCCTTATTAATCCATTTTAATTTCACCAAATCAAAAATGGCGCCACCTTTCTGAACCGCTCCGATATCAAACTCACCAATCAATTCTTCCATTGAAAAAATTTCTTGCTCTGTCCCCGGATTCCAGCCAAGTAACGCCAGATAATTAACTAAAGCCTCCGGTAGATACCCCATCGCGCGATACTCTGTCACACTGACTGCTCCGTGTCGGCCTGAAAGTTTTGAACGATCCGGCGCCAGAATTAGAGGAATGTGAGCATACACTGGTCGTGGCGCCCCAATCGCTTCCTGAATTAAAATCTGGCGCGGTGTATTTGAAATATGATCCTCACCCCGAAGGACGTGGGTAATTCCCATTTCAAAGTCATCTACTACCACTGTCAGATGATAAAGCGGATCATCGATAGTTCGGGCAATGACAAAATCCTTCAAATCCGTTGTATCAAACTCAACTTCGCCGCGAATTAAATCATTCCATTTAATTTTCTTATTTGGATTCTTGAAGCGCACCACTTCTATATTTTCAGTGGGATTTTCTTTTTTGGGTTCTATTGATTTATAAGCTGCTCCACTTTCCAGAAGCCTCTTTAAATATTTTTGATATTCTCCCGTCCTCTCTGATTGCCTAAAAGGGCCTTGATCATATGAAATACCCAGCCACTTTAAACTTTCAACAATATCCTGCTCGAATTCGCTTTTGGATCTTTCCTTGTCGGTATCTTCCAATCGGAAAACCATTTCTCCGCCGTTTTTCCGGGTAAATAAAAAATTAAAAAGAGCGGTACGAGCCCGACCAATATGAAGAAAACCGGTCGGACTCGGTGGAAAACGAGTGATAATTTTCGGTTTATTAGTTTGCTCCATAATCTAGTTCTGGTGTTCCAATCCCAAGGCAATGATTTCTTGGGCAATTTTCTTGGCTGCGTCCAGTTTGGCAAAATCTTTAGCCGCCTTCTGCATTTTCTGATAAATTTCCGGATTAGTCATAATTCTTTTTATCTCGGAAAGCATAATTTCCGGTGTCAGATTCTCCTGCTCAATCACCACCGCCGCTCCACTTCTGGCATACGCATAAGCATTTTCGCGTTGATCATGACTAACTTTTTCCGGAATAGGGATCATGATGCTGGGCAACCCCCAGGCGGCAATTTCAAATAAAGTGGAACCGCTGCGAGAAATTACCAATTTACTGGCACCGGCCGCCATTCGTAGAGCCAAATCATTTAGATAATCAAAAGGTTTATATCTTTCCGGGTGCGGTCGTTTCTCCAAGATGACTTTGGCCCGCCCTTTCACTTCTTCAATATTTTTACGACCGGTTTGGTGAATAACCTGAAAGTTTTCTACTAACGGCGCCAGACAATCGAGTAATCTTTCGTTAATGATTTTTGCGCCCTGCGAGCCGCCCAGAATTAAAATTGTCGGAACTTCTCTTTGAAGATTCAGAAACTCAAATGATCCTTCTGTGGCCGGAATCATAATTTCCTTGCGAATAGGATTGCCGGTATAAACCGTTTTGTCTTTTGGAAAATAACTGGCTGTTTCCGGATACGAAATAGCAATGGCTCTGGCAAACTTACCAGCCCAGAGGTTTACTTTACCCGGAACCGTATCGGACTCGTGAATAATTACTGGAATTTTCAAAAGTTTGGCGGCGAAAAGCACCGGAAAACTCATGTAACCACCTTTGCCAAAAACCACATCCGGATAAATCCAAAAGACTTTCCATAAAGCGCGTATTACTCCCCAGCCGGTTTTAAATAGGTCGAAAAAATTTAAAATGGATCGGTAGCGGCGGACCTTACCAGCCTCAATTTTCTTGTAAGTGATGTCGTGATCAAAAAGAATTTTACTCGAATACGGAACCGGCGCTAAATAATATATTTGGGCTTCCAGCAATTTCTCTTCGCGCATTACAGCTCGCAATTCCTCGGCCACGGCAATTAGTGGATAGAAATGTCCGCCCGTCCCTCCACCACAGAAAACAATTTTCATTTTAAAAGGTTAGAAGTTCTTAAGGTTTAAAAGTCCGTAAAGTAGTCTTTATGAACTTTATAAACTCTATAACTTATCTTTTGGATGTGTATCGTGAGACATTTAAAATAATTCCGACTTCGGCCAAAGTGAAAAAAAGAGCGGTGCCACCGTGACTGATAAAGAGAAGCGGAATTCCGGAAACCGGCAAAATACCCAACATGGAAGCAATATTAATGAAGGACTCGGCTAAAATCAGTATAACAAGCCCTGTTACTAATAGTCTACCGAAGAGATCCGGGGTTTGAGCCGCAATGCGCAGGCCACGAAAGGTAAAGAAAAGATAAAGCAAAATAATTAAACTAGCGCCCACAAAACCGAATTCTTCTGCTGCCACGGCAAAAATAGAGTCGCCAATCGGCTCCGGTAAATAATTGAATTTCTGAATACTTTGACCAAATCCCCTACCGGTAAGTCGCCCGGCTCCTATGGCGATTAAGGACTGCTGAATTTGGTAGCCGCTCCCCAGTGCGTCATTGGCCGGATGGATAAAAGTATCAATTCGCTGTCGAATGTAAGGGCGACTGACATATAAAACCCCGATGCCGATAATGCCGATAAGTCCCAGAATAAAAAGATCCCGCCAACGACAACCTGCAACCACAAACATTGAAAGTCCGGCAATAAAAATCACTCCGAAGGTGGCGGTGTCAGGTTCTATTAACATTAGGATGGCAGCGATGGCAATTAAAATGGCGAATGGCAGGCTGCCATATTTAAAAGTATCCACTTTTTGCTTTACACCCGAAAGCCAAGCGGCAAAATAGATAACAAAACCAACTTTGAAAATCTCTGATGGTTGCAGAGAAAAACTACCTAAACTAATCCAGCGCCTGGCGCCATTGTATTTGAATCCAATATGAGGAACAAAAATTAGGAGCACCGATAAGATGGAGCCGACAAAGATAAAAAGAGCGTATTTTCGCCAGAACTTATATGGAATTTTATTGTTGATATAACAGGCCAGCGACCCCAGCACCACTCCCAAAACTATTTGGTTTATCAGAACGGATTTAAAGGTGGCGCCGCTGCCGGCTAAAAGTCCGAGAGAGGCTGAACTAAAAATAAAAAGACCAGCAATGACTAAGATCAGGATAGAAATCAAAAATGGTTTGTCGACAGCTTTCATCAACTTATGATAGCAATAATTGCTCCGATTAAGGCGAAGACAACGGAAATAATCCAGAAGCGCATCGTTACTTTGTAAGATGGCCAACCGGAGGCCTCAAAATGATGATGGAGCGGCGCTACTATAAAAATCTTTCGATTAAATCTGGTTTTAGCAATTCTCTGAATAATTACTGAAAGAGAAGTAATGAAAAGCGGAAAAGCGATTAAAGGCAAAACTAAAACGGAATTCGTCAGAAAAGCGATGATAGCCAGAGTAACGGTTAGTCCCAGCATGCCTGTCTCCCCCATATAAAAGCGAGCGGGTGGAATATTGAACCATAAGAAAGCCAGAATTCCGCCGACAATCACGGCGCAGAAGGCGGCCAAGTCAATCTGGTTGTGAACAAAGGCAATGATCATGTAGGCGCCAAAGGAAGAAGCCAGGACGCCGCCGGCCAAGCCATCGATGCCATCAATGACCGAACCAGAAAAGACGCCGAGCATGACGATAATAAAAAATGGGATGAAAGAAATGCCTAAATCAACGTCCTGCCAAAACGGCACATGAACGCCGAAATTTTTTAACTTAAAATAAAACCACCAAGCGCCGATGGAGCCGAGAAAAAGAACGATTAAGACTCGCAAACGTCGATTGAGCCCGTCACTTAATTCAATTCGAGTGCTATAAATTTGCAGAAGATCGTCAAGAAGGCCGATCAACGACGCCAAAACCAGAGTAAAAAGTGGCAGTAAAGTTTGATTCTGACTTAAGAAATTTAATTTAATATTCAGACGACTCGGAAATATAAAGGAATTCAAAGAAAGTAAAAGCGTGGAAATCAAAACGGAAAGCCAGACAATGATGCCGCCAATTCGCGGAGTTGAAGTTTCGCCGCCGTGATTATGGATTTTCTGAAACTCAGGAGTGACATAATCCTTGTTTTCAGCGCTTCGAGAGCGGTTTTTCCACATCCGACGCCGATAGAGAATGTTGCTAATGCTTGGCGTAATAGCCAGACCGACCAGAAAGGAAAGAATGGCGGGGACAAAGACTTTAACCGTACTGAGAATCATAGGAGAATTATAGCCTAAAAAGAGGCATTATTGGCTCTTGAGATAGGCGCGAGTAGAGGAAGCTAGAGCCAAAGTATCGCTAAATCGGCCAGCCGCAGTTGAGCCAAGCACGGTGATAATAATCGGGTGAATCAGTCCTGGGTTATATGCAATAACCAGGTTTCCACCAGCAAGCAAAGTGTAGCCGGTTTTCGAAGCAATAATTCCGGAAATCCTAGTGATATCTTCGTCGGTATTTACCGCCGTATGATTTATACCGCTCAATGAAGTGAACTTAAACCGATTATTTTTAGTGATTTCCACAATATCGGGATGAGTTTGAACAAGATAGCGTAAGAATTCACTTACATCTTTAGCCGAACCAATTGCTCCCGGAGTTGTCGTATCGACATCGAGGCCGGTGGAATTTTGAAAATGCAAAGTAGGAAGATTTAATGAAGCGGCTGCTGTATTCATTTCATTGGCGAAGAGAGCCTCGAGAGTGCTGCTACTTAGACCGGAGATAGTCGGATCCGTTGAGCTTGAATGAGTGGCGATGGTAGTGGCAACGGCCAAAGCGATGGCGTTGGCGCCATCGTTGGAAGAAACCATCAGAGTAAAATTTCTTAAATCCTTGAAAGTCCAGAGCTCATTTGGCTGGAGGCCACTCTCACCCTCAATCGCTGCGGAAGAAGTGGAGATAGTTACAGTGGCCTTATCGTCTAAAAATTTTGAGCCAACAAAAGCTGTCATTAGCTTGGTTATGGAAGCGAGGGGCAACGGCGTGTTTTCATTTTTGGCGAAGATAACCTGATTGGTAGTGATGTCGAGAACGTACGCAGCTTTGGCCTGAAGTTTAAGATGATCAAAAAGACCGACAGTTGGTAGCGACGCCGGGACCGGGACTGTCGAAGATGCTTCGTTGTTTGGATTGGTAACGGTGTCGCGTTTAGAAGGGGCATACACCAAAATGAAAAAAACAACCACCGCTAAGGTTCCAATCACCCATTTTTTAAAAGTTTCCTTTCTTATTCTATTCATTCTGAACTGGTTCCAGGTTTTCTTCCGAAGGCTCGCTGGTTGTTTCTCCTTCACTTTCGACTTCCGACTTCTCTTCAGCTTTTTGGAAATCATTCAATTGGGTGAGAACTTCCTGATAATTCGGGATGCTTTCCAGGCGACTTGCCCCAAGATAAGACAGTAGTTCAAAAGTTGGCTTGTAGAGGAAGCTTCGCTCGTCTTTTGGGTTAGTAATTTTTTCGACTAAACCGCGAATCAGAAGATGTCTCAAAATAAAAGTGGAATTAACTCCGCGGATAAAATCAATTTCGCGACGGGTAATCGGCCCTTTGTAAAGAATAACGGAAAGAGTTTCGAGACCGGCTCGCCCCAAATCTTTAGTCAGTTCTTCCTTGGCCAGATCCTCAATCATTTTTGAAAGAGCCGGAGCGGTTCCGAGCATCACTTCATCTTCTTTTCGCATTAGAACCAAACCGCCGGTTTCCAGCCTTCTTTCCAGAGTGGTAAGAGCCGCTTCAATTTCGGCTGGATCTTTTTTGAGAATGTCGGCGAGCCGCTTGATAGAGAGCGGCTCGCCCTTCCAAAACAGAATTGCTTCAATTTTATTTTCCAGATTCATGGTCAATTATATTTTGGAGTTTCAAGACTTTGAGTTTCCATATGAATATCGTCAAAATTGGTATTTTGGGTGACATCAATTATGCCCTGTTTGACCAATTCAAGCATGGCCAGAAAGCTGACGATAATATTTATCTTATTCTCTTTGCTAATTTTGGTAAACTCTCGAAAACTCATCTTTAAGGAATCTTTGATGCGGACCGTCAGACTATCAATCATCTCTTCCAGACTAATTACTTTTTCCACTACCGTTTTTGGCAGTCGCTCATTCTTTGGTAGATTAGCTAAGAGATTTTGCATGGAACTTACTAATGAGTCCAGGGATAAATCCTCTGCCGGAGAAAAGACAGAAACCGTCATTCGCGTTGATGACTTTGGAAAAATTATCTTTCGGCCAAAGTGCTCGCGCAGGCCGGCCGTAGCCTCTTTCAAAATTTTGTAAACTCGAAGCCTCTCTTGAAGCTCCTCAATGCTCATTTCTTCTTCCTCCGAGAGGCTGATTACCGGCAATAAAGATCTGGACTTTATAAGAACCAGAGTAGAAGCAATTAATATAAAATTGGCGCTTTCCGGAATGGAAAATTGAGGTAGATTTTTTAAATAGCCCAGATAATCATCGGTCACTTTGGCTAGAGAGATGTCGTTAATCAGAAGCTTTCGCTTCTCAATCAGGTTTAAAAGCAGATCAAGAGGCCCTTCAAATTGTTCGGTTTTGATGGCGAATTTTGTCGTCATTCTAATAATTATATAGTAGAAGAGGGGTCGGGCGAAGCCCGACCCCTCTTCTTAATCCTCTTCCTCCTCTGTATCTTTTTCTTCAATAGTCTCCTCTTCCCCATCATCAGTCACAATAAAACCGCCTGCCTGTAAATTCCATAATTTCTGATACAGCCCGCCTTCTTTCTGAAGCAGCGACTGATGTGTACCTTCTTCAATGATTTTGCCATTTTCTACTACTACAATACGATCCATTTTTTGAATAGTAGAAAGTCGGTGAGCGATAACAATTACGGTTTTATTCTGCATCAGCTTTTCCAAGGCGTCCTGAATTAAAGCTTCCGAATGTGAATCAAGACTTGATGTCGCTTCATCCAGCACTAGAATTGGCGCGTTTTTCAGAATGGCTCTGGCAATGGCGACCCGCTGCCTTTCCCCTCCGGAAAGCTTGATACCTCGCTCTCCCACATAAGTTTCATATTTCTTCGGCAAGCTCTCAATAAATTCATCACAGTGTGCCAATTTGGCCGCTCTAATCACCTCTTCATCGGTGGCGTCACGCTTTCCATATCGAATATTTTCCATCAAGGTTCGGTGAAAAAGAATTGGGTCCTGTGGCACCAGACTAATATTGGCATGGAGACTTTCCTGTCGCACTTGCTGAATATCTTGTTCATCTATCAAGATCTTACCGCTAGTAACGTTATAGAGTCGAAGTAAGAGGCGAACGAAAGTTGATTTACCTGCACCCGAAGGGCCGATAAGAGCCACTTTTTCTCCGCCAGCGATTGTTAGATCAACGTCTTTTAGCACCTGCCTATTTTCATTAAAACTAAATGAAAGATTCTCGAATCTCACCTCCCCTTTCCTGATTTGAAGATTTTGGGCGTTTGGCTGATCCTGAATTTCATGTGGCAAATGCAGAATTTCCACCATTTCCTTGGCGTCGGCAAACGCTTCATAAAGATTGCGGATGATGTTACTGAACCCCCAAAGTCGATAACCTAGACCAAGAATGTAGGTTTGAAAAAGCACGAATGTTCCCAAACTGATTTGATTTTCCGCCCACAATCGAATGGAAAAATAGAACAGAAAAAATTCCATCAGGATCATCAATAAAGCTTGCGTGGCGTCCATTGCCTCATTTAAATTGGCTACCAAAAGACCGAGGCGGAGCTGTTCATTTGTTGTTTCCTTATATCTTTCGTTCTCCATTCGTTGTCCAGTAAAAAGTTGAATGGTGTTGTGATTGGTGATGTTGTCAGCCAAAAGGCCCGAGGACTTAGTATCGGCAGCCGCTTTGGCAATATCGTACTTCAGTTTGAATCGGGCAAAGGTGTAATTAAAAGCTAAAAAGAGAATTGTCCAGCCGACAATTACCCAAGCAATGACGTTGTTAATAGTAAAGACAATAATAATCGTTCCGACAATTCGAATAGCAAGCGGAATAATGTTGTAAGAGATCCGATCGGTCAAACTCTCATATGCGCGGGCATAGCGGCCAATCTTCTGTGTCAACGATCCGGTAAAATTATTGGCAAAGAAAGTGTAAGAATGATCGATTAGATATTCAAACGATAGCTGACGTATCCTGATTGAACCTTTACTCTCGAAACGGTCAATACCGATAGTGCCAATCCGAGAAATAGCCCATTCGGCTAAATTCAGAACAAGAACAATAACAATGATTTTCGAAAGAGCGGGAATGGTCGCCGCCTTATCCGTGGCGTCAGCCAATAAGTTAAAAAAGTTTCTATATTGCAGCGGAACAAAGATATCAATAACAGTGGGGCCGATACTCCCAATTAAAGTGAGTATAAGCCAAAAACGAACGGTTTTGACTATCCGCCAGAATGAGAGCGCCACCTCTTTTATGCCGATTTTCGGGGTGTTTTTCATACTTTTATAGACAAAGAAAACCAGGAATTTCCTGGAGGATTTTTAGCATATCACTAGCTTCAGCTAAAACAAAGTTAACCTTGCGATTTTTTCTTTAGACTGATTCCTAACTCTCGCAGTTGCTCATCAGATACTTCGCTTGGCGAATCCATCATCAGGTCTCTTCCCTCTCCAGTTTTTGGGAAGGCGATTACTTCACGGATGTTTGGCTCGTTCTCAAGTATCATCATCAGGCGATCAAAACCCCAAGCAATGCCACCGTGCGGTGGCGTACCGCTTTTAAAAGCATCCAGCATATGCCCAAAACTCTTTTCAATGCTTTCCTTTGAATATCCCATGATTTCGAAAACAGAAGTCAGAGCCTCTGGATTATGATTTCGAATACTACCGCCGCCAATTTCATAGCCGTTCAGGACAATATCGTATTGAGAAGTCAAAATTTGATCAATATTCTCTTTGTTTTTAAGCCAATCTTGATGCTCGGTCTTGGCGCCAGAAAAAGGATTATGAGTAAATGTCCAAGCCCCTTTATCAGTTTTCTCAAAGAAAGGAAAATCAATAATCCAGCAAAAAGCCAAAACATTTGGATCATTTTTATCTTCTCTGAGATCAGGCCGGTCAGTCTGGTATTTTTCCATCGTCTCCGCGTACGAAATTCTTGGAAATGGAATCTCTTGAATTTTCTTATCTGGATAAATCGCCTGAACCATTTCAATCAAAAGCTTTTCATTAAGTGCCATCACATCATCTTGATCCACGAAGCTCATTTCCAGATCAAGTTGAGTGAACTCCGGCTGTCGGTCTCCTCGAGTATCTTCATCGCGCATACATTTGGCAAATTGAAAGTACTTCTCCAAACCAGCAGCCATCAAAAGCTGCTTGTATTGCTGTGGCGATTGAGGAAGGGCGTAAAAATGGCCCGGTTCAAGCCGAGACGGCACAATATAATCTCGAGCACCCTCCGGTGTTGATTTAGTTAAAACTGGTGTTTCAATTTCGGTAAAGCCTTCTTTGTCCAGAAAATCCCGCACAAACTTCACCACTCGATGGCGATGGCGAATATTTTTCTGCAACCTTGGCCGCCGCAAATCCAAGTAACGATATTTTAGACGATGTTCTTCTCCGATTTCGTGACCGTCACTCTGAACATCAATCGGTGGAGTTTCCGCCTCGTTTAAAACCACTATCTCTTTAATTTCCAGTTCAATATCGCCGTTTAGTTTTTCCGGCTGAACACTTTTTTCCGGTCGCTTATTGACAAGACCCTGGACTTCTACCACCCATTCCGGCCGGACCTTTTCCCCAATCTCATGCGCTTCACTTTTAGGCAAGATTACACCTTGTACATAGCCACTCATATCGCGAAAATCTAAGAAAATCAGTTTTCCCTGATCACGTCGAATATCAATCCAACCATTAATTTTGACTTCCTGTCCGATTTTCTCCTTTAAGTTTTTAATATAGGTTCTTTGCATTTTCTAAAAGCTAACGCCCATAAGCTATAAGCTATTTCAATATAATTTTACCCCGATGCGCTCACGAACAATATTCATTTTGGCCGCCGCTCGCTCCCGGGCCTTCTCCCCGCCCTCTTTTAAGATTTTCAGCACCTCCTCTCGCCGACTCTCCCATTCTTTTCTTTTTTCTCGTAGCGGTGAAATGAAAGCAGTTAAATCTGTAATTAAGGCTTCTTTCAGAGACTGATACTTTCCGCGGCTTTCCGAATATAGTTTTTCAACTTCCGCGGCGGGTTTTACCAGAAGATGAATGGCTTTCACATTCGTCGGCTCCCCCTCTCCTGAATCAGTGACGATGCTCATTACCGATTTCCTTATTTCCTCATCCGAAGCAAAAAGTGGAATGGTGTTGTTGTAACTTTTGCTCATTTTCTGTCCGTCAATGCCGGGCACCGTTTGAACTTCACTCAAGATCATTGGCTCCGGCAGCTTAAAAGTTTCCCCGAAAATTCGATTGAATTTTTCAGCCGTATCTCGAGCAATTTCCACATGCTGTTTCTGGTCGCTTCCTACCGGAACGACGGCCGGATCATAAAGCAAAATATCAGTGGCCATCAACATCGGATAATTAAAAGTGCCGGCGCTAATTTCCTTATTTTTGGCTAGCGCATCCTTGTAGGCGTGAGCGCGCTGAAGATATGGCATGGTGGTAATGGTGTCAAAAATCCACGTTAATTCAGTATGTTCCGGCACATCTGACTGCTTAAATAAAATTACCTTTTTAGGGTCAAGGCCGATGGCTAAATAATCCATCATCACTCCGACAATATTTTCGGTCATTTCGTCGGCATTTTGAATGAAATTGAGGGCATGATAATCGGCAATCATCACCAGACTGTCATATTTATCCTGCAATTGTACAAACTGGCGCATGGCCCCAAAATAATTGCCAATATGAGGTCGGCCGGTTGGCTTAACGCCGGAGAACATGATTTTTGAGTTTGCCATTAGGAAAATAATAGCAAAAAATGGCTTAAAACTGAAATAAAATAATTAGCCCAGCCACTTTTGATGGTGGCTGGGCTAATAAAATCACGAAACATATGGTTCGAACTCCGGCCGCAATGGCAGAAGCCTTCGCAGTCGGCCAGTGGTGGCTTCGACATGCACGACACCCTCTTCCATTGCCTTCGCTGGAATAGGGCGATCCATGGGCAAGATAACCACGCTCGGCTTGATCTCTCTGCAAAGTTTTGAGTGCTCGAGATAATCTCGCGAATCTAGCTTCACGTACTGAATCTCTTTTCCCGGAAAGGCATGTTCGATGGCGAGAACTTCTTCCTGAAGCAAGTCCTTTTGCTCACGACGCAGAATTCCAACAATGATTTTATCCAAAAGACCTCCTTGGTTTATTTTCCGAATTATACCATCTTTAAATAAAAAATCAAGTAGCGGATAATTCCACAAAAAAAGTAGAACCTTTTCCGGCCCCTTCCGATTCGGCCCAAATGCGCCCTTTATGAACTTCCACGATTTGTTTGGCGATATAAAGGCCGTAACCGGTGCTGTCAACATTCACTTTAGTTGATTCCTTGCCGCGCCCGCCTTCGGTGAAGAGGCGCTTCTTATCTTCATCTGTAATTCCAACACCACTATCCTTTACCCAAAATAAAATTTTGTCTCCATTTTTTCTCAAGCCAATCGTGACGTTCCCCTTCAGGGTGTATTTAATGGAATTATCGATCAGATTTCCGATAACGTGCTTACTCAATTGTTCCCCGTCTCCGATCAAAGCATAATTCGGTTCTTGATCAATCTGACTTTCAAAACGCAACCCTTTATCGACGGCGGCCTTTCGGTGACTATCGATCTGATCGATTACTAACTTCCTAAAATCAAGTGATTCTCTTTTGTAGGTAACTGTACCACTTTTCAAATTGGCGGCGCTCAAAATGCTCATGACGGTCTCTACCCCTTCCTGATTATCCTTCAATCCTTCTTTAGCCACAGACTTAACATTCTCAGAGACTTCCCCGAAATCCCCCTCCAAAATACCGGCAAAAGCGGCCTTGCTTTTGGTCAGATACCCCTTAATTTGATGACTAATAAAGTGGATTAAACCCTCTTGTCTCTCATTGGCGCGCTCCAATTCTTCTCTTTGTTCGGCAATAGTTTCCACAAAACGGTTCATCAAGATGCTAATTGCCAAAACAATTAAAAAGACTGCGGATCGAAAAATAATTAAAACTAAAGTATTGGAAAAAATAATTTCAAGAAATGACACTACGCATAGGACTGAAGTAATAACCGAGACACTAGCTGCTCGAACGTTTAATAATTTTCGCTGATAAATGGCATAACTAGTCAGGGCTATTAAAGGGAAATTGAACAAGGCCCCATAGATAATATAGTGTGAATCTCCACGGAAAGCAGGATAAATGAAAATAAAAGTAATGATCAAAAAGAAAGTGGTGAGAGTGCCTATCAAAATATAGACGAGCGGCGCTTTCTGACCTGATTTAGCCCGAACAATCTTGCGAATTAAAATAATGAAGGCACTAATAAGCAGAATAACAATGGTTAGCCCGAAAAAAGGAATTAAGGGACCGGGCAGGAATGAAATTAAATGACCATCTCCGGAGTAACTTCCTGGAGTGGCCGCTACTAAGTTACTCAAAGTTAGTAGAGATAATAGGCAAACCCAGGGAATTAAAAATCTCTGATAATATCTCGGAAAAGTAACCGTCTCTTCCGGCAACACATACAGGAATTTAAAAAAGTAATAAGTGTGCCAAATAGCGCAAAAAAGTTCTCCTCTTATCAAGAACAGCTGGTTGGGTAGGATCAACTGGTAACTTAAATAGTTTAGAATGCTCCAAACTATCGAGACTACCGACAACATCAAAAAAGTTTGGTTGGTAATGCTTCGCCGATTATTGATGTAGAGAGTAAAGCCCAGAATACCAATTCCGGCCGTAACGATTCCTACTGTCAAAAGATCAAAGTTTTGAAAGACATCCATCGTTAAAATTCTATCAGGCTATTTTCTTTTTCAAAATACTGTCAGAAGTTAATAAGTATCTTCCGGATACCACTTTCTCTCCGCTTAGAATTTTTCTTGCGCCATGACAGAGGAGGGCGCCGCGCAAAAACGTCCATTCGGCTAACTGCGGAATGCTTGGGATTTCCGTACCAATTTTTTCAAAAGCTTCGTTTAAACGTTGAGAATGCAGATCCTTCCCGATAAAATCCCGCGCCAACATCACTCTTTCTCGCAAGTTGCCTTTGCTGGGCACAACATTATTTATCCCTTCAATGACTTCCGCCCTCAAGTTGCCCGCCATAATTGGCAAATCAGGTTCCAAATCATATCTTTCAATGTCTAAAATGCCATCAGCGGTGACCATAATCACTGGGATCCGATGAAGCTTAGCTCTTTCCCGGATAAGAATTTTCAATTTTAAATTGTCCATTTCCTCAATGAGTAGGTCAATTTTAGGCTCAAGAAGAAATTTATCAATATTTTCCGGCTTAATTCCATCTTCATACAATTCTATTTCCATGAATGGATCTATTTCGAATATTTGTCTAGCAGAGATTATGACTTTATTTACTCCTAAATTATCAATGCCGGTATTAAAACGGTTCATATTCGACACAGATAAAGGATCAAGGTCAGCCAATTTCATCTGACGGGATCCTCCCTCTAGCGTAATACAAACGGCCCCCGGATTACCGACATTTAGACCGGCGAAACCAATTCTCGCCCCCTCGAACTTTTTCTGTTCCTCCAGGGTAATCAAGTGACTATTTCGAGACGTCCGAAGTTCTATATAATCAGATTTCGCCAAAAGGTGAATCAGACTTTTCCTCCAAGGGAAATACACCCAAACTCCTTCGTCGGGATCTGTTTTAGATTCTGTCTTTGTTTCGGTTGGATGAGAAATTTTAGATGGATCCCGAACTTCGGCCAATTCTTTATTCTGAATATGAAAAGTTTCAATTATTCGGTCAATTGCCCCACTTTCTATAAGATCTGCCACGGCCTTTTGATCCTTCTGCGTTTTTAAATCAAAAATAGAGGGTTGCCAGATCGTATCCGGTTTGTGAGGTTGTTTTTTAATTTTAGAGAAGAGATCCATGTCAATTAATAATTTTCTTTTCTAATCGATGACGGGGCGTGAATTTATGAAGGGAGTCTATTTTCCCTACCGCAAAAAGAAATTGTGGAATTTCAGTCGTATTTAAAATTTTCTGAACCTCTTTATAAAGATCAGCCATTTCAATAGAGGCTACAAAAATGGAAGTCTGCAGATCTTGACTCTGAAATTCAAGCATGAGTCTTTCGGCTAATAGCCCAGTTTCGAGCCAAGTGTGCGGATCATTCTTCTTGGCGCTTATAACTACTAAAAGCGGAGCAGATGAAATACTTTGATAATTTTTGTCGGCTAAAAAAGGGCCAATATCCTTCAGACGAACTAAAGTAGGAATAATGAAAGACAAAAACAGTGGCATTTTAAGCGCGTAACCGTGGAGCCCTTCTTTTTTCGGCGAAAGACTATTATTCATCCATCGAGACATTTCCCTTCTAAAAATAGGTTTTTGATAAGCCATACGGAGACCCCGTGCCGTTAAACGGGCAAGACTATTTATTTTATCTCGATCCACAATGAGGTGAAGAGTTAAATTATCGGTATAACCACTCTTTTGCATTTCAGATTTGACTTCGTCCAAAGTAGACAAATTGATTTCGGTCTTTTGGAAAACTCCACGGGCATTAATTCTTTTCGGGATCGTATTTAAGAGATTCCCGTAGTTATCGAGCTTATTGGCGGGTTCGGAGAAAATTATTTTTGCAAGAAGATTTTTTTCCTCGAACGGACCGAGATTAACAATGGGAGCCATACCAAAATATTTAGCGGCGATATTCAAGTTTTCCACCGCGCACCCGATACTTATATGCAGATCGCGAGTTAGAGGATCTCCTACCGGAATCAAATATTTTGGATCGTAATAAACCTTACAGACATTATTCTCAATTTTAAAAAGCCATGGCTGGCTGTTGTGAGTCGATGGCGCCAGAACGGCGTAACTCAATAAAAACTTAATACGGTCTGACTGAGTTACCATTCGATAAAAATTTGATAATTTAATGTCCCTAGGGTTCATTTCTTTAACTCAAAATTAAATAGACAAACAAGCTTTTTGGAAGAAGATAGATAAACTTTTCATTTTTTCTTTAGACCATTTTATCCACTTTCTTTTTCCTCCGTGTTTAAAAGTAAATCTAATCAAGACAATCTGATTCATGTGTTTATTTTATCATTAAAAATCCCCGTGGGCTAAGCGGGGCTCAATCACCGTAGAATAATACCGCATTCACCTGCCGAAGATTTGATTTTATCTGCATGACGAGCAGATTCAGGTTCATCAATATTTCCACCGACTGAACGACCCATTGATTCTTTTAAAGATTAATTCTAAGATGTTGTTGATGCTTAACAACACAAAAAATGACTTAACTTCCATTGGATTAAGTGAGAAACAAATCACAGTTTATGTCTGTTTAATAAAGCTCGGGACCGCAACAGTCAGTGTGATAGCTAAAGAGGCAAAAGTTAATAGAAGCTCGACTTATGTCATCATTGATTCTTTGCGGAAACGCGGTCTGGTGGAGTTGGTGGTGGGTCATAAATGTCAACAATTTGTGGCAGCTACCCCAGATGCTATTCTGAAAATCGCAGAAGACGCTGTAAAAGACCGTACTCTTGCTTTAGATTCGGTGAAAAAAATCATCCCTGAATTGCGTGCTTATCATAAAGAAACACGATACAAGCCAACCGTGAAAGTATATGAGGGCGTTGAAGGATTGAAAAATACTTATCATGATATCTTTTCTTCTGAGGCGAAAGATTTAAAGACTTATGCAAATCCAGGGACTATTTTTAAAATTTTCCCGAACTTTCTAGAAGAACATAATATACCTCGTATTAAAAAAGGTATAAAGATGCGGGCAATAAATCCTGCCAACAAGGAGTCTGTAGCTCGCTGGAGAACATTGCCCAAAAATATACCTGATCAAATCTCGCTCATACCAGAAAAAGAATATAAATTCCCTTGTGATATGGCTATATATGGGAATCGAGTAGCATTAGTAGATCCCGTAAAAAAATTTGGAATTATCATTGAACATAAAGAAATAGCGGAGATGTTCAAAAATAGTTTTAATTTAGCGTGGAAAGAGGCTCAGAGGTTACACGAACGGATCAAAAAATAGTTTAGCGTTGTTTTTTAACCCACTTTTGTTTAATGCCCGGGCGAAAATGTTCAGGATGTTCATTTGGCCAAAAGACTAAGCGTGGATAAGCTCGCTTCTTCAAAAAATTTGAAAGTTCCCGATACTCCGAGTTTTTCAGGCGCAAATTTTTCACAATCTGCGTCAAAGTTCGAGCCTTCAATGCTTGAGAGGCGTTTTTGTTTTTTTGAAGTTCCAAATTGATTTCCAAGTACTGATTCTGGAGGTGATCATATCGAGTAATGAGAGTAACCTTACCGGTTAAATAGGTTGAGATTGGTTTTGTCAAAAGAGCTTCCCGCACTGTTTCCGGATAAATCTGCAATCCGTATAGAGTGGTGGAAAGATCGGCTCTTTCGTAGACATAAACAAAAGGAAATTTCAAAATGGTTTTGGATATACCAGCCTTTTCCGCTTCCCGCAAAATATTTATACCGTGATTGCGAAATATTCGAACGACCTCTCTGAAGGTCATGGTTCCCCCGTGGTCACCAATATCGTATTTGATTAAAGGTATGGTGCTGTCCCCGGAAAGCAGAATACGACCATTATTGGAAACAAAATGAATAAATTCCGGATTATACTGCGCAAAAGTAGGAGTTTTTGAGATTGATGAAAAAAGAGAGTCAAAAAGCTCCGGTTTTCTTTGGGCTAAACGGCGCATTAGAATGCTAATTGGCGTTTCAAAAGCCATGGCGCCGATATCCGCACTGCCGTAGATATTCATCGTATCGAGAAGAACATTTTTGAGACCGGCTTTCTTTGCAATATAATCACGAAAACCTTCTGTAAATGCCTCGGCCGCAAAAATAAGTCTTACATTCATTTTGCGCAAATTAACACCCTGACTAGGTGCCTCATCAACAATATCTTTTATAAACGGAGCGTACCCAACCATAATGACCTCATCAAAATTGTAGGCGATCTTTTTCAAGGCATTGAATATCTCTGCTTTATTAATACCTGGTGTAAGAATAGATATAGATTCACCTCTATCCCCCATTATTTTAAAGGCCTGATAAGTGAGAATTCCACCAATCCAAACACCCATACCGAAACAAACGATCACTAAAGTCGATTTATCTTTAGAATCTGAACGATATTTATAAAAAAGATCATGAACCCATGCGGCTTGATTATCGACAAGTTTTTCGCGCGGGAAATAAAATGGCTCGCCCGTTGATCCGGACGTGGAAGTAAAAATAAGATGATGACGCATAGAACCTTTCCAGGTCAACTCCTTTAATGGATATCGACGAAGGTAGTTGGACTTATTCATTATTGGGATAGTCAAAAAATCTTTTGATCTCGAAATATCAGTTGCATTTAAGTGGTTTTTTTTGAGAAACTTTTTATAAGCCACTACGTTTCTTGCTGCTTTTTCAAAAAGTTCTAACGTTTTTCTCTCTCCATTCATGGGTTTCATTTGAATCCTTATTTAAGCGATTTTTTAAGAATTTTAACACAAGACATTACCTAATCCAAATTTATACTATGAAAGATGCTAGCCGAATCAATAAAACTATTAAAGACTTAAATTTAAATAATAATTTTTGTTAAAAAACTTCCGCTGTTTATTATATATAACAGAATCTCATTCTATAATTGTTTTTGGACTTAATCACTGTTGGCGCGCAGAGGCAGTATTTTGCACATGTAGAAATTTATTTCCTAATTGTTGTTGGCTATAGACAACAATTATTGCCACACTATTCTTATTTTGTTATAAGACCTAAGAATAAATTCATGAAAAAGTATGAATTACTGTGTGTTTGCGGAAACAGACTATTCGCATATTTTAAAAAGGATAAAAAAGCTCCTAAATGCTGTTATTTAAATCAAATCTTGCCTTCCGATTTAATTAAATTTCAATCTGACTTAAATAATACAGATCCGGATAATGTTCGACTTCTGATATGTATAGAATGTCATCATATGATTGGAATGCCTATTAAACGCAATGGAGAACTTGCGTTTCTACTTCGCCAAAGTCGCTTTAAAGAAAAAGAAATGCAGAGGATTCCGCTTCCAAATAAAACAAGTGGATAATGACGTTATTTTTGACGACACCGGTTTTTTTGGTAATGTCTACCGAGTGAAAAATAGTCCAACAAATGGCACTAAAAGCCACCAGAAGAAATCTTTGGAGGTTGAGAGATAACGAGCTAACGGTAAGGAAACAGAGTAGACGTTTGTTAAGGGCACCACTCTATAGAAGAAAACGATGATCAAGATCAGAATGGAGATGGAAAGAATAGCGGCTTGCAGAAACTTTCGATTACTATTGAAGCCGAAATCCCCGAAGACAAATCGATTAAAAATAAGATGAATTGGAATAAGAAATATTAGAAAGATAACGCATTTGGAAACAAAGATCTGGCCGGCCGTCGCTTTAATTAATAGAAGATTATTAACGTAAGGAAAGTTCAGGAAAAGCAGAATGGCCGGATAAAAAGCCAAAATTAAGGAAACCAGCCGCTGCTTGCCCCAATACAAACCGTAGACGGCGGTCAAAATAAAAAGAATTACTAGAATGCTTAGATCAGCGCCGTATGAATGGGTTAAGGAATTGGGTAAGAGGGCCAAAATAGTTTTCATCTCTATATTTTAACATAATAGTTGATATGATTAGGGCATGGAAAAGAAATGTACTCATATAAGCAGTATTAAAGAGGTCAAACCTAAAAGTTCTGGTTGTGAAGAATGTTTGAAAATGGGAGATAAATGGGTTTCACTTAGACTTTGCCTCAGTTGCGGTCATGTGGGTTGCTGCGATTCATCCAAGAACAAGCACGCTACTAAACATTTTAAAGCAACTGGCCATCCAATCATTCAATTCTTTGGACCGGAGCAAAATTGGCGCTGGTGCTATGTTGATGAAATGTTTATTTAAATCCCCTCTTTTTTGAGTTCTTCAATTAGCTTTTTGCTTTCTTTAGAAAGTTTTTTCGGCAACTCAATCTGAATTCGGATCATTAGATCCCCGCGACGATTGGTTCGCTCGCCCGGTACGCCTTTGCCTTTAATTCGCAAGATTTCTCCAAAAGTGATGCCGGCTGGAACCTTAACCGTAACTTTTCCGTCCAAAGTCTCAATGGGGATCTCGGTGCCCAGGAGTGCCTCGCTCAATTTAATTTTCAGGGTCATGTAAAGGTTTGAGCCTTCCTTAGTGAAAACTGGATGAGGTCGCACATGGATTTTGACGTATAGATCTCCGGCCGAGCCGCCTGAAATAGCTTCGCCTTCGCCGGAAAGTCGGATCATTTCGCCGTTATTGATGCCGGCGGGAATTTTGATTTTGATTTCGGTCTGTTTTCTTTCCACTCCCTCACCTTTACATTGTTTGCATTTTACTTTCGGCACTTGGCCGCTACCGTGACAAGTAGGACAGACTATAACCGTATTAAAGACGCCCAAAAACGAACGGCGGGCTTCATTAATCTGTCCTTGGCCGTTGCAGGTCGGACAGGTTTGCATTTCGGTGCCCGGTTCGCCACCACTACCGTGACAATGACTACAGACGCTGGTTTTGGTCAGGAGAACATTGCGCTCGGTGCCAAAAACCGATTCAGCAAATGGAATTTCGAGATCGATGGAGATGTCACGACCTCGTGCGGAGCGTCTGGAAGCACGGCCTCCGCCGAAGAAGTCGCCAAAGATATCTCCGAGATCGAAGTCCTGAAATTGACTTGGGTCAAAGCCTTGACTGAAATCAAAGCCGCCGAAGCCTTGGCCGGCGCCTCCAAATCCGGCGCCGGCCTCTCCATACATATCGTATTGAGCTCGTTTCTTCTCATCAGACAACACAGAGTAAGCTTCGCTAGCTTCTTTGAATTTGGTGGCGGCGGCTTCGCCGCCGCCTTTATCCGGATGATACTTATGTGCCTGCGCACGAAAAGCCTTCTTGATCTCGTCTTTCGAGGCCTTTTTATCGATGCCTAGAGTTTTGTAATAATCTTTCGCCATCTTGACTGATTAAATTTATTATGTTATTTTATAAGTGGAGGGAATATCAATGAAAACAACTCTGATTCGATTCAAAATCATCCTTTTACTAATGTGCAGCGGGGCTTGGGCAGTAGTTATTCATCATTGGAAACATCCGGCTAATCCCAATCCCACCGAACATAGAATAGCTATGGCTCTGATGATCATGGGGTCTCTTGGTCTCACGTGGTCATTTTTCAGAAGTCTGTATTTCACGAACCGGCCAGCGTCTTCTTGATGCTGGCGGTTTTTTATTTTGTCTCTGCATCCCTAACATTTCCTTCTGGTCCGCCAGTTTGATCACTGCCGTTCTGGCCATCTGTTTGCGTGGAGCCAGTCGAGGAGTTGCTTTGGTTAGCTTTATTAATTGCCTCTCCTACTTTCGATAATTCGGTAGATAACTCTTCCGTAGCCTTCTTGATTGCCTCTGTATCAGTTCCATCTTTTACTCCCCGCAAAGCAGTGACCTTCTCTTCCACTGAGGTCTTTACATCGGCTGGTACTTTATCACCGCCATCTTTTAATGATTTCTCCGCAGTGTAAATCAACTGCTCGGCCAAGTTCTTAACCTCAACCTCCTGTCGTTTCTTTTCATCCTCAGCTTTGTTAGCTTCAGCTTCTTTCTGCATTCTATCGATTTCGTCTTTTGAAAGACCGGAGCTTCCTTGGATGGTAATGGACTGCTCTTTACCACTTGCTTTGTCTTTGGCTTTGACATTCAAGATTCCGTTTGCGTCCACATCAAAGGTTACTTCAATCTGCGGCATACCTCGCGGAGCCGGTGGAATTCCATCAAGAATGAATCTTCCGAGTGATTTATTGTCTTTAGCCATGGCTCTTTCACCCTGAACGACATGAATCTCAACCGAAGTCTGATTGTCCGCGGCAGTCGAGAATATCTGCGAGCGGGAAGTTGGAATGGTAGTATTTCGATCAATTAATTTAGTGGCCACATTTCCCATGGTTTCAATTCCAAGTGAAAGTGGAATAACGTCGAGAAGCAGCACATCCTTCACATCTCCAGCCAAAATTCCTCCCTGAATAGCGGCACCCAGAGCTACTACTTCATCAGGATTGACAGTCATGTTCGGATCTTTGCCGAAGTAATTTTTCACTTCCTGCTGGATTTTCGGCATGCGAGTCTGACCACCGACCAAAATGATCTCATTAATTTCATTCAGTTTGAAGGGCGATGCTTCCATGGCGCGCTTGGTAATCTGCATGGCTCGATCAATGAATTCAGCCGTCAATTCCTCAAGCTTGGCGCGAGTCATTTTGATAAGCAGGTGCTTCGGACCATCAGCGCCTGAAGTAATGAATGGAATATTCACCTCCGTTTCTAAAGCAGTTGAGAGCTCAATCTTGGCCTTCTCGGCTGCCTCATCTAATCGCTGCTTGGCCAAAGGATCGGTTAGCAGATCAATTCCCTGCTCCCGTTTAAATTCATCAGCTAGCCAATTGATGATTTTCTGATCAATGTCTTTACCGCCAAGGTGAGCATCTCCATCCGTTGACTTTACTTCGATGACATCGCCGCCAACTTCCAGAATGGAAATATCGAAAGTTCCGCCTCCGAAGTCAAAGACGGCAATCTTTTCATCTTTCTTTTTGTCAAAACCGTAAGCTAAGGCCGCCGCCGTTGGCTCGTTAATGATTCTTTTAACATCGAGACCGGCAATCTTTCCAGCATCTTTGGTGGCCTGTCGTTGGGAGTCGTTGAAGTAAGCCGGCACGGTAATAACCGCCTCCGTAATGGTCTGCCCGAGACGCGCTTCGGCATCCTTCTTTAATTTCTGAAGGATCATGGCCGAAATCTCTTCCGGTCGAAACCATTTCTCACCCATTTTTACCTCGATACCGCCATTTGAAGCCTTTCGACTCTCAAACGGCACGGCCTTAATATCTTTCTGAACGGCGGCTTCATCAAAGTTGTGCCCAATGAAACGCTTGATTTGAAAGATGGTGTTTTGCGGATTAGTGACACTTTGGCGTTTGGCCAAAAGCCCTACCAATCTCTCTTTTGTTTTTGATTCGGCTACGATGGAAGGTGTGGTACGAGCGCCTTCAGCATTTTCCAAGATCTTTGGCGAGCCTGCCTCCATCACTGCCACGGCCGAGTTTGTAGTTCCTAAGTCAATTCCAATAATTTTTGCCATAGTAAATAATTAATTTAGATGCGATTAATAAACCGAACGAATCTAAATTACTTATTTGGTCCGCGAGTCTTTTGAGTCGAGAAGAATTCCGCTTCTCTAAATAAAGATAAAAAGTATGGGGAAGGTACGATATCAGCACTCTCGACAGGGAGGCTATCGGCTTTCGGCGAAGCCAGAAGGAATGGTTTAGTCGAAATATTTTCCTCGAAAATTATGAAAATATTTCGACTCTCCAATTCCCTCTTCTCCGTCAGCAAAAGTATATATTCAGCTTCATTCAGGACTTTCTGTCCCAGAATTTTTGATTCATTACTCTCATTAAATACAATAACGGAAGCCAGCCAGCCGCTCGAGAGCTTCTTTAGGAGAATTA
This sequence comes from Candidatus Paceibacterota bacterium, assembly GCA_035652395.1. Taxonomy (NCBI): domain Bacteria; kingdom Bacillati; phylum Minisyncoccota; species Minisyncoccota bacterium. The sequence goes on along the minus strand of DASRDX010000009.1, from coordinate 232,694 downwards.
CCGATTTTTGGTTGTAATTTTTGATGACCTCTAACATTTGATTTTTATTTTACTTCTTACTTGCTACTCTCCCTGCCCTTTTATTCATAAACTTTTACTAAAGCCGGTCTCAATAATCTTTCCTTCATTTTATAACCTTTCTGAACCACTTCGGCAACGGTATGACTTTTTTCCACCCCTTCTGATTTTACTGAAGCAATTGACTGATGAAAGTTTGGGTCAAAAGAATCACCAACCTCTCCGAAAGCTTCGACGGCGTTCTTACTTAATACGGTGCGAAGCTGCTGATCAATACTTTCCAGACCACTCCTCCATTCTTTCGGGACGTTTTCGTCCTGTTTCATCTTACTGATAGCGGCATCAAAACTATCCAAAACCGGCAAAAGCTCCTCTACCAATCTGGCCGAAGCATACTGAAGATGTTCGGCATTCCGCTCTTCATCACGTTTACGGGCATTAATGAATTCAGCCTTGTCTCTCTGCCAATTGTCTAGATATTTTTGTTTTTCCGCTACTGCTTCCTTTAATCGTTCTCGGAGCCTCTTTAACTGATCCTTGCCGGGCAATTCCTCACCGTCTTCGTTGGTTTCAACGATTTCCTCCTCCTCTGGTTCAACTTGATCTTTTTTATTTCTCTCGGCAGTCATTGACTAATATTAATGGTTATCTACTATAGAAAAAGATATGGACTCCATGAGCGATACGGCCGTGCTTATTTCCCTCTCATTTCCAATTGTTCTCCTCGTTCTTGCGTTTTGGGAAATACTTTTTAAAAAGTTTCGGCGACATTGAAGCCTCTTCTTGGAAGGAGGCTTTTTATTATCTCTTGCTCCACTGCGGCGCCTTTCGGGCTTTCTTGAGACCGAATTTTCGGCGCTCCTTCATTCGCGGATTACGCTTCAAAAAACCTTCTTTCTTTAGTTTTGGTCGGAGCTCCCGATCATATTCTATTAAGGCTCGGGAGAGTCCGTGGCGTAGAGCTTCCGCCTGTGAGCTAATCCCTCCACCTTTCAGTTTGACCGTTACCTTGAATTTTTCTGTCAAAGCCGCCTTGTTCAAGGGACTGGTAGCCGTCAGTCGAAGTTCGGCAGTCGGAAAATAAGACTCCAAATCCCGATCATTAACTAAATAAGATTGTTTTGATTCAGGCAAAATCCGAACGCGAGCAATTGAAGTCTTGCGTCGCCCCACCGCTTCTATGTATCGTTTTGTCTCAGTTGTAGCCATTATTCCGTGATAATTAATTGCTTGAGCATTCTAGCCCGAAGTTTGTTTGGCGGCAACATCCCGCGAACGGCCTTGCGAAATGCTTCTGAGTAGCCCTTCTTGCCGATCAACCGCTCCAGAGTTACTGTCTTCTGCCCACCAGGGTAACCGCTGTAAAACTGATATGTTTTACCTTGGCGTTTTTTAGTATCAATATTAACGGCCGAGGCGTTGATAATGCGCACCGTTTGATTTGGAATACGATGACGGGCAAAATCCGCTCGATTCTTACCCATCAAAATTCGGGCCGCCTCTGATGCGACTCTGCCCAATTTTTTATCTTTTGCGTCGATAGTGTGTTCCATAGTATTAAACTAATTCAATTTGAGCCATGCGACTACCATCACTCAAGCGGCGCGGCAATTTTACAATTCGAGTATAACCTCCGGCCCGATCCTGATAACGCGAACCAATTTTAAAAAGTTTGTTAACTTCCTTGCTTTTGGTAATTTTTGCAGCCACTAAGCGCCGATTGGCTAGGCTATCCTTTCGACTTCTGGAGATCAATTTTTCCACGTAAGAGCGCAGCTCTTTGGCTTTAGCCTCGGTAGTAACAATTTTTTCCTCGCGAATTAAATTTCGGGCAAGACTTTTCAGCAAGGCGCTACGTCCTTTTCGTTTTAATCCTAATTTTCGATTGCTATTATGGTGACGCATACTATTCTTTTAATGAAAGGCTGGAATCTTTAAGAATCTTTTTAATTTCCTCGAGACCTTTGGCTCCCAAACCTTCAATCTCTAAAATATCTTTCTCCTTCTTTTTGACCAGACCTCCGAGAGTCCGAATATTTCCGCCAATCAGGGCATTAATGGTTCGCTGTGATAAGTCCAATGATTCAATTCTGGTCTTCAGCAAGTCATCATAATCTTCTTTGTTTTCAGTTTCACCCGCCGGAGTTTCACCCATTGATTCAGAATGAGTAATTAAAATTTCCTCCTCTTCCTTGAAACCAACGATGGCTTTCAGTTGGCTAATCATAATTTCAATGGATTTCTCCAAAGCTTCTTTTGGAGAAATCGTTCCGTCCGTTTCAATAAACATCTTTAATCGATTGAAGTCGGTTCGATCACCCACTCGCATTTGCTCAACATCATAATTAACTCTTTTAATCGGGCTAAACGGAGCATCTAGAGCGATAGTACCAATCTCCACCTTCTCTTTCTGGAGAGCCTCTTTTGAAATATAGCCAATGCCTTTCTCTACCGAAAGCTCCATGTTAATTTCTCCGTTTTTATCGGTGATTTCAGCCAGATACTGATCAGTATTCATAATTTGAGCCTGTCCCGGAGCTTTGATATCGGCAGCGGTCACCTTTTTTGCCCCTTTGACTTTCAAAGTAAGCGTTTGCGGCTCGTCGGTTAAAAGCTGGATTCTGACTTTCTTGAGGTTGAGAATGATATTTATAACATCCTCTTTTACACCAGAAATAGTGGAAAATTCATGACTGACGCCGTCAATTTTAATTGAAGTAATGGCCGAGCCCGGAAGCGACGACAAAATGATGCGGCGGAGAGAATTGCCGAGAGTATGACCGTAACCGGGGTAAAGTCCGTCAATTTCAAAATTACCTTGAAATTGATTTTCATTAACTACTCGGGGTTTTGATGGTAAGAGGACGTTGTAATCAGCCATATGTTTGCTATTAGCGCGAGCTTTGCTTGCGCTTCTATTAATTAAATAAATAAATTAACGCTTATAAAATTCCAACACCGATCCCAAATCAAAAACCAAACTTTGTCCGGCCAACTGCGGCACTCCTTTAACTTCAGCGGTCTTGGTTTTGATATCTAAATTAAGCCAGTTCGGAGTCTCCTGTTCAGCAAGCTTCTCATCCAAATCCTGAAAAAGAGCTTTGGCGGCGCTGCCAGCCCGAATACCAATCTTGTCGCCAACCGAAACCTGAAATGACGGAATGGTAACTTTTCGGCCGTTAACCGTAAGGTGGCCGTGAGAAACCATTTGTCGGGCGGCTAATCTGGTTTTAGCCAAGCCAAGGCGATATGCTACGTTGTCCAAACGTCTCTCGAGCATGGAAAAAAGTCTTTCCTGTGGGGGTACTTTACTCATTTGCCCGATTACCTTATTAACATAATTGCCAAATTGTTTTTCGGAAATCCCGTAAGAAAAACGCGCCTTCTGTTTTTCCAAAAGCTGTTGACCATAGTCGCTGCGAGCTCGCGGTCGGCCACCTTTGCTTTTTCGATCGGCACTCAGCTTGAATTTAGTGGTCTGAGTTTTTTCAAAGACCGGAGCACCGAGGCGTCGAGCGATTTTAAATTTTGGGCCAATTTTCATAAATTTTTAATACGTAATTTGTAGAAAGCAATTGAATAAATTAAACACGTCGGGGTTTCTTAGGTTTTGGACCATTGTGGGGCACCGGTGTTACATCTTTAATAGACGTAATGGCAATTCCCTTTGATACAAAGCCTCGAATGGAAGATTCGCGGCCGGAACCGACTCCTTTGACTACTACCGCCACTTCTTTTAAGCCCATGGTCTGGGCCTTGCCGCCAACGGTTTCGCCAACTTTAGCCGCGGCAAAAGGTGTTCCCTTTTTGGCTCCTTTAAAGCCGAGTGAGCCGCTGGAAGACCAAGCTAAACTATTGCCCTTAGGATCAGTGAGTACTGCCTTCGTATTATTATAGGTAGACTGGACGTACAAAATGCCTGTGTCTACGCGCTTTTTAGAGACGATTGAAGGTGCCGCTTTTTCAGCAGCTCCGCCTTCTTCTCCTTCTTTTTTTACAATTCGTTTCTTACCCATTGATCGTTTGAATTATTGTTTATGATTATTGGCTCTTTTACTTCTTCTCGGCTTTCTTGCGTCCGGAGCCCATGGTCTTCTTCACCCCTTTCAGAGTGCGGGCGTTTGTTTTGGTGCGCTGTCCGCGAGCCGGTAATCTTTTGGCGTGTCGGCTGCCGCGATAAGATTTAATGTCTTTCAGACGTTTAATATTGGAAGCCACTTCTCTTTTCAGATCTCCTTCTATTTTGTAAGCTTCCACGATTCGGCGAATTTCATTCTCTTCCTCAAGTTTCAAATCTTTAGCTTTTCGGCCGTAATCAATCTTAGCCTGCTCTAAGATTTCTTGAGCTCTTGGCCGGCCAATACCATAAAGAGTGGTCAAGCCAATCTCTAATCTTTTATTATCTGGAATGGTAATACCTAAAATACGCATATTGATTGATTAACCTTGTCGCTGTTTATGGCGGGGATTAGCTTTGCAGACAATATAAACGTAGCCCTTTCGACGAACTACCTGACATTTTGGACACATTTTTTTGACTGATGCTTTAACTTTCATATTAATTAAAATTTCTAGCGACGAAAAAACCACCCGTCTCCATTCTTATCTTAGGGTCTGGGTGATTGTTGTGCTTAAAACCTTTTGACAATCCTTCCCCTGCCTCCGTACGGATCAAGTTCTACCTGAACTTTATCTCCAATTAAAACTCTGATTCGATTCAATCTCATTCGGCCTCCAAGATACGCCAAGAGTTCCTCTTCTTGATCATCCAATCTGACCTTGAATAAGGTATTGGGCAAGGCTTCAGTCACTACCCCAGTGGCGCTTGGAGCTTTCTCTTTACTGCTAGCCATTTATATTTTCTTGCCGAACATATTAAATTAAACCAGTAACCTCAGCATAACAGAAATAAGGCCCTTTAGTCAACGGTGGAGGTGGCGCTTTCAATTTCAACCTTAATATTAGCCGTTTTATTCGGAAAAGACCAGCGCCAGAATGGTTTGAAAACTACCTCGGCTTTTTCAATGGAAGGATATTTAGCTAAAACGGCTGAAAGTCCTGAACGAGAGATTCCCTTCAGATCATTTTTTAATTTCTCAATATCTACCAAGGAAACTAGCTTCAAAGTACCTTCCAGTTTAAAAGTGAAGTCGGCCGAGCTTGAGGCGGTTGATTGAAAACCGTTCGGATTTGTAAAACTGAATTTTAAATTCTCAATTCCCGCTAGAGTACTACTTGAATAATTGACGGAAAGGTTATCTTGGAAATATTTAGCCAAAATATTGCGATTGAACAGAACGGCGTAAGCAGTAGCGCTTTCCCGCACCGTCAACTTTTGAGTAGTGCTGGTGGAATTAGCTGCCGGAGAATAAGTAATGGTAAGAGCGTCTGGATAAAGAATAAAGTCGTCGGGCTTTTGAGAATTGGCTTGGGTTATAAATTGATTTCGTAGATCTGCCTCAATTTGAGTTTTGGCGGTAGCGATATCGGCGGCCGAAGCTGTGGCAGTAGTACCAATGAAGCCTCCGGTAATCGGTGTTTTTGAACGGGCATAGAATCCTTGATATTTAGGCGTGCCTTTAAAACCCGGAATGGTGAAATCTTTCAAACCAACATTATATTCTTCGCCGGCCTGATCGGCATAAACGGTTGCTTCAACGCTGCCTGCCGTTACCTGTCCGTTAACCGTGCTCTGCCCGGGCACTGTTATATCTTTATCGATTCGGAAAACCAAACCTTCCGGAGTCTCAAACCGAGTAGTGGCTACTAGTGATTGTGGACTGGAACTGTAATTGTTGTAGATGATAATCTCTCCAGAAGCCTTGTTAGCCACATTCTGCGTTCCATTGGCCGTTACATCTTTGCTGCCAGTCTTTTCCAATGTGATCACGGCATACGGCATGGTTCCCCCGCTTCCATTTGGGTCAGCGTTGATAGTTTGATTGACTGTTACATCCTGACTGTGAGGAATGACTTTTATATTCGCGCCGGCAAATAAATAAGAAACGCCGAAGAAGAGAAAAATCAGGGCAATTAGGGCCAGAAGCCAGAGGCCAGCTCGCCAATAAGGATCTCGCTCTGATCGTTCTTCCAGATCGGGAGGAGAATCGATGGGGCGGGGCCCGACTATTTCTTCGTTAGGCCTAATCTCCGGAGTCTTTTTTATTCTCACCTCTTCCCGGGGTGGAACTACAGGAGAAGGTCGTGCTTTAATCTCCGGTTCAGCTTTTGGTCGATGAGTGAGTGGCGGCGGTGGAGGTGTCGGTCGATCGGGTCGCTCCCGTCCTTCCGGTAAGGGAATGTCCCGAATAGATCGTTTTTTTGGTGGAATGATATCTTGGAATTGATTGGCCATAATTGGAGAATTGTTTATCTCATTCTAACTCATTCGTTCCCGATTCAAAAGGGTTTGTTTGGCGAAAATGATAGCCACCGCCATTCCGGAATCGAGAGGTAAGCGATTGAAGTCAATAAATTGTACGAAGTCCAGAGCCGAAATATTTCGAATATGAAATTCTCCCTGATTGAAAGAAAACTGACTGTAATCTTCTGGTTGAATCAAATCGGCAAACAGATTTTCTAGCTGGTGATGCGACAATAAGTAGCAGGCGGCCGGAAGCGCCACTCCTCCCGAGAGATTTTTGAAGGCCTCCCCAATTTGAGCCGCCCATTCCTTCCTGAAGACGGCTAGGGATTCTCCCAATTTCTCCCCAATCTGTTTTTCCAACTGATCACCTTTGTACATTTTTAAAAGAGAAAAGGCTACCTCGGGAGTAACATTCAGGGCCTTTGAAACTTTATCCAGTAAGCCGGCAAAACCAATTGGAATCGAAATAGTTTCCTGTAGCAGATTGTCCTTAACCAAGGAAATTTCGCTGATTAAATTCGTGACATTAATTAAAAGAAAATCCTTGGTCTCTTTCAGAATATCCCGAATGGTAACGAAACTGGCCAAGGCCAAAGTGTGAAAATGGTAAGCCGAAATCGGAAAATATCTGGATAAAATATTTTCAATCTCGCTTAGGAATTTTTTCTCCGTCAGACTTTGAATTACCGAAACTTCCAGATCGGTTGCTTTTTTATTAATCGGCGAATCCGTGACGTAGCCATTTAGAGCAATGTGAATAATTTTTCTTTCCAAGACCGTGACTTCTTCTTGCTCCGGAGCTGAATCTTTATCGGTTGATTCCAATAATTCCGTGATGGTTTTGTCTTTAATTAAGAAGGGTTCATCCTTTTTCAATTTATAGGTTTTGGTCAGAGCGTGATACCAAGGAGCGGAAACGATGGCTAAAACTGCGTTTACCTTCTTATTCGTAAGGTTGGCATCTAGAATAGCTTTTTGCATCCGACCGGCGAGTGCATCCAATTTTCTATAGACAACTTCTTCCAGCTCCTTCTTAGACAAGCTTGCCGAATTTCCGAGACTTTCTCGATCCAGTAACAAAATTTTCGGTAGATCTGTTTTGGATTGACTGATTAAAGCACTCTTCAGTCCTCCGTTACCAATATAAAAAAGCAAAACTTGTTTCTCCATTCTCTTTATTATAGCGCTTATCGACTCTATTCCAAGACAGCTTTTATTCGCCGAACACCGGCAGAAACCGCTTCTTCTTTAGTGATCTTAAAATGTCCCAGAATCCCGGTTCGCTCCACGTGTGGCCCGCCACAAAATTCTCGGCTGAAGTATCCATTTTTCTCATCACCGATCGAATAAACTTTGACAACATCTCCGTATTTTTCGCCGAAAGCATGAACGGCGCCGGTTTTCTCGGCCTCCTCCTTGGACATCTCCTTAAAGGAAACCGGAAGATTTGCCTCGATTTTGCTATTGACCAAATCTTCCACCGCCTTCTTCTGCTCATCGGTCATTTTATTCGGATAACTGAAGTCAAAACGCAGGCGCTCCGGCGTAATGTTACTTCCCTTCTGCACCACTTCTTTCCCGAGAACTTCTCTCAAGGCCGCGTTCAATAAATGAGTAGCGGTATGATATTTGACGGACATCTCGGATGTATCAGCCAGACCTCCTTTGAATTTTTGTTCGGCACCGGCGCGAGAAATTTCCTGATGTTTCTTAAGCTCTTTTTCAAAATCTTCTCTGGTCAGCCGCTCTGTTTCTTTTGGAGCAAGCTCTTTTATTAAATCGAAGTCAAGTCCATAGCTTTCAAATAGCAAAAATGCATTCGATATATCAATACTCTTCATCTTGCTTAATTCCTTTAGGCCCTTAGGAAGACTTTCATTAAATCTTATATATTCATTTCTAACTATATCCTCAACACGGGAAAGGTCTAAAGATGGATATATGTCTTTATATTTTATACAGACTGCCCTCAATATATCCTCATAATTCATGGGTACCTTTTTCGAAATACTGGCTAAGTAATAATGAGTGACAATTCTTTTTAAGAGACGGCGCAAAATGTAACCTCTTCCTTTGTTTGTAGGTTCCACACCATCATTAATAAGGAAAACGACCGCGCGGGAATGATCTAAAATTATTCTTTTGGTTCTTTCGTCAAAATCACTAAGTATTTGACCAAAAGAAAATAAATCTGTTTCAAAAACTGTGGGTGTCTTCTGAACGACTTTCGCTAAGCGCTCTAATCCCATTCCCGTATCGATTCCTGTGACTTTTAGCGGCGCAAGTCCTTTACTCTTATTCTGAAAATACTCATTGAAGACGATATTCCAGACCTCAATGCCATCTACGTATATTTCTGTAGTTGGACCGCACGGCCCTTCCTCACCGGTTGGTCCCCAAAAATTATCCGATCGCCCAGCCTTTTTAATAAGAATGTGCTGATCAATAGTTCGCCAAATTTTTTCTGACTCTGTATCGGAAGGCACCTCCCCTTCTCCCTGAAAAACTGTTACATAGTCAATCTTTAAACCCAATTCTTTAGTAATAAAATCATAACCATATTGTATAGCGTCTTTTTTCCAATAGCCTCCGAAACTAAAGTTCCCCAACATCTCAAAAAAGGTTAAATGGCTTTCATCTCCCACCTCTTCAATATCAGAAGTTCGAATACACCTTTGAATAGAAGCAGTATTTAAGGTACCAAAATCTTTTTTCGCGTCGGCAAGCCCAATAAAATATGGTTTAAATTGCTGCATACCCGCAGTAGTGAAAAGCACGCTATTATCATTCTCCGGCACGAGCGATGCCGAAGGAATAATTTTGTGTCCCCTTTTTTCAAAAAATTTTAGAAATCGCTCCCGAATTTCGGCTGAATTCATGCCCTAACTATATCAATTTGGCCTCTTTTGCCAATTTTTCCAGCTCTTTTATATCTCCTTTGATTTGGTCCAATCCACGTTGAAAGAAATCTGGCTTGGTGACATCGATACCGATATCCTTGAAAATATCTTCCGGTGATTTACTGCCGCCAGCTTTTAGGAATTGCTCGATTTTGTTTAAAAAGTTCTTATCTTCCCGATACTTTTTATAAAGGGCTTTGCTAACAATCTGGCCGAAAGCGTAAGTGTAGACATAAAAGAATCGGCGAATGTGGCTCCAGTAAACGAAAAAGTAACCATCCACTTCTTCCAAGCGAGTGATTGGTCCGAGATAACTTTTCATATGCTTATTCATGAGAGCCGCAATTTCTTCTTTTGAAATGGCACCATCTTTTCTGATTTTCTGATGCAAGTCGTTTTCAAAATTAAAACAGGCAATCTGGCGAAATATAGTTTGAATGTCGTCATTGAGCCGATTATGAAGGGCAATAACTTTTTCTTTCGGACTTAAAGTTTCAAAAATCTGATCAAAGACAAAGTTTTCAAACAAAGTACTGGCCACTTCGGCGGCGGCAATGGTATAGCCTTGATAAAGCGGGCTTTGAACTTTGCTTAATTCCGTATGGATGGCGTGGCCCATCTCATGCCCCAAAGTCATGACGGATCCGAGACTATCGGTATGGTTTAACAACACAAAAGTATCAATATTGAGCCCGCCAGAGCAGTAGGCGCCTCCGGTTTTGCCCTTATTAGGATAAACATCAATTTGACCCCTTTTCACATAAGATTTTAAAATGTCGGCATATTTTGGACTGACAATTTCAAAGGCATTTTCAACAGTTTTCAGAGTCTCTTTCCACTTATAAACCTTCGTGCTTTTGCCTACCTTGGCATTCCGATCGGCGTAAGTTAAATATGGCAGGCGCATTAGCTTGGCTTTCAATTTGTAGAAATCGTGACTGATTTTGAAATTCTTGGTGACCGTATCGATTAAATTCAAAACCATTTTCTCTGACGTCTCATAAGAAAGCAGGGTGGCGTCATATGGATTTTTAAAATGGCGCAGCTCATCATTGATTTTTTTGTTAGTTATAACGGCATTTAATTCAGCTTCGGCAAAATCACTGATCTCTTTGCATTTTTTCATTACGTCTCTCATTAGGTTTCGGCGGTCTGGTGTTGGTAAAGACGAAACACGGCCGATAGCTTCGGCGATCGGCAGCATTTTCCGCTTGAATGATATTTCTTGCTTGGAAAGATATTTTTCAGAGCTATTTACCCACATCGAATAGGCCGGCAGTGACTTTAGATTCATAATCTTTTCTTCCGGCTCTGTTAGGTTGTGTCGGCTTTGGTCAAAAATCAGTTTCAGTTGGTAGCGGAAATGCTCTAATTTTCGGCTCTGTAAAAATCTTTTTTGCAGATTTGGCGGAATTTTTCCCAATTTCAGCTCGAAAAACAAGACCTTATTGGAAACTTTGGTTAGGTGTTCCGAAAGTTGGTTGAGTCTGGCTTCAGCTATCTTGTTTTGAGAATCAATATCCTTAAGCAAATGAAAATAATGAAGCGGCCTCGTTGAGCCGACGATATCCCGCAATTTCTCGCCATCAGTCAGAGCCCGAAATAAAGCAGCTTCATTTTTCAAATAATCATCCTTGTCTTTGTATTTTTTTTCAAAGTTATTGAAAGCCGCTTCTATCGTTCGGATATCCTTTTCAATCTGTGGGTCCTTCGGGCTTTTATAAAGCAGGCCGAGGTTCCATTCGGTTTTAGATTTTGATTTATTTTTTGGCATATTTCTTTAAAATTTTGAAGTCCTCTCGCAATACTTCTCGCAAACTTTGATTATAGATTGAAGCGGCTGGATGGTAGAACGGAATGATAGTGACTTTGCCATAGGTAGCTTCGGCCTCAAAACTTTTGCCGTGCATTTGGGTAATTGGCAAAAGTTCAAATTCCAGACCGAATTTCGTCATGATGTAGACCATTGAAAATCGTCCTAGAGTGGCGATGATTTTTGGCTGGATGATATCAATCTGACGATCCAGAAACGGGCCGTAGATTTCGATTTCGTCTGGCAATGGATCGCGATTTTGCGGTGGTCGATCTTTGACGATATTGGTAATGTAGACATCTTCGCGCTTAATGCCGATCTCTTCCAATAATTGAGTCAGGATTTTTCCGGCCGCCCCGACAAAAGGGCGGCCGGTCGCGGCTTCGTTTTTTCCCGGTGCTTCTCCCACGAACATAATTTCCCCATCATGACTTCCCTCGCCTATTACTGGGAAAACTTTGTTCTTAGTTCTTTCTTCAAACAAGGGCGAGGCTTTCAGAGCCACTACCTCGTCTTTTATTTTTCGGAGGGCTTCTTTCTTTTCTTCTAGCTTCATAGGTTAACTATACTTAAATCAGCGGTACAAAAGCAAAGCCGGGGTATTCCGCCTCCTCCAGTTCCCCATCCTCTGTTTTGATGATTTTAAAAATAGATTCTTCGATGGGAATTACAATAGTTCCACCAGCTCTTAGTCTCTCAATTAAATCCTCCGGAAGTTCTTCTGCCGATGCCGAAACGAGAATCTTGTCATACTGCTCGCTCTGCTCCTCTTCCTCCCCCACTTTTATGATCTTGGTTTGAGAATATTTATATGGCTGCAAGTTTTTTTGTCCCAGCTCTGCTAATTCAGGTACGATTTCCACTCCCAAGACCAATCCTTCTTGTCCAACCAAGTTAGAAAGTAAAGCCGTGGTCCATCCTGAGCCGGAGCCAATGTCCAGTACCTCTTCTCCTTCTTTGACATCGAGCAGTTCCAGCATAAAGGCCACGGTGGTCGGTTGAGAAATGGTCTGACCAAAACCAATCGGCAAGGCATAATCTTCATACGCTTCTACCTTGTAGTCCTCGGGGACAAAATCGGCTCTATCAATTTCGCGAAAAGCGCGTGCAAGTGGCTCTGATTCAAGCACCTTGCTTTCATTTTTTAGATGTTCATATAACTCCTCTCGCTCCATCATGTTAAAACAAGGTTGATTCTTTCAATTCTTTATTAGCGCTAATACGGGCCTGAAAAGCGGCGGCCGCCTGATTGCGATAACTGCAATACTCGCAGTCCTCGGCCGGCGCCGGCGATTTCTCGCTTATTAAACATTTCTTGATCTCCTTCAGTGTCGCCGGAATCCATTTATCAGATCCCTTGTGAGAAATTAATTTAATATCGAAATCCAACTTCCCATCAAAAGCTTTTCTGTCTGTTTTGCCGTTCACGTAGACAAACCAAGCGGTATCGGAGACTTTAAAACCATTTTGACGAAAGAGCCATTGATAAACTTCCACTTGTCTCTTGTATCCGTCCTGCCACTCTGCATCTAGAGTAACTTCGGCCTCTTTGGCTGTAGCTTTATAATCAACAATTAATAATTCCTTGTCCGAGGTAATCCAAACATCATCTATTCCGCCTCGCACCAAAAGATTGGTTTCCGGATCCAAATAGCTAATGCCCTTTCGAAGAGCGTCTCTCCATTCCTCCAGATTATCGTGAGCAAATGGCACGGCATCAATTCCATATTGTTCCATCATGGGATGAGGGCTCCCCGCCGCGCGATGAATATCGAATTCCTTCTTCAGCAACTTATCAACAGCTGCATTTAAAGTGAAGGGAAAGGGTCGCGGGCGTGGCACGCCGAGCACCTGATCTAAATAAAAACAGCGCGGACACTCGGTAAAAAGATCAATCTTTGATCGACTGATCTTAAAAGGCTCCTTGGAATCAGTATTGAAAATAGTCCTTTTTTTGTCTTTATTATAGTGACTCACGCGAGCAGTATAACACTTTTCAATTCCTGTTTAGAGGCTAGGAAAAAGAACCGGTTTTTACTTCCCCATCTCTCTTGTAATTGGCGAAAATTACTCCGCTGGGTGTAGATTTAGACTCCAGCAATTTAAATGCAGCCGGAATCGTACCCTCGGCAAACAATTTCTTACCACCACCAAGAGTTACGGGAAAGGTTTTCAGCCATAATTCATCCACTAAATCGTTCTTAAGAAGAGTTTGAATGAAATTGCCGGAACCATAAACCTGAAGATCCGGCCCATCTTCCTCTTTCAATTTCTTCACGGCGGATACCACATCCCCATTTAAAATGACACTGTTTTCCCATTTGGCCTCGGTCAAAGTGTTTGAAGCCACGTATTTTTGAGCTTTATTTACTCCGGGCCAATTCTCTCCATGTTGCGGCCAATAATTGGCAAAGATGTCATAAGTTTTTCGCCCCAAAAGCAAACTAAAGGGCTCTTTCATCTGCTCATCCATCAGCTTCCCCGCCGCTTCATCAAAGTATGGAAAGGTCCAGCCCCCGTATTTAAACCCGCTCGAAGTATCTTCGTCCGGGCCGCCCGGCGCCTGCATTACCCCATCTAGACTAATAAAAGATAAAACAATAATTTTTCTCATATCTTGATTATATCTTATTCATTTAAATTTCCTCACTTGCTCCCAAGAAATAAAAGGTGTCGCCCTGTTGGCGAAAAATTACTTGTCGCTCCCATTATTGGTTTCATATTTATCCATGTCCTCAATTATTGTCAGATAGGGTTTCGCCCAATCCTTTCCATATATCTGCTGAACAAATCTAAGATGATCATTATCAGCTTTTAACAATATATTATCTAAATAATTAAGGAAAGCTTCCTTGTTTCTGAGAGAAAATATTTTTGTATTTACTCCTAGCTTTCCTTTTACTCGGCCATCTTCTAGAAGAGCTGCGTTTTCCTTATCAACAAAGATGGCATCACAATATGGAAGTAGCCCGGAGATCATATCAGTATCCGCTTGGACTCCGGGAGAAGGTAGATTTTTTCTTCCATGAGCGGCCTGATCTGCAAGGGCGGCATAGATAAGACTTTGAATTCTTATGGCAGGTATTTTTTGTAGATTCTCAATCTGCATAAAATCAAGCACTTTTTTAACACAATCTTGTTGATCGGACGCTCCTGCTATAAATGCTTCATTCATTAATTTTTTAAGCAAATCAACACTAGGGGGCGGTAAAATATTATTTAGATCAATTATTTGACCTGGCACATAGTTCATCAAAAAAGCCGTTTGGCGTTCCTGGAAATTTTTTGCAGCAAGAATTGTGCCCTTGGCAAATCCACCAATCTCTTCACGATACCAATCGTCAAATTTCCTCTGCGTTTCTGTCTGCCACCGCCGGAACACTTCACAAAAAAACTTATACCCTTTTTTCTTATGTTCCAGCTTCTCTTTAATCTCTTCTTCTTTGGGCTGCATACTTATACTGACTTTCATCCGGTCGTGCCACTTATTTAGATCTCCTATCACAATTTGAGATGGATCAAGAACAGGTATTACATCTTTTCCGATTAGCCAGTTTTTAAAGTAATTGACCACCTGTTGTTCAGTAATTTTAGCGTTATTTAAGAAGGTGACTCCTCCAGAAAAATGTTCGTAGATTCTTTCTAATGACTTAAAATAATCTGTTGGAGCCGATTCATCTATATGGAAAAATGAATCTGGACAAACAATAAGTTCTGCTCTGGTAGGTCCTTCAAGCTTTTCAAATACCTCCTTCCAGAATGGCTCCTTAATAACTTGAGAGTGCTTAGGGTGCTTTGGATCCAAAGTTTTTACGATATTGTCAAATACGAACTGATCTAGATAGATTACTTTCTTTTTTAATTTTGGAAGATTCAAACCCTCAGTGTAATCGCACAAAAGACATGCCATAACATAGGTCTCACCGCTATGCATCATCGGATTGCCTAAGACTCGACGTCTGCAATTTGGGCAATTTTTATAAGGATGGGTTATTGTTAACCATTTCCCAAATGCCACTTTGTCACCAGCTTGTAATTCTGGCTCATCGCTGTATTCATCGTGAAAAGGTCTCGAGGACATTCGTTATTTTTATCACAGAAGTGGGCCAGCCGCCCAATTCTTGTATAAGCTGTTGTCAATTCTGACTTCTTGTATGATCTACTGAATAGACAAATTGAAAGTCTTTACTTCCATTAAAGGATTTGCACTAACGGCGTATTCTAAGGCAGTATCTTTTGATCCGGCTATAATGATGCCTCGCACTCGCTGACCAGGTTGTGCTCGGTGCTTTATGGCCCAGCCCATATATCGTTGAATCTGTTCAATAATAGATGGTCCAGCAGCCGCTCTTTTTAATTCGATGACCACCAGATTTTTATCCTTATCTTCACACAACAGATCTAATCGGCCGACTTCTTTAGTATCTACTTGTCTTCCAATGAGATTGAGGCCGGGTTCAATTTCACTAACCTTATCGACAATCAGATTCTCGAGGTTAGCTTCCAATATGGTGGTGTTCCCAATAGGGCGTAATAATCTCTCCTTTATAATATTTTCTTTGACTTCAGCAGGATACTGAGTTTCTTTGTCCACCCATTTTCCTTCACGAAGGTAATTAAGAAAATCTATTACTGATCCAAATTTATTTTCAATTCTATTTAACCGCATTGATTCGGTAGCGGCAAACCCATATGGTCGAAAAGCTTCGTTAAATCCCATTAATTCATTAAAAATTTTGAGGGGAACAGAAATTTCCACCAGACCATCTAAAAAGTAAACATATTCCCAGGTTTCTCCCTGGGGATTGGTGCGCCACAAATGTTTCGCCAAATCCTTATTGTGGATTTTAAAAGTTACAAAAGCGTAATATTCAAAATTGCCTTTTCGATAAATTAAAATGGGGTCGCCAATATTAAGTTGATGCCAAGTTCGAATATTTCCAGACCCTGCAGTAGCACCCCAAGCCCGAATTAGCTTATCACCGTAGATATTTCTTAATGCAAAGATTTGATCTTGGTCAAGAAAACTAGTGACTGAATCTAACGGAAAACCTCGCTCGATTGTATCGATGTAATGCTGGTAAGCCTCTGGATTACTAGCTGTGATCCGAAATAAATTGGCCATTATTTAATGGATTATGCCATAAAAATGAGTTTATTTCAAATTCAGAAAAAATTTACTTCTGTCCTGTCAGATAGTTTATTTCCTCCAAAATTTCGGGGAGGCGTTTTT
Organism: Candidatus Paceibacterota bacterium; assembly: GCA_035652395.1. Classification (NCBI taxonomy): domain Bacteria; kingdom Bacillati; phylum Minisyncoccota; species Minisyncoccota bacterium. The sequence goes on along the minus strand of DASRDX010000009.1, from coordinate 216,363 downwards.
GGGCGTCGGGGAGGTGCGTAAAGAGATGATGGTGATTTTCTAAGAGTTCGCGGCAGAGGACGATTTTGTTAGCGAGAAGGTCGGTCTTTTCAGCGGAGGTTAGAGTGGTGAGACAGGTAATGGGATGAAGCTCTTGGTCTTCAATGAATTGTTGAAGATTGCCCTTTTTCGGATAATCCCAGCCGACCATTTTGAGACCGTAGCACTCGCCATAGTGAATAGCTGTTTCAGTGAATTTAGTATTGGTGATGAGCCAACCTTCATCCAGCCGGCGTTCGTGTCCGTAATCAAAAATGTTAGCTTTCAGATCGTCAAAGCGAGCCTTCACGTAAAGAGCCACTTTTAGATCAGTCTTCGGACTAGTTTCATTATGGAATTTCACTTCGCACATGATGAGCTTCTCCTTGTTCCAGGCCACAATATCAACTTCGTGCGGGACGCAGCTTCCCAGCACCATTTGATCCGTTAGGGTTTTATAACCCCGAGAGCTAAAAATTCTAGCCACGTAATCTTCAAAAGGAAAACCGGTTGGTCCAAGCTCGGCAATAGCTTTTTTCAGCGAATAGCGGGCGGCTACCGGCCTTTGGAGCTTTTTTAAATATTGAAAAGCGTGATCATAAATAGCCCGCGTAGTCATACCATCGTGAAGTTCATCTTCAATATGCTTCACTACTTTTTCAATCACCAATTTGTCGGCACCGGCGTCTCGCAAGGAGTCAATTAGCTTTTCCGGATCAAAAAATTCCCTTTCGCCAGTATTTTTGATGATTTGAATATTGGATTTATGCATATGATTATTATACCCCGTAGTGAAGTTTCAATTTATTAAATCTTTAACGACTATACCTCTATTACTCCCCCGCCCAGACATTTTTCTTGCTCATAGAGAACGAGAGATTGGCCGGAGGCCAAGGTGGTTTGGGGCGCGGCAAAAACGGCTTCGAAGTTTTTGCCGCGCCTTTTTATGGTACATTTCTGCTTTTCTTGTCTATAGCGAATTCGACAAGTGTAATTCTTGCCGGTTGTCGGGTTTTCTATCCAATTAACGGCTGATAAGCTGCAGCTTTTTCTTTTTTTGCTTTCTTCAGCTATTTTCGACCGATCAGAAACGATAAGTAAGTTCTTCTTCAGATCCTTGCCGATAACATAATAGGGCTTATCTTTCGGAGATTTTTTAGTGATATTAAACCCATGTCTTTCGCCAATAGTGAAAAAGAAGGCGCCGTTATGATCGCCGAGGGTATTTCCCTCTTCATCTACCACCTTCCCTGCCTTAGGCTTAATAAAGTGGGATAAAAATTCCTTCATATCCACTTTGCCGATAAAGCAGAGGCCTTGGCTGTCCTTTTTCTCGGCGTTCGGCAGCTTGAATTTTTTGGCAAGCTGCCGAACCTTTTCTTTTTTGAAATCTCCGATCGGAAACAAGATATGCGCTAATTGATCTTTCGTTAAAGTCCACAAAAAGTAGCTTTGGTCTTTGTTTTTATCCTTTCCTTCAAATAATTGACTTCGGGTCACCCGTGCATAATGACCAGTGGCGACATAATCCGCTCCCTGCTTCAGAGCCCATCGATAATAAGCGCCGAATTTAATCTGCTGATTGCACATAACGTCCGGATTGGGTGTTCGTCCGGCTTTATATTCGGCCAGCATGTAGTCCACCACTTCCTTTTTGTATTCCTTTTCTAAATCCAAAGTTAAAAACGGAATATCCAAAAGAGCGGCCACCCGCATGGCATCCCTCCTATCTTCCTTCCAAGTGCAATGAATAAAGTCCGGCTGCCAGACTTTTATGAATACTCCAGTAACATCATAGCCGGCCTTTTGGAGCAACGCGGCCGAAACAGACGAATCCACTCCGCCGGACATGGCGACAAAAACTTTTTTAGCTTTCTTTAGCATTCAGACAATTTAACACAAAGAAGCCGAGAATCTCAAAGATACTTTTTAATATTGGCCAGATGCTCCTTCAGAGTCTTGGCATAGTGAATATTCCCCTCTTTATCGGAAAGGAAATAGTAATAATCGGTGATAGTTGGATTAAGAGCCGCTTCAATGGATTCAAGACCTGGATTGGAAATTGGAGTCGGTGGCAGGCCGCGATTTAGATAAGTATTATAGGGAGATTTAGTTTTGAGATCGGCGGCAGTTAATTCAGCCGAACTTTTGCCGTTAATGTATTTAAAAGTGGAATCTACTCCCAGAGCCACCCCATCCGCCAGCCGCTGCCAAAGAATACCGGAGACGATTTTCTTATCCTCTACAGTCTTGGCCTCGCCTTCCAAAATCGAGGCCATAGTAATGATTTCGTTCAAAGAATGACTGGAAGTGGCCAAAGCGGGCTCCAGGGGGGCAATTTTCTGATTAAAAGTGGTAGACATCATGGTAACAACTTCTGCGGGCGTAACCGTTGGAATGAAAAAATAAGTTTCCGGAAATAGATATCCTTCCTTCGGCTTGGCCAGACTCAAGAATCCCTCTTCATCGAAAAGATTGAATTTCTGTTTATAAATATCGGCGATCTCTGAAACATTCAGGCCTTCAGGAATAGTGACCTTGATCTGAACAATGCCGAACTTTCCGTGTGTAATGCGATGAGCAATGGTAAAAAGATTTTCCGGACTCTGAAACAGATAATAGCCGGCGACTACTCGATGCTCGCCGCCGGTTAAAATAATTAAATTGGTCAGCCAAAAAGAAGAATTTATAATGCCCTCTTTTGTCATCTCGCGCGTCACCGAATAAACGCTTTGCCCGGCTTCGATCTTGATAGTTGAGTCGGGTTTGAAATTGCGCGGTGTCTGAAAAAAGAATAAATAAAAACAAAATAGGAGGACGCAAATAATTAAAATGCCGTAAAGACCGAGTCGCTGGAACAGAATTTTGGCCTTCTCTTTAAGCTGATTGTTCCAAGACATTAAATCGGTAAGTTAGAAGGCGCTTCGGCTTTCTTAGCCGGAATGCGATCAAAGGTAGGTGTAGCGGCCACTTCACCCGGAAAGTGAAAGACGGTGGCAAGCTCCTCGGTAGTCATAACAAACGGCTCATGATGATCGGTAAAGGGAGGCTCAAAAGCTCCGCGATGTTTGTAAGCTTCAAGCATATGTCTTTCCATCCGATCTCGCCGCCGACGCATGGCGTTTCGAAGCGGCGGAAACCAGCCAAACAAAGTCAGCATATCTTTGCCAAAGTCGTCGTGATCGGTAAACCAGCCCAAAGAAATATTATTTAAACGTGACGGAGAGGAATACTGACGGAAGCTGCCAATTAAACCTGAGATCCCCAAGTGATTGTTGAAGATTTCGCCCTTGGCAAGATAGATGCCCCGAATGCAGCATTCAAAAGGAAATTTAGCCAGATTACGCTCCATGGAGGCGATTAATTCCTGCTGGGCTCTGGTAGGATTCGGTACGCGAATATTTTCGCCGCCGCTTTTTAAGATTTCCTCGCGAATTTTCTGAATTTCTTCTTTTACCGCATCTTTCCAATCATTTTTCTTGGCGTGAAAAATCCGCCCTTCTTTTATTCCCTCACTCTTATGAGCTTGGATGATAATTTGAATCCAAGCATATTCGTTCTGATGCAGTGAGCCGAGATATTCCAAGACCGAAGTCATCGGATCCACCTTGTGTTCCTCTTTCGGATTTTGATCTAGTCCGTAGTCAATATAAGTTTTGATGGGGTAAACCTCATCCTCTTTTTTCTTAAAATAAGTGCCCCACATCACCATGTCATTCTCGGCGTGCTCGATCATGTCGGTGTAATCAGAAACTTCCACTACTTCCACCGTCGGATACTGAGCATAAATTTGCGACTCAATGATATTTTTCCAAGCCTGACGAGTCCAAATATAAAAATGTACTCGACCCTCAAGCGAGACGAGTTCCAAGGAAAAAACCGGTCGGAGTTTTCCCTGCCAATAAGTTTCAAGATAGGTGGCGGCCCCAGTCTGATATAGAGCGGTCAGAAAGATCTCCATGGCAGCCGGCGATTTGGTGATTTCGCGAGGTACCTTCAATTCAAGCAAAGTGTATTTTTGTCTTGATTCGAAATCTGTTCGGGCATAGCGCAGCCACAAGCGAACGAAGGCGTAGATAAAAAAGAACGGAATGGCCACTATTAACAGCACGTAAACCGCATAAAAAACATTCATATTCAATATTTTAGCTCAAATGTACTCCTTAGACTACTGTGTATTTACCTTCCTTCGTCTTCTTGAAGAATTTTGGATTCTGCAGATTGACAATAATGGTATTTTCCTTGACGTATCGTTCCTTCATTACTTTTTCAATAATCTGCTCCTTAGTTAAAGGACCGTTTTTCTCGAGGATTTTCTTGATGACGTCTTTGACCACGCCGCTAATATAGCCCCATTCGGAAAGAGCGTAGAGGCCGCGTCCCACTAGCACAAAGCGCGGATCTTTAATTAATTCGTTATGAGTGGTAGCCACGTGCGCTTTCTTATCAAAAAGGTCGGTCACAATCTTGGCAATTTCCTTGAAATGGATCGGCGAGCCGTGTTTTCGCATGGCCAAGAAGGCATAGTCTCGAATGCCTTTAGTCTTGATGTTGGGCGATGAAGCAATGCCCCATTCTCCGAGCGGATTCTTGCTGATGTTTTTAGAAATGCCCAACCAGCGTTTCAGAATTTCTTCATCTTTGTATCGCTCATTAACATCTTTGACATGTTCAAGAAAAGACGAAATTAATTCGGCTTCCGGCACAATATCTTCGTCAGAAAGATTTTTGTAAAGCTTCTTTAGAGACTCGTGAACCTTCTTGGAAACATCCTCGTTCACATACCAGCGATGCTTGAATTCATCATCTTCTTTCAGGCGCTTGAAGGCATCACCGACAACAAGTAAAAAGTTAACGTGATTTTGAACAGACGGATCTTTGGAAATTTCATTTAAAAAATCTTCTTCCGCCACAACAGAGCCCATAGAATCCAAGAGCCGCTCTAGTTCTTCAAAGGCGGCGCTTTCTTCTTTTAAGGCTGTTGATTTGCGAATGTTGACTAGAGCGGAATTTTCAATCTGGCGGACTCGTTCTCGGGTGATGCCGTAATGCTCTCCAATTGCCTCAAGGGTCATTTTCTCGGGGTCTTTGCCTAGGCCGTAGCGCTTAATCAATACTTCACGGGCTCGCTCGGGTAGACTTTGAAGCAAATGCTTGGTGGTCTGTTTCGGTTTAGATTTTAAAACGTTCATAGGAGTGTTTCTATTTTTATCATATTCTGTCTATAAGTCAATAGACTAGTTAAAATGGCTAAAAATAAGCTCTAAATGACAAAATTTATTAGCTTATTGGGGACAAAAATGACTTTTTTAATAGTTTGGCCAAGAAGCCATTTTTGGACTTCCGGAATGGCTTTGGCCGCTTCGGTTATTCCAGCTTCGTCTTTATCGGGGTTCGATTCCAAACTGGCCCGCAGGCGGCCGTTAATTTGAACCACAATTGTCACCTTTTCTTCGCGGATTAGGGATTGATCGTAGGAAGGCCAGGCGGCTTCTTGAATGGAGTCGGAGTGCCCGCACATTTGCCACAATTCCTCGCAAATGTGCGGGCAGAAAACTGATAACAAGACTAAAAACTTTTCATAATCGGTTTTCCTAATAGATTCCTCCTTCTCAAACTGGTTGGCCATAATCATCAAAGCTGAGACGGCCGTATTAAATCTCATTGCCTCAATATCTTCAGTTACTTTTTTAATAGTTGCTTCGAGTAAGGCCTTAGTTTCTTTGGATGTTTCATTTTCTGAAATTTTATCGGACAATTTCCAGATTCTTTCCAAAAATCGGCGTGGTCCAAGAATACCTTCAGTGCTCCACTTTACCGCTTGATCAAACGGCCCCATAAACATTTCATACAGACGAAAAGTATCAGCTCCAAATTGATTGACGACATCATCCGGATTGATAACATTGCCGCGAGATTTGGACATCTTCTCGCCATCGGGCGCTAGGATAAATCCATGTGAAGTTCTCTTCCGATATGGCTCGCTTGTCGGAGCAACTCCAATATCAAAGAGGAACTTGTTCCAAAACCGTGAGTAGAGCAAGTGAAGAGTGGTGTGCTCCATGCCACCGTTATACCAATCAACCGGCATCCAATATTTAAGTTTTTTCGGATCAGCCAGAGCGCGATCATTTTCTGGATCGGTATAGCGCAAAAAATACCAGCTAGAACCAGCCCATGTTGGCATAGTATCGGTTTCTCTTTTAGCCTCTCCATCGCACTTTGGACACTTCACCTTGACCCAATCGGAAATAGCGGAAAGTGGCGACTCCCCTGTTTCAGTCGGCTGATAATTTTTCACCTCTGGCAAGATCACCGGTAAATCCTCTTCGGGCACCGCCACCATCCCGCATTTCGGGCAATGAATTATCGGAATCGGCTCCCCCCAATATCGCTGGCGTGAAAAGATCCAGTCGCGGAGCTTGAATCGAATAACCTTTTTGCCAAAATCCTCAAATCCGGCTTTCGGATAATCCCTGACAATCGGCAGCTTAAATTTCTCCGCAAACTCTTCATCTCTCTTATCGTCTGCTGGTACAGCCATAATAGCGCCGGTTCCGTAATGTGGCAGAACGTAATCTGCCACCCAAATTGGAATTTCTTCCTTGGTAGCAGGATTAATAGCTCGAACTCCTTTAATCTCTATGCCCGTCTTTTCTTTTCCTTCCGCGGTTCGTTCAATATCAGTTTTATTTTTAACGGTCTGGACATAAGTCTGGACTTCTTCTTTGTTCTCTAAAACGTGATGATCGTTACGCGTCGCTAAGGTGACCCACAAATGCTCCGGCGCCAACACCAGATATGTTGCGCCGAAAATAGTATCCGGACGAGTGGTAAAAATTGGGATATGAGCTTTTTCCCCATCGGGGCTGCGATTCTGATTCGCCGAAGGATCGAAGGTAAAGTTTAGATAAAATTTTATTTCCGCTCCCTCACTTCGGCCGATCCAGTTGCGCTGTTGGGTTTTGATTTGCGGCAGGTAATCGACGCTGTCAAGATCTTTGTCAAGGCGTTCGGCATATTTAGTGATGGCTAGAATCCATTGCTCTTTCTCCCGCTTTTCCACCGGCGTGCCACAACGCTCGCATCTACCGTTAACCACTTCCTCGTTAGCTAAACCGATTTTGTCTTTCGGGCACCAATTAATAGTGGCTTTGGCTTTGTAAGCCAAGTCATGTTTGTAGAGCTGCAAAAAAATCCATTGCGTCCATTTGTAATATTTTGGATCCGTAGTGTTGATTTCTCGGGACCAGTCAAAAGAAGTACCGAGCATCTTGATCTGACGGCGGAAATTATCGGTGTTTTGCTTGGTTACCTCGGCCGGAGCAATTCCAGTCTTAATGGCATAGTTTTCGGTGGGCAGACCAAAGGCATCCCAGCCTATCGGATAAAGAACATTAAATCCTTCGGCTCGTCTTTTCCGGGAAATGACATCCATGCCAATGTATGGACGAGGATGACCAACATGAAGACCGTCTCCGGACGGATACGGAAATTCAATTAGACTATAGAATTTGGGCTTCTTTGAATTATCTTCTGCCTTATAGATTTGTTTTTCCTCCCAAATTTTTTGCCATTTTTCTTCAACTTCTTTGTGGTTGTACTCTTTCATTCCCTCTTTCACTCATTTTTGAATCTTTTAACTCCTACCCAGATAAGGGCGGCTAGAGCTACGGCTAAAATTAAAACGCGTAATAAGTTTTGGGCATCACCCCAGTATCGAATGGAAGCGATGACTAAAGATAAGACTCCTCCTAAGGAAAGGCCAATTGAGACGATACCGGCGGCTCGCCAGAAGATTGCTACTAAGATGGATAGAATGCCAAGAATGACTAGAATGACAAAAACATTACGTTCATAAACTTTTCTAGCGGCGTCAAACTTGGTCTGACAAGTGTAATCCTGATTACAATAGCCCGTGATTTCCGGAGTCGTTATTTTGGCCGGAGAATTGACGGGTTGAGGCGTGACGTTTTCTGTCCATTGTCCTCCCTTTGCAACACACTGGTCGCGAGTGGCGGGAGCGATATTAACCTGCGGGTTCGGACAATAACTTTCTCGATCGGGCGCTTTGTAGAAAAGAGACAGAGAATAATTAAAAAAGAGGTTTAAGACAATAACGATACCAATAATAATTGACCACTTTAAGACGCGGGACTGTCGATTGTTTGGTTCCATAATACTTTTATTTTGCCACAGATAGTGGAAATTAAAAAGCCTCGACTATTACTAATCGGGCTTACTTGAAAGTTAAAACATTGCTATTTTTTGCCATCTTCTCTCCAGTGTCAATCACCACTGATTTGGGGGGCGAAGTGTTAGATTCCGGAGGTTCATCTGAAAATTGATGAAATTTACCGATAAAGAAAAGGGCGGTTACGATCGCGATAAGGTAGAGAACCATTTTTTCCATATGAGAGTTCCTGGTTTGAAATTAAACCTCTTCTTAAAAAAGTCAAGTTAAATCAAAAACTCTATAACATCGCCGTCTTGCACGATATACTCCTTCCCTTCTGTACGAACCCAGCCTTTGGCGCGGGCGGTGGCGTAGGAGCCGGCTTCAATTAATTTCTCGTATTGAATGACTTCGGCACGGATGAATTTGTCGCGAAAGTCGGAGTGGATGGCCGCGCCGGCTTGAGGCGCGGTCGAGCCGCGCGGAGTAGTCCAGGCGCGGCTTTCTTTCTCCCCTGTTGTAAGAAAAGTAATAAGATCGAGAAGGTCGTAGCCGGCTTTAATCAGGTTATCTAAACCGGTTCCAAAAATCGGATCGATTTCAATGTAAGGACCTGGTAATTTAGAAATAATCTCTCGATGATTTTCACTGGCCTCCGAAGTATTCAAAACATACAGAGTCGGTTTTTTAATCCCGGCCGCCTCAAGTTCCAGATTAATAATTTCAATATCAAAAAGCGGATCAACTTTCTGATGAACATGCAGAATGTCCTTATCCTCAAAAATTCTGACCACTTCAATAATGGCATCTACTTCCCTAATATGGGAGAGAAATTTATTTCCGAGACCGGCTCCTTCACTCGCCCCTTTAACCAGGCCGGCAATATCCACGAATTCCACCACGGCCGGAATAACCTTCTTGGATTTGGACATCGCTGCAAGCTTCTCCAAGCGCTCATCCGGCACCGGTACGATTCCGACCGATGGATCAATGGTACAAAATGGATAATTCTCGGCCGGCACCCCTTTTTTAGTCAAAGCATTAAAGAGAGTGGACTTGCCGACATTCGGCAGACCGACAATACCAATAGAAAGAGACATGTTGCATAGTCTATATTAAGGACCTAACAAAGGCAAAAATGATAAAATATTTATATGACAGGGAGCAAGTCAGGTCCCAAAAAATTAATGGCTCTAAGCGGAATCCTGATTTTTCTAATGGGTTTATTGATGGGTTTTTTTCTTTTACCTCTCTTTTTTCCTCGACAATTGCCGGTCTCTCAAAGTATTCGTTTATCAGATCCAAAGAACAAATTAATCTCTCCGTTTTTATTGTCAGCTGATTCCCCTACTACCGAGGATTTTCAACTGGAAGATCATCTGAGGCTCGCCAGCTACGATTCTCTGAATACTTCCGGTTTTGAGGCAATCTCCATTTATTTTCGTGATCTGAAAAGCGGTATTTGGGCAACTGTTAATTCTGAAGCTCAATATGACCCCGCCAGTTTATATAAGGTTCCAGTGATGATAGCTTGGTTTAAAGAGGCTGAAACTAAACCGAATATTCTGAACCAGAAAATTCTATATGAAGGTGGCCCTTTAGATAATAAAGGCTTAGCTTTTAACACCTTAACTCCTGGCACTTATTACACTATAAATGATCTGATCAAAATTATGATTGAAAAATCGGATAACGATGCCGATGATATTTTGGAAACCAGTCTTGGCACAACTACTTTAGATCAGATCTTCGTCGATTTAAATATCCCATTACCAGATTCCTCCTTACAAGTTACGGCCAAAGATTATGGTCGTTTTTTCAGACTTTTGTATAATTCCACTTATTTAAATGAAGATTACTCGGAACGAGCTTTGGAGCTTTTGGCCTCTACTGATTTTAATAGTGGTTTAGTGGCAGGTGTACCAGCCGGGATTACTGTCGCCCATAAATATGGCCAATATCAAGATCAGGCTGGCACTCGTCGAGAACTCCATGACTGCGGTATTATCTATCATTCTACCAATCCTTATTTGCTTTGTGTTATGACTAAAGGAGATGCGACAGTTAATAATTCCATTTTCGAATCAGCGATTCGAAACATATCGAGTGTTGTCTACGATGTTGTGGATAATCATCAGTTTAATATTCCAAAGCCCCAGACTTAGCTAGGAATGAATATCCATGAAGGTTACGCCTTGGGGGATAGCGAATTTCAAAGGATCAATCGTCCACTCACTGCATTTATAAGTATAGTTTTGATCCAAATTAACGGCAGCGCCTTCAGATTGTTTGGCTGTCTGGAAAAGACTGTCCGGCATTTTCACTCCACTATTTCCAGTCCAAAGGTAAACTTCTCCGTCTGTTCGAAGAATGGCTGTTTTAAAGTTACTGCTTTTGCTGTTAATAGCTAGATCTCCTCTCAAATTATTTCCAGAAAGATAAAGTGTGCCGGAGATGGAACCGGACGAGCTAAGACCGCTAATATCACATCTTTTAATTTGATTAGAGAAAACCAGACTGCGCAAAGTAGCGCTTCCTGAAGCGCCTGAGAGCGGCTTAACCGAGCCGCTTGGAGTAGAACTTGAATCCACAGAAAGAAGAGTCTGCTTTGTTGAAGAAGCGGCCGGAGCCAGGACTGGATTTTTTGGAGCCACCAGATAGAAAATGCCGATTAAAATTAAGATGGCTATTAGCCCCAAAGCAATTTTTTGTAAGGTAGAGATTTTCATTTAGCGTTTTGACCTAGCTGATAAATTTTTTGCTTCCACGTCTCAATATGTTCTGCCGACATGTCTTTCATCGGTCCGATTTTTTTAATGCGAACCGGATGAATGCCGGAGAAGCGAAGGATGGCACGGCCGATTTCGTTTGTGGAATCCCCAAAAAGAATGCGTTGAATCATTGGCCAGCTATCCATGGTAATGAAAACATGGGCCGACTTGCCGTGAAGCAGACCGTGCCAACCCATATTGTCCTTATTGAAGTGATAAGCAAAGCCGGGTAAAAACATCCGGTCAAACATACCTTTCAGCAAAGCCGGCATGGAAGACCACCACATGGGATAAAGGATGACAATGTGATCAGCCCATTTCATCTCTTCCTGAACTTGTAGGAGATCCGGCTCAAGAGCTTGAATAACTTTGTATCCTTTGTGAAGAATTGGATCAAACTGCATTTCCCCGATATTCATCCGGCGGACTTCATGACCAGCGCTTTTGGCGCCTTCCTCGTAAGCGGTAGCAAAAGAGCCGCAAAAGCTTTCGTTGTCCGGATTTCCCTGTAGGATAAAAATTTTGGCCATTTTATTTCATTAAACTCTGGAGTTCGCTCTGATGTTCTTGCATTACTTCCATCACCGCGCTTATCTGATCTTTCCCCGACTTAGTCTTTTCAGCTATCTCATCGGCAATTTTCCGGAAAAAATCCGGATTATTTTCAAAGAGAGTGGTAATTTTCTGGCGTTCCGCTTCCGGCAGATCTTTTAATCGGCTGGCCAGCATTTTTCGCATTAATAAATCTTTCAACATTGATTAAATTTAGCAGATTAGGAAGGGAGAGGCAATTTAGAAGATATTTCTTCGGGTCGGCTGCCTCTCGTATATGGAACGAGAGGCAGCTTCTTCCAATTTTCTAAAATGGGGGTAATAAATCGCCAAGCCGCTTCCACTTCGGCGGTGCTATTGAAAATAGCCTGATCTCCCAGAACACAGTCCATCAATACTTTCTCATAAGCCTCGGGGGTTTTTCCGACAGATTTATTGTAATTAAAAGTTAGAGATGATTTTTTATCTTTAAAATAGACCTTGATTCCCACTGAATCCTCGTTTAAGGCCTTCCCTGCCTCCAAGATAAATTTGGTTTTATTCCAGTGAGCTTTATCTAATTTTACATCTAGATGAAAAAAGGTCTCGGTTTTTGAATCTGTTTTTACGCCTCTTTCCTTTAGGTAGCCGATATATTGCCCCTTTATCACTCGATTCTCCAGATCTTTTTTGGAAATAGGTTGAAGCTTTTCTAAAATTTCAGCTCTCGCCTTTCGAATTTCTTTAGCAACCATCTTTGAGGGCTTTTTCATGACAATAAGAGCAAGCATCTGAAGCAAATGGTTTTGCCCGACATCCCGCAAGGCTCCGATTTCATCATAAAAGGCTCCCCGATCGTTTACACCCTTCCTTTCCAAAAGCTGGATTTTAATTTTTTCAATATTTCTATCGTTCCAGATTTTCTCTCTGGCGTTTCCGGTAAATCGAAACTTCAGAATTTCCTCTGAAGTCCCTTTGCCTAAGTAATGGTCGATTCGGAAAATCTGGTCTTCTTTAAAAAGTCGACTTAGCACGAGGTTTAACTTCCGGGAAGTTTTAAAATCGTGACCAAATGGTTTCTCAATTAAAACCCTAGTCCAGCCGAGGCGCCCACCACAGGGAATAGTCAGGCCGGAATGGGAAAGATTTTTGGCGATGGTCTCATACCAAACCGGCGGCACGGCCAAATAAAAAAGTTTGTTGCTGCATTCGCGGAAGATCTCATCATCAATTTTCAAGAGATGTTCCCCAAGTCTTCGATAATCAGAAAGAGGTTCGAAATGACCCTGGATATAGTTAATATGCGAAAAAAATTGAGATAGATCAGTTTTTGAAGGCTTTAATTTCTCCAGACTTTTCTCCAAATACGCCAAAAATTCGGGCCGTTCAATTGGCCGACGTGAATAACCAATGATTTGAAATTTTTTTGGCAATTTCCCGTACCGAAAAAGATTAAAGAGGGCCGGAATTAATTTATTTTCTGCCAAATCCCCGGTGATACCAAATATTACAAAAGAAACCGGCATTTTTAATGCTTGGTTTTTCATTTTATTATTCGGTCAGTATATCAAATGTGGAGCGAGCTGTTGGAACCTGAATTATTTAAAGGAGGAATTGGAAGAGGAATTGGCGCGGGCGGCGGCAACGGGACCGAAACATTGGAGTTCGGCGGTGCTTGCTCTGTTGGTAAGCCATTAACGCTGAGATTTACACTAGCGCTCTGGCTCGCCGAAATACTGGAACCAGAATTCGAACTCGTAGCCTTCGATGAATGATCAGAATTAGTAGAGGAAGCTCCGGACTTGGAAGAAATTGGGTTAACTTTCACATCCAGATTTGATTGATCATTTTCAATGACTTTTAATTTCATTCCGTTATTGTGGTCCTTTTTGTTAAGAATGTTCTGAAGCGATTCTACCTGAATTTGACTCTGAAGATAATTGTGGCTCGAGATGAGTAAATCAGCCGCTTTGGAAGCATCGGTAAAAGCCTCTGTGTAATTGTCGGCAGCAAAGGCCGCTTTAGCCTTGGCCTGAAGATCAATGGCAGTCTGAAGATCGTCAGCAACTGAAAGTTGAATATCTGAACTTAAATTGGCATTTTCAGCCAGAGAATTTTTAAGATCGGCAATTCGCAGATCGTTTCGATTAAGCCGTACTTCCACTACATGCGGCGTGGTGCTGGCAAAACTCAAAATAGCCCATATGGATGTTGAAGCGTTATCGGCGGCAGCCAGTTTCGTCTCGGTTGAATTCAAAGTTAGGTCAATGTGTCCGGCTAAAAGATTAAGATTGGAGGCACTCTCCGAAGGAGTAATCCTAGCAATCTGATTTAGGATATTTCGGTGAATTTCCAGATTATTGTGGAAATCCATGGCGATGCTGTAGGCCTGATCATCACTATTTTGATCGGAAATTTCATTTAGATTATTCTCAAGACCATTGGCGTGAGCGTTGAAATCGGCCACCAAATCCGCCTGAGTAGAGGAACTTAATTTACCTTCCGCTCCCAAAGCTTCGGCTTCTTCCAATCGAACTAAAGCGAGTTTGGCTTCGTGTTGGGCTCTGGCAGCGGGGTTAGTGGCAAAGAAGCCTTCCACTCGTTCGTTCACTTTAGTTTTAAAAGGATAGAAAATATCTCCGGGCAGAGAATCCTGGGCGGCGTAAGAGGCGCTGCCAAAGACTAGAAAGACGGCCAGTACTAAAACTTGGATGCGGCTGAAAGAAAAAGCCGAGAAATAAGGAGAACTTGTTAAGTTAAAAGATGCTACCGGCTCTTTCGCTGTTACCATATGCAAATGACTAGCGATGCGGCTCTTTTCGTCGCTTGTCATGCCAACTTCCTTGGCGTATTTAATGAATTGATTAAATTGGTTGGGCATTTTGGTTTTCTTGCGTATGTCGTTCCTCTTCGCTTAATATATTTCTTAATTTTTCCATTCCGCGATGTAATCGAACGGAAATATTATTTTCTTTCTCCTTTAAGACTTCGGCAATTTCTTTTATTGATAATTCTTCCACGTATCTCATCATGATAACGTCGCGATAAATCGGTTCGATCGATTCTACCGCCTTCAGGGCAATGGCTCCGTCCATATGATCAAAGAGGCGTTCGCGGCGGTCAAAGCCAGGATCAAAACCTGCTTCCTCAAGCTCATCGAGTGAAACCATTTTCTTTTTTCGAAACCAGTCGATAATGAGATTGTTGGCAGTTTTATATAAAAAAGCTTTGAGGTTGCCGATATCCTTCCCTCTTCCAATGTATTCCCACGTTTTGACAAACGTGTCCTGCACTAAATCCAAAGCCTTTTCTCTATTCGAGGTTTTATAGAAGCAGTATCGAAAGATTGCATCTCCATAGAGATTGTAAGCTTCCATAAATTCCTCGCGTTTTAATTTTTTGACCATATCTACAGACGTAAACTGATGGGTTTTCTTACAAAGAATTCCCGTGATGTTATTTCTTTTGATCCTTTATTTGAGCCATTAAAACCCCCTGCAAGCCGTTGGCAGCCTCTCTTCTTAAACCTTCAATGTGCGGTTCCATGCCAAGAAGAGCTGAATTGTTGGTATTGATGTGAAGATCCCAAATTCCGAGCAATAGGTCAAAAATATCGCGGTCAATGGTTACTGAAGTAATTCGGTCATATGGCACGGTGATTTCCCGAGGAAAAATCGGGTCTTTTTTGATGATGACGTAGTCGGCCGTCAAATCGTAAAAATAAGAGCTAAAATAAGCCTTTTCGTAAAAGAAGGCCACCAGGAAAATGAGAACAATCAGCCCTCCAATTATCTCGGCCGTCAGGTTAATATCGAAATCAAGGGCTAAAATACCCGAAAAATAAAGGACAATTAAGAGAATTACCAGAAGCAAGGTAGCTTGGACTACCCGCTTAAAGATCAGTAAGCGACTAATGGGAAAGTTTTTACGAGTCTGACTAATTGGGGCGGCCATAATTTCTTAAGGAGACTTTCTTATTATATACTATAAGGAAAATTGCCAAAAAAATCCCCTCAACAAAGAAACAGGAAGAAAACTCTTGTTAAAAAGCCAATAGCTTTGGGTATTGGCGTTCTTTTATTGATTCTTTTGGTCGCTCGCGTCTCCTACTTTTTATTTAATGGCGCGAGCTTTTTCGAAACCTATCAGAATCTGGCTAATCCGTACGTCCGGGTCGTTCATATCAGCGCCGGCCTGCGCAAAGAACAAATTGCCGACATTTATGGCAATGCTTTGGCTTGGAATGCCTCAGAAAAATCAGCTTTTTTGGCTGCTGGCAATACTTCAAGTAGTCATAATTTTGAAGGGTACTATTATCCTGATACTTACCTAGTTTCCCTCGGCGAGACCGGCACTTCAGTTAGCCAAAAAATGATAAGTAAATTCAATCAGGTAGTGGCCCCGCAAGCCAGCAAGTCAAATAAGAAAATTATCAACGTCGATACAGCCGTTAAAATCGCCTCAATCATTCAACGGGAAGCAGCCGGTCCGCAGGATATGAAATTGATTTCGGGAATTATCTGGAATCGCCTTTTTGAGGGCATGGAATTGGATATGGATGCTACTTTGCAATATGCTAAAGGCAATAGTCAGAATGGCTGGTGGCCCCAGGTTGTACCGGCCGATAAGAAAATTAATTCGCCTTACAACACTTATAAAAATGAAGGCCTTCCGCCGTCGGCCATTTCAAACCCAAGTTTGGCTGCCATTCAAGCAGCTTATAATCCTCAGGCTACCGATTGCATATTTTATTTCCATGACGCCAACCGTCAGATCCATTGTTCAGCCACGTACGCCGAGCATGTGGCCAAAATTAAGCAGTACTTTAGTCTTAAAAGTTAAGGTGGTGAAATAAAAGAATCGCGCCAACCAAAATGGCTGCAATCACCGTTAATAGCACAAAGAAGGCGCAAATATCTTTTATTTTACCGATGATCGGATCGTATTTCGGTTCCAGTTTGTTAAGAGCGTCTTCTAAAATGGTATTGATAGCTTCAGCTGCTAGAACCAGAAAGATGGTAAGAATAATTATGGCAAACTCAAGATAAGAAAAGTGGAGAATGGCGGCCGTCGCTAAAGCGACGGCCGCCACTCCCACCTCAACCCTAAAATTTCTTTCTTCCTTCCAGACAAATTTAAAACCTTTGAAGGCATAGGCAAAGCTTTTTAAGATGGAAGACATATAAAATAGAACGATAATCTAATGTGGACATTATATCAAAAAGTTGGAACCAATTACTGACCCAAGTGAGACTGAATTGAAATCAGTCAGGAAATATCATTCCGAAATCAATGCTTTTAATAAGTCAATTCCAATAAAATTTACAATACTTGTAGGATTTCCCGACTCGCTATCAATCTTATTATCTTTTATTATTTGACCAATTAGTTGTCCTGTATTTTTTCTCCACCACTTTTTATCTCCAGTTATTGATTCATTTAGCTCATCCACTCTCTCTTTAATATCATCATTGAGCCTATCTCCAGTATATATTTCTGCCACAGTCTTGGAATATTTAGCTAAATAGTTGTCTGACAGAATACAATTTTCCAATTCATGACATTTTGTCTTAAAGCGGCGGACATATTTTCTGTCATCAATCTCAGATTCGCCCCGATCCTTATCTCGGAGAGAAATTACCACATAAGTATTCTCAGACTCATCACATAATGACTTAAGCAATTTTTCTATACCGTTTTCTATCTTTTTCATTTCTGAATTACTTTTGCATTCGTGCACATACGCATGGACCTTTCCATCCGATGATTTAATGGCTTGCATCCACACTTCCTCGTCATCCATACCTTCAACTAATAAAATCTTATGATTAATGAGAAGTTGCAGTGCAAAATTACTTCCCATTATTTCTGCCATATCTTTGATGGTTTCGCGCTTACTCTCTCCTCTTAATTCTGTTGCATCTTCATGCATCCAGATTATTGCAGTTTCATTATCTTTGATATTGGCCACGAAAGTTGTGCTATGGGTGCCTATTATGACTTGGATTCCATATATTTCTACTAATTTATAGATAAATTTTAGAAATTGAATTTGTAAATCTGGATGTATGTGAACATCAGGCTCATCAATAACAAGAATTTTGTGTTGGTTTTCAGCTCTATTCCAGTTAGCCGTAATTAAACAATCTAAGGCAAGCGTAAATATTTCAATTTCGCCACTACTGAGAGAAGCAAAATCAATCTCTGCCTTACTTTCTTTTCCTATTACGGATAAATTTGTTCTCTTTCTGATGACCGAATATTTTTTAGGAACAATTGTATTAAGTGCCTCTATAATTTTATCAATCTTTAGTTGAGGTCTATCATCTCCTTCTTTATCATCGCTCGCGAGATTGGCCAACAGTCGTTCGTATCTTGAAGCTACCTGCTCTCTAAAGTTTTGAGAGAATCGCTGTATTTGACTCTCAAAAACAAAGTTATCATTTGCTGCAATATTTGTCGCTACATTACCTTCTAATCTATAATTCCCCCCTCTTTCAGCGGTAATTTTTGAAACATCAATTGAAATGGAGTTGGCAACCGTTTCATTGAAAATAATCTCCAGATCATTTGATTGCACCACCTTACTTCGTAACTTTTGAACTAGACTGTTTAATAAAGTGGTTTTACCACAGCCATTCTTGCCCATCAAAAAAGTAAGAGGCTTTAGTTTGCTGACGTCCCAATGATTTCCTCCTAGATAAGCAGGACGAGATATGTTTTTGATTTCTTTAATATGCATAATTAAATGAAAATTCTCCCACAATTTTCAAGAAATCTTTGTTCACATAAGAGGGACGGGTTTTGGAAATGCTAATTTGGCTCTACCTTTAAGGGTTTTGAGTTATCGGAACATATCAACTCTTCTCTTGTGGACCCGAGAGGATTCGAACCCCCCACCCCCTCAGTGCAAATGAGGTGCTCTACCAAATGAGCTACGGGCCCAGTAAAAGAAGAATATAAAACCTGAGGCAAAAAATCAATTTCCATTTCATTTTATAGTCTGTTATTAAAATAAAAACGCCTCTTCTCAGAGACGTCAGCTTAAGGAATTTTCCGCAGACCTTCCTCAAGTGCTTGCTCGGCTCTCCTGTCATATTCAGCCGAGCGATTAGCTGCTTCTCGTGACAAATCTGACTTGGAAACTACCCACTCCAAACATTCACTGCAGGAGCATTCGGGATCATCGTGTGGTTTTCCGATTAGTAAACCATCTGAACTGGCTGATTTATCCGTCTCCGTTTCTGGAGCGATATCGCCAGACCACTTTGGTATCGGTCCTTTAACTTGGCAAAAGCCACAGCCTTCTTCTTTACCACAAGGACAACCGGGAATAGTTCTGCCACGGTGCTTTTTTGAAGCCCTTTTAGATTCGTGTTTATTAGCCATAATTGAACTTTCCAGTTCAAATATTAGACTACTTTCTGTTCATTGCAAGACCAATCACATGTTCCAAAAATTCCGGTAAATCCGATCCGACAGTTCGCAGGGCTTTGGGGAAAAGAGATTCACTAGTTAAGCCAGGCAAAGTATTAGTCTCTAAAATATAGATACCCCGGCGCGGATGAACAATAAAATCCGAACGAGAGTAATGTCGAAGGCCGAGAGACTGGTGAGCTAAGATGGCTTGCCGCTCCAATTCATTTTTCTCATCATAACTAAAATTTCCCGGGCAAATTTCTTCTGATTTACCGCTATATTTGGCTTCCAAATCAAAGAATGATTTATCTTGCGGCGGCCGAATTTCAATTACCGGCAGAGAATAGGAATCTTTGCGACGAAAATTATCAATTACTCCGACTGTCGCTTCCTTGCCGGAAATATATTCTTCGATTAACAAATCGGAAAATTTATCGGCCGCTTTTGCTAAGCCGTTATAAAGGTCGTCAAAACTTTTGACTAATGAGACACCGACGGAGGAACCGGCTCCGACCGGTTTAATAATGAGAGGCATCGGGAAGCTCCGAAAAACAGTCAGCGCTAGCTCTTCTAGATTTTCATCTGGAGAGATTTTGAGAATTAAAAAATGAGGGGTTTTTAATCCGTGCTGATTATAGATGTATTTCGCCCGTGCCTTATTCATGGCCAGGGCGGCCGGCAGCGTTTGAGAGCCGGTATATGGGACGTTATGAATATCTAAAATCTGTTGAACCTTCCCGTCTTCCCCGTATTCCCCGTGCATGGCGTTGAAAATTACGTCTACTTTTTTTAAAGTGTCCGTCGGATCGTGGCTCAAGCCGTCAATATGCCAAGTTCCGTCCTTGTCTACAAAAATATCCACGCCTTGGTACTTTTCAGGCAGGCTTTTTAGAACGTTTGATCCGGTTTGGAGTGATACATCGTATTCCGATGACGGGCCACCGCGCAGGACTCCGACTTTTATTTTTGCCATGAAGAAATTATATCACTAAAAGAAAAACGGTGACGCCGGCAGGCACGTCACCGTCTATGACCTTCATTCCCGGAGGAATGATAGGAGGAGAACTTTAAAATTGAGGAGTGGGAGATGAAAACACTTTCCCGAGTATCCTTCAATCCCCCACTCCATACCGAAATTCGACGGCAGGCGCTCGTGCCTCGACTGACTGACGAGACGCCTGCCGCATGCTGATCTGCACTTGTCCAATCACTAGCATAATTCAATCTTTGGTAAGATGTCAACTTTTTATAAAAATGATTTCCGGCGCAGTTTCTTGTGGTATTTGATAGTGAAGCGATGAGCCTCGCTATTTAGGAGTAAGATTTCTTTTTCATATTCCCGAGCGATTTTTTCGTCACCAATGATTCTTTCGGGTTGGTGGCGGTCGTCCTTGACGACCGCCACCAATTTAACCGGATAATCTAGCGGATTCTCTTCCCTATTTTTTACTTTCTCTAAGACGGCCTCGGCGGCATTCAATTGAGCCGTGCTGCCATCCAAGACAATAACGTCAGGCCAAAGCCATTCAGGATGATTTAAACGCCTTTCCATGGTTTCGGTTAGAGCGGCAATATCATTCACACCTTTATTGCCGCGAATCCGGAACATTCGATAATCGGCTTTTTTAATCTCACGATCTTCTGAAACTACCATTACGCCGGTGGTATTCTTACCGCCCATATGCGCGATATCATAGGCTTCCATCCGAAAAGGTCTTTCATAAACAACATCCTCAACATCCCGAGGCGCCTTAATGAGAGAAACATCCTGAATGTGGCTAAGAGCGTAAATGGTTCGCTTAATTTGATTGGCCCGCTCAAATTCCTGACATTTGGCATAGAGCTTCATGTCTTTTTCTAATTGTTTAATTAACTGGCCCTTTTTGCCTTGGAAAAAGAGCCTCAAATGATTAATGGTGCGGGCGTAATCCTTTTTATTAACTTCGCCTGTGCAGACACCCGGACAAAGACCGATCTGGCGATTGAAACACGGTCGAGGCGCGGGCTTGCCTTGCCGTAGTTGGACGGAGGCAGGGACGCATTTATCATCCCGATATGGAAAAATTCGCCGCACAATCTTCATCGCCTCCTTCAATTGCAAACCATGAGGATATGGTCCGAAAACGTATTTAGCCTCCAAATCTCCCAGCGCATATTCCGGATTAACATGAAAAGAATGCTCTCTCACCAGCCGTATTCGCGGAAAATCTTCCTTGGTGATAATCACATAATTGTAGCTTTTATTATCCTTAGCATCAGTGTTGTAGTACGGCTGGTGCTTCTGAATCAGATTGCCTTCCAAAATCAGAGCGTCCAAAACTGAATCCGTCTTACAGAAATCAACGTCATCAACTTTTTCCATCATATCGGCAATTAAAAGACCTCGGGTTTGGCGGAGATCTTTGCCTAGATAACTTCTGACCCGATCTCGAAGTGAGGTAGCTTTGCCGATATAAAGAATTTCCTTTCCACGTTTAAAAAAATAAACACCAGGTTCATCGGGAAGTTTTTTTAATTGCTCTAAAGTAATTGACATATTATTTAAATACTATAACGTTTCATTGGAATTGTATGCCACTATCTAAAGAAACTTCCATTCAAAGAGGTCGTAAAGTGACCAAAAGAATAGCAGAGATCGGCTTCCCTTTTCAAACCCTTCGACTTAGCCATCACTCTGAGGAAAGCCGAAAAGCTACTGAGATTTGGATTCAGCGAATGAGGAACCTCAAAAAAAGGCACCCTTCAATTAATTTTCAGAAAGCTGTTCTGCGTTGTCCACTTCTGGATATTCAGGCGAAAGTCAAATGATTTTCGCTTTTTATTTTGTAATTTTCCTTTATTTGCCAAAAGCATTGACATTTCTGAAATTTGTTATATTATAATTCAGGAGGTGATACTTATGAAATTCCTATATGCTTTCGGATCAAGTCTCGCTGGAGGTTTGGCAACGTGGGATTTAACCCAAAATTGGCATGCTGCCGGGATGGTGGGGGTAGCAATCTTCCTTTTTTGTTGTCACATGCACCGACTTCATCGAGAAGCTCTAAGCAAATAAACAAAGTGCTCATAACAGCTCGTTCTTCACGGATCGAGCTGTTATTTTTTCTTCAAAACCTTTTTTAAATATTCCCCGGTATAGCTCTTATCATTATTCGCCACCTCTTCGGGCGTGCCTTTGGCGACCAGTGATCCACCACCATCTCCCCCTTCCGGTCCAATATCAATTATATAGTCGGATGATTTAATCATGTCCATGTTGTGCTCAATGACCATGACAGTATTACCCCGCTCCACCAACTTCTGCAGAATCTGAATCAGTTTCTTAACATCTTCGTAATGCAGCCCGATCGTTGGCTCGTCTAAAAGATAAATCGTCTTCTGTAAATGCGGTCGGTATAGCTCGGCTGAAATCTTCACTCGCTGAGCTTCACCACCGGAAAGAGTAGTAGCCGATTGCCCCAGTTTTAAATATCCGAGCCCCACTTCATCCAAAGTATGCAGACGATCGTAAATAGATGGAATATCTTCAAAAAATTTCAAGGCTTCTTCCACCGTCATTTCGAGCACGTCGTAAATATTTTTCTTTTTATACTTCACTTCCAAAGTCTCTTTCATGAAGCGTTTGCCGTTGCAAACATCACAAGTAACGTAAACGGTTGGTAGGAAATGCATTTCCACTTCAATGAGACCATTACCCTGACAAGTCTCGCATCGGCCGCCTTTGACGTTGAAAGAAAACCGATTGGCTTTCCAACCTCGGGCCCGAGCTTCAGGAGTGGTGGCGAACATATCTCTAATGTGAGTGAAAGCGCCGGTGTACGTTGCCGGATTGGACCGAGGGGTACGGCCGATAGCTGACTGATCGATTAAAATGGCGCGACCCAAATATTCCGTACCGGTAAAACTGGCGGCATTGAAAGTTTTGGCCGAGCGATATTTTCGATCAAGTCGGGCCCGCAGATTTTCATAAACGATTTCATACATGAAGGATGATTTACCCGAACCGGAGACGCCAGTGATCATAATGAGTTTGCCGAGCGGAATATCCACGTTCAGATTTTTGATATTGAAAACATGCCCACCTCTAATGGAAATCTTGCCCTTCTCGGCCGTTCGTCGATTTTCCGGAATTTCAATCTTAATTTCTTCTCGAAGATAATCGAGAGTCAAGGAACCGCTCTTGTTAGTTTTGGCCGTCAATAACTCGTCTAAATAACCTGAAACGACAACGTGACCGCCATGCACCCCGGCGCCCGGCCCAATATCCACAATGTAATCAGCGGAGTAGATAGTATCTTCGTCGTGTTCCACCACTACAATGGTGTTGCCAGTATCGCGGAGATTGAGCAGGGTTTTTATTAGGCGATCATTATCCCGCTGATGAAGGCCGATGGTCGGCTCGTCCAGTACGTATAAAGCGCCGACCAGGCCCGAGCCCAGTTGGGAGGCGAGGCGGATTCGTTGAGCCTCGCCTCCGGAAAGAGTGTTGGCCTTGCGATCCAAAGTCAGGTAATCGATTCCAACATCATTCATGAAATTCAAGCGGGCCTCAATTTCTTTCACTACAACTTTCGAGATTTCTTTCTCCTTGGCGGAAAGTTTCAGATGACTGAAGAAATTCAGAGCGTCTTTAATCGACATTTCCGTGAGCTTTACAATATTAATTTTTCGTTCGCTCAAAAAGACATGCAGAGCCTCTGGACGAAGACGAGCTCCGTGGCAAACCGGACAAGGCTCATTGCTAAAGAAATAACGAGTACCGAGGCCGTTACATTCCGGACAAGCCCCGTAAGGTGAATTAAAAGAAAAAAGTCGCGGTTCGATCTCGGGAAAAGAGAAGCCGTCAAAAGGACACATGAATTTGGAAGAAATCAAATAATCTTCTCCAAGAGCCTGAATGCGAAGCAGGCCGTCAGATTCTTCAAGCGCTCTTTCTATGGCTTCATTCAGGCGCTCGTTAAAACTGGTAGCAACCTGCTTGTCTTTGGAGTGCATTTCTGAAATGAAGAATTCATCCACCACCACATCGATGTCGTGCTTTTTATTTTTTGACAAAATAATCTGGTCTCGGAGATTCTTCATCTGACCGTCCACCCGCACTCGCTCGTAGCCTTTTCCCAAAAGATCATAAAGAAGCTGATAATACTCGCCCTTTCGGCCGACAATAAGCGGGGCCATAATGGTAAATTTCAGATCGTTATAGGCCACCCCCATTACTTTCTTTTCCGATTTGGAAGTATCGATTTTGCTAACCGTATTGAAAATAGTTTCCAGAATTTCCTCCTTTGAAAGCTTCTTGATTTCCCGCCCGCAAACTAAACAGTGGGGCCGACCGATCCTCGCATACAAAATACGCAAATAATCGTAAATCTCCGTAATAGTTGCCACCGTTGAGCGCGGATTATTTGAGCGCGACTTCTGATCGATCGAGATAGCCGGTGAAAGACCGATAATTTCATCCACGTCCGGTTTCTGCATCTGACGCAGGAATTGTCGGGCATAGGAAGAAAGCGACTCAACATAGCGTCTTTGGCCCTCTGCAAATATAGTGTCGAAGGCCAAAGACGACTTACCGGAGCCGGAAAGGCCGGTAATAGCAATCATCTTGTTGCGTGGCATTTCTACCGTAATATTCTTTAAATTATGGGTACGCGCGCCCTTAACAATTATTTTGTCTTCAGTTTTTTTATCGTTTTTGGCCATTTTTGGTGATCTTTGTAAAACAGAAATAGCCCGCCTGCGGCGTTCTATATCTAAATATGACGAGCTCATTATAAACCGACTAAAGAAATTGTAAAGAAAATATAAAAAGCTTTAATTACAGAGCATTTTAGAAATTTTATTTGACAGAACCTCTTATCCAATTTCTACTACCTTATCCCCATTGACGTGGTTTTTCATTCTGGTACATTTACTCACCAGTCGTTAGTTCCTTAAAGCTAATAACTTGGGAGTGTGCATAGCGCGCACCACCTGTGGTAGGGGTAGCTCGAATCGCAGAGAGGAAGGCTCGCAAGAGTCGAATCAAAACGGTTCTGATTAAATTCAAGAGCTTGCTGGCAAGGTCCCTACACTGCAAGGTGCAAGGGCCAACCAATACACGAAAGCGAGTGGTTATCGCAAAGATTCGAATCCGCAAGGAATCGGAGCGACGCGGTAAGTTAAGCAAAAGCTGGGTGCTCCAACCCCGCTGAGATGTTGAGCAGCAATGATCAACAAATCAGTTCTGACTAGAGATTCCAACCAATCGTGGGGAATTTCAAAGGCGGATAAGCCGACGATTAAACACCGACGGTTTAGATCCAGGAAATGTCTCAAGAAATTGAGCCAGAAATGGAAGCAGTTCCAGACTTAGGTCGGGAATCAACAAATGGAGAATGGTACGCCCACGTACTCAAGTTACTTGGAGGGAGTGTTTTTCAGACCTCAGGGGTTTGTCGAAAGATGAATTTCAGGGGAGGTAAAGAAAATACGAAACCTCGTAACGCCGGTAAGATTTGAAGGCGTGTATCGAAAGATACACGCCTTTTCTTTTTAATTATTTGTTTTGATTTTGGACGTTCTCCCTTCCAACTTAAGCGTAAGCTCTTTGATTTCGTCTCTTAGAATGGCAGCTGTTTCAAAGTCTAAAACCTTTACCGCATCATTCATTTGTTTTTGTTTTTCCTCAATCAATTTCTTGGGATTTTTCTGAAAGCGAGCTTCATCAAATTGCAGAAGCATTTTAAGAGTCTTTTGGTGTTCGCTTTGGATTTGCTCCGTAATATCCTTAATATTTTTAACAATAGTCTTTGGAGTAATACCGTGTTCCTTGTTATAAGCCGCCTGTAATTCTCGACGACGTCTGGTTTCATTAATGGCTTTATCCATTGAGCCGGTCAGATTATCCGCATATAGAATTACGCGGCCTTCAGTATTTCGAGCGGCCCGTCCAATGGTTTGAATAAGAGAAGTTTCAGAGCGGAGAAATCCCTCTTTATCGGCATCTAGGATACCAATGAGGGTCACTTCCGGAAGGTCTAGTCCTTCGCGCAATAAATTGACGCCGACAATGATGTCAAACTTCCCTCTTCGGAAATCAGTCAAAATTTGAATGCGATCTAGAGTTTCGATTTCACTATGAAGATATTCGGCCTTAATTTTTTTCTCTTTTAAGTATTCACTCAAATCTTCGGCCATTTTCTTGGTCAAAGTTGTCGCGATCACTCGGTTGCCTTTTTTTACTTCAATTTCGGCCTGCTCAATGAAATCCTGAATTTGACCTTTGTAGGCTCCTTTTTCTATAACCGGCTTTACTTCAATCAACGGGTCAACGAGGCCAGTCGGACGAATGACTTGCTCCGCCACCTGAGAGCTGTGTTCCAATTCATATTTTCCTGGAGTAGCCGAAGTATAAATTGTCTGGCCCACCCTTTCTTCAAATTCGGCAAATTTCAGAGGGCGATTATCTCGAGCGCTAGGGAGTCTGAACCCGTGCTCTACTAAATTTTGTTTTCGAGAAGCATCACCGGCATACATACCGCCGAGTTGAGGAACAGTGACGTGAGACTCATCGATAATAGTAAGGAAATCGGCGCTACCATCCTTCTTGTGAGGAAAATATGAAAGTAAGGTATCAGGCGGTTCGCCCTCCTTTTTGCCGGAGAAATGGCGCGAATAATTTTCGATACCGTTGCAATAACCGATTTCGCGGATCAGAGCCAGATCATAATTGGTGCGACGCTTCAGTCGCTCGGCTTCGAGCAGCTTTCCTTCTTTCTGGAACTTAGTGAGCTGCTCTTCCAATTCGGCCTTGATATCTTCAATAGCCCGCAATCGCTCGTCTTCCGGCGTGACGAAATGTTTGGCTGGAAAAAGAAAGAAAACATCTATCTCTTCTAAAATTTTTCGGGTAATGGCATCCACTTTCAGGATGCGATCGATCTTGCCTTCGGCAAGATCGATCTTATAAATAACTCTTTCATTAACCGGCATAACCTCCACGGAATTGCCGAGCGCTCGAAACTGACCGGGTGAAAGATCGGCATTGGTGCGGTCAAAATAAATATGGATGAGCTTGCGAATCAGATCGGCTCGATCCCCAACTGCTCCCTTTTGAATGCGCAGGTGAACCTTTTCATATTCCACCGGCGAACCCAAGCCGTAAATACAGGAAACGGAAGCGACGATAATGACGTCGCGACGGGTTAGAAGCGCCTGTGTGGAGGCGTGACGCAGGCGCTCAATTTCTTCATTAATTTGAGCCTCTTTTTCAATATAGGTATCAGTTACCGGTAAATAAGCTTCCGGCTGATAAAAATCGTAATAAGAAACGAAATAGTGTACGGCATTATCAGGAAAAAACTCCCGATATTCCTGTGCCAATTGAGCAGCTAAGGTTTTGTTGTGAGCAATAACCAGAGTAGGTTTTTGAACCGTAGCGATAATATTGGCAGCCGTAAAAGTCTTGCCGGAGCCAGTAACGCCAAGCAAAGTTTGGTGGCGATAGCCTTTGCCGACCCCTTCAATTAATTCTTTAATAGCCTTTGGCTGATCCCCTGCCGGTTTGAATTTTGTTGAGATTTTGAAATTTGACACTTTGTTATTATATACGGCTCAGAAATAAAACAAGGTCAGACAGCTGACCTTAAGCTTTTCTTTTTTTGAATTTTTCTTGGAAATATGAGTCCCAAAAAGAATAAAGAACACGATTTTCCCGGTTGTTTCGCCCTTGGAGTCCCAACCGAATAGCTTCCGCCCTGCTCCTTAGATGAAAGAAGGACAAAGGTTTCTTCTCAAAATCAGGAGACTGTGAAAATATCTTATGTTTTCGGAGATGAACCATGCCGTTTCTGACTCTCTTGGCGAGCACTGTTCCTATTTTTGCGGCGATAGGATCCTTGGCCTTTTTAGATTTAGATTTTTTCATAAACAATCTCTGCCTATGTTATACTACCTCCCGTGGAAAAAGAGAAATCGCCTGATTTAAAGCCAGTAATGCCGAAATCGGAGCTAATATCATTAGTTTTTGAATTGGGTTTTACTATCGCCATTCCAATAGTATTACTGGCTTTGGGGGGACGTCTTTTAGACAGACATTTTCAGACTTCCCCATTATTTCTTTTGGTAGGCGTTTTACTTTCCATTATTATTTCCAGCATTCTGGTTTACAAGAAAACAATTAGGTACTTAAAATAGTTATCTTCTTATGCTCCATATTTCCATCAGCGCCGAACCAATTTTTCAAATCTTTGGTTTTACCGTCACTAATGCTCTGCTTACCTCCTGGCTGGTAATGCTTTTGCTAATTGGGATCGCCTTATTCCTGTCGGCGCGAATCAAACGCGCCGACAAAATCCCGGGCAAATTCCAAAACTTAATGGAATTTGCCATCGAAAAACTGATCGACTTCCTCGAAACCGTCGCCGGAAGTCGATCAGCCGTCATTAAATTTTTCCCGGTGGTGGCTACTATCTTCCTTTTCATTCTTCTTTCAAATTGGCTGGGGATTCTACCGGGCGTTGGCAGTCTTGGTTTTTATCATTTAGAGGATGGCAAACAGGTTTTCGTACCGCTATTTCGTTCGGTCAACTCCGATATCAATATGACTTTGGCTTTGGCTTTGATTGTAGTAACAATGAGTCATGTTGTCGGCTTCATCACTATCGGCCTGAAAAATCATCTCAAGAAATTCTTTCGTCTGACCGGCCCGATTGATTTCTTCACTGGACTTCTCGAAATTATCAGCGAATTCGGCAAAATCATTTCCCTGACTTTCCGTCTTTTTGGAAATGTTTTCGCCGGAGAAATTCTTCTAACAATTATGGTCTTCTTGGTTCCCTATCTTATTCCAGTTCCATTTCTGGCTCTAGAAATTTTCGTGGGTTTCATCCAGGCTTTAATTTTCGCCGTTCTAGCCATGATGTTCTTGGCCCAAGCCACTGAAGCCCATCATTGATTTTTGCCAGGAAGAGAGGTAGGTTGAGAGTAGATGAAACCAATAAGTTCTGAAGAAATTGAATCTCTTCGAAAGGAATATCCGGATTGCCCGCTTATTCTTCTTCCGGAGAAAGATCCTCTGGAAGTAATTGTGGAACTGCCTCAAGTCTTACCCCATCAGAAGAGTGCGATTGCCTTGATTTCAAAATCTGCTCCGCACCACCACGAGGAAACTATTGAGGTTTATGAGGTTCTCCAAGGTACTCTTTTTCTTGAGAGTGGAGACGGAGAATATTTTCTCAAACCTGGCGATTCTCCTTTCATTATCTATCCAAAGATTGTTCATTGGGCCCGAACAGAAGGAGAAATCCTTGCAAAAGTTCGAGTCACAAGTTGTCCCCCTTGGCGATCTACGGATCATCATTTGGAACTGGATATTCACGCTTCTTAGACATTACCCGCTTACGACGGGTATTTTATTTATTTTTCGTCAGAATTTGGCCTTTTAAACGGCTTAAGGTAAGATATTGGCACTGACCCCCAAATGAGGTCATTTTTTATCATTAATTTATTTAAATTATGGATCTTGCTCCTCTCGCCGCCGGTCTAGCTATTGGTCTCGGAGCTATCGGACCGGGTATTGGCATCGGATTATTAGCAGGTAAGGCCATGGAAGCCATTGGCCGAAACCCTGAAGCCGCTCCGCGAATTCAGACGGCCATGATCTTGGCTATCGTCTTCGCCGAAGCTATCGCCATTTACGCTCTGGTAGTGGCTCTTATTATTCAGTTTGTGAAATAAATTTTTTGACACCCTTAAAGGGGTGAGTTTATGTCCGCTTTATTAACAAGTCTCGGCATCGATTGGAAATTGCTTATCGCTCAAGCGATTAATTTTGCCATTCTGGTTTACGTTTTGCGTCGATTTGTTTATGTGCCAGTCATTGATGTTCTGGAAAAAAGACGTCGGGAAATTGCGGAAACCAAAGAAAAGGAAAAGCTGGCCGGCACACGTCTTGCCGAGATTGAAACTGAAAAGCAAAAAATTCTGACCACAGCCAGAGAAGCAGCCCAAGAAATATTGGCTAAAGCGGAAAAGGCTTCTCAGACTCAAACCGAGGAAAGTTTGAGATTAGCGGAAGAGAAAGCCAAGACTTTAATATCGGAGGCCAAGCTTTCGTTGGAACAGGAAAGGCTGAAAATCCGCTCTGAAATTAAGAGTGAGATTGGGGAGGTGGTGACGGCAGCGGTGGAAAAAACTGTTGGAGATTTTTTGAGCAAGGAAGCAGAAGCCAAACTGAAAGCTGACGCCTTGGCCATTATTAGAGAGAATGCTGAGGTGTTTAAATAAGGTATGCGCTATTCCCCTACTCAATACGCTAAAATCTTTGGTGCTCTTTTAGAGAAAACAGCCAAAAATAAGCGCAAAAACGCTGTCAAGAGTTTCGTCAAGATGCTCGAGGAAAATGGCGATTTAAAAAGCGAGTCAGAGATTCTTTATGCTATTGAGAAGAGTTTGTATGAAAAGACCGGCAAAATGAAAAAGGAAATCACGGAAGTTAGTAATGATCCCAATTTAATCGGCGGAGTGAAAATCAAAATTGGCGATACCGTAATTGATAATAGTATCCGAACCAGAATTAATAATTTAAGGCAGGTCATAAGTTAAGCAAATGGAAATCGATTCAATTTTAAATGAATTAAAAGAAGAGATTGCCGGCATTAAATCGGGGCCGTCAATCTCGAATGTCGGAGAAGTCATGCGCGTGGGCGACGGAGTGGCCAGCATTCGCGGCCTTAGTGAAGTGCGTTACTCGGAAATGCTAGAGTTTGAAACTGAAGATGGAAAAATCCTCGGTCTCGCTCTTAACTTGGAAGAGAGCAGTGTTGGAGCCATCGTTTTAGGAGCTTCGGAAAAAATTAAAGAAGGTCAAACTGTCAAAGCGACCGGCACCATTCTTTCTATTCCAGTCGGTGATAATTTAATTGGCCGCGTCATTAATCCTTTAGGTGAGCCAATTGATGGTGGACCGGCTTTGGATAGAAATAAGATGCAAAATTATTTGCTGGAGCGAATTGCCCCCGGCGTTATCACTCGCCAATCGGTTAACAGTCCTTTGCAAACCGGAATTAAAGCAATCGATGCCACTATTCCAATCGGTCGCGGCCAGCGAGAATTGATTATTGGGGACCGACAGACAGGCAAAACAGCCATCGCTATCGATACGATTATTAATCAAGGACAGAACTCGGGCGACAGCGTCCCAATTTGTATTTATGTAGCTATCGGTCAGAAGGAATCAAAAGTCGCTCAGATTGTCGAGAAATTGAAGCAAAGCGGGGCGATGAAATATTCTATTGTTGTTTCAGCCGGCGCTTCCGCGCCAGCCTCCCTCCAGTATCTAGCCCCTTATGCCGGCTGCGCCATTGGCGAATACTTCATGGAAAAAGGTCAGGATGCTTTGGTGGTCTACGACGACCTTTCCAAACATGCCTGGGCCTATCGGCAGATTTCCCTACTTTTACGTCGCCCTCCCGGTCGCGAAGCTTATCCCGGCGATATTTTCTATTTGCATTCCCGCTTGCTTGAGCGAGCGGCCAAATTAAACAAGGATTACGGCGGTGGCTCTTTAACTGCCCTGCCCATTATCGAAACTCAACTTGGCGATATTTCGGCTTATGTGCCCACAAACGTTATCTCCATTACCGATGGTCAAATTTATTTGGAACCTGAACTCTTTTATCAGGGAATTCGACCGGCAGTGAATGTCGGCCTTTCCGTCTCCCGCGTCGGATCAGCCGCTCAAACTAAAGCCATGAAAAAAGTGGCCGGTACTTTGCGTTTGGAACTAGCCCAATTTCGAGAATTGGCTGCTTTTGCTCAATTTGGACAGGATCTTGATAGCGCCACAAAACTAAAAATCGATCGTGGCCGTCGCTTAACGGAAATTCTGAAACAACCGCAGTATTTGAATATGCCTTTTGAGAAGCAAGTAATTTCCATTTTTGTCGCCACTAACGGTTTCTTGGATACGGTTAATATTGAGGATGTTTCCCGCTTTGAAAATGGGCTTCTGAAATTTTTAGACACCAATTATTCGGAGCTCCTTAAGGAATTAAAAGATAAAAAAGATTTAAGTGAAGATCTCCAGAGCAAGTTGAAAAAAGCGGCCGAAGATTTCAAAAATAATTATTTCAATGGCAACCAGTAGAACAATTAAAAATCGTATTCGGGCTACTAAAAACATTGGTCAGATTACCAAGGCCATGCAGGCAGTTTCGGCGGTCAAAATGCGAAAAAGTGAGCAAGGAGCGATCAAGGCTCGGCCATATGCTTTAGCCGCTTTGGAAATTCTAAAAAATATTCGGCGGGCCATTACCGAAGATGATTCCGCTTCAGAACTTGTCCGGGAGCGGCCGATCAAAAAGATTTGCTTAGCGGTAGTTACTTCCGACAAAGGTTTGGCCGGCTCTTTCAATAGTAATGTCTTGCGAAAAGCTAATCAGATTCTGCATCACTCCCCTGCGCGGGTAGAAATAGTAGCGATTGGCAAAAGAGGCCGCGACTTTTTCAGCCGTCGCGGCCACAAGATCATTAAAGAATTTCACGAGGCCGGCGATTACATCAGTTTTCAGGAAACTCTGCCGGTGGCACAATATCTCCAAGAGATTTATCTTTCCGGAGAATATGATGAAGTCCTACTAATTTACACTAATTTTCTGTCAGCTCTCAAACAAGAAGT
Organism: Candidatus Paceibacterota bacterium; assembly: GCA_035652395.1. Taxonomy (NCBI): domain Bacteria; kingdom Bacillati; phylum Minisyncoccota; species Minisyncoccota bacterium. Next base: position 183,788 of record DASRDX010000009.1, on the reverse strand, counting down.
GGTGGTAAGGAAGATTCTGCCGGTAACTGTAAAAGCTTTGGAAGAAATTACCAAACACATTATTCCGGAACATGGTTTATATGCTGGTTTGCCTCAGGCTATTGACAGAGCTCTCGACAAGCCAAGCGAGAAAATTAACTACCTCTATGAACCTTCCATTCCTCACGTTCTGGAAAATCTTATTCCGCGACTGGTCAGTATTGAATTGCATCAGAGTATTCTGGAAGCTAATGCCTCGGAACACTCTTCCCGCATGGTAGCCATGAAGAATGCTTCGGAGAATGCTTCGGAATTAATTGATGAGCTTGGCATTACTTATAACAAACTCCGACAGGCTGCTATTACTAAAGAATTAACGGAAATCAGCGCCGGCACGGAGGCATTGAACCAGTAAAAAGTTAAAGATAAAAGGTAAAAGAAAAAATATATGAATAAAACTGAAGGAAAAATAATTCAAATAATCGGACCGGTAGTGGATGTGGAGTTTGCCGAGCAAAAGAACTTGCCGGAAATCTACGACGCACTGGAAGTTGAGAGGGGCGCCAGCGAAGCTGACGCTTCCAAACTCGTCCTTGAGGTGGCGCAGCATCTGGGCAGCGGTCGCGTGCGCACTGTTTCCATGGGACCGACGGAGGGTTTAAAACGAGGTCTGGCGGTCTCAAGTACCGGCGCTCCCATCAGCATTCCGGTCGGCAAAGACATCCTCGGCCGAATGTTCAATCTTTTAGGCGAGCCGATTGACGGAGGCGTACCGGCGCCTTCGGAAGCACCGCGGTGGCCAATTCATCGACCGGCTCCAAAGTTTACCGAACAATCAACTAAAGTAGAGATTTTTGAAACTGGTATAAAAGTCATCGATCTAATTTGCCCTTTCATTAAAGGGGGTAAGATTGCTCTCTTTGGCGGCGCCGGTGTCGGTAAAACCGTTCTTCTTCAGGAACTTATCCGAAACGTAGCTACCGTTCACAAAGGCTATTCCGTTTTTGCCGGTGTGGGCGAGCGAACTCGAGAAGGAAACGATCTTTATAATGAAATGAAAGAATCGGGCGTGCTTAACCAGACTGCCTTGGTTTTCGGTCAGATGAATGAGGTGCCGGGCGCCCGATTGCGAGTAGCGCTGACCGGTCTTACCATGACGGAATATTTTCGCGACACTGAAGGTAAAGATGTGCTGTTATTTATCGACAATATTTTCCGCTTCACTCAAGCTGGTTCCGAAGTCTCGGCTCTTCTTGGCCGAATGCCTAGCGCCGCCGGTTATCAACCAACCTTGGCTACCGAAATGGGTGCTTTGCAAGAACGCATTGCCTCCACCACTAAGGGTTCAGTGACTTCCGTGCAGGCGGTTTATGTACCGGCTGACGACATTACCGATCCTGCTCCGGCTACTACGTTTGCTCACCTTGATTCAACAATTGTGCTTTCACGCGCTCTGACTGAACTGGGAATTTATCCGGCCATCGATCCTCTGGAATCCATTTCCACTGCTCTTGATCCAAACATTGTCGGAGAAGAGCATTATCAAGTGGCCCGCGAAGTTCAGCGAATTATCCAACGATACAAGGATCTCCAAGATATCATTTCCATTCTTGGCATTGAAGAGCTTTCAGACGAGGACAAATTAGTAGTGGAACGAGCTCGTAAAATCCAGCGATTTCTGTCGCAGCCCTTCTTCGTGGCTGAACCTTTCACCGGCCGAGCCGGCAAATTTGTCAGCCGAGCCGAAACTATCCGGGGTTTTAAGGAAATTATTGAGGGCAAACATGATAATGTGCCCGAGCAGAATTTCTATTTAGTCGGTGGTATTGAGGAAATTAATCAAAAATAATGAAACTCTATATTTATTCTCTAGAAAGTATTGTCTATGAAGGTGAAGCTGACGTAATCACTTTGCCTACTTTAGAGGGCGAAATAAGCGTTTTGGAGAATCATATTCCTCTGGTTTCCGAGTTAAGAGACGGTTCGGTGGTAATTAAAAATAAAAATCAGCGTGAGGAATTCCCTATTTCCGGTGGCTTCGCCGAAATCAAGCCGAGGAAGACAATTTTACTTGTGGAATAGAGATTAAAGGAGTAATATCAGAAAAAGATGAGTACCCTACACACCGTTCAGTCGTCAAAACTTTTTGATTCCAAGAAGGCTGAAGAATTCGCCCGAGAAAACTTTTATGTTCTTTCGGACGACATCTTCAGTGCTCCTAATACATTACCATTATTACACCGGCCCCGATCATCATATATTCACTGTATCGATGATCGGCACCCTCGAAACATTCTCGGTATTCCAGTGCCGGGAGCGGTGCTGTCTTTCAATGCCAGTTTTATTGCTTCCTTGGAGAAGATCGAGAAGGAAATCGGCCAGATTCTTTATAGCTCCCCGTTTACTATTATGGCTGTTGAAGAAATGCTGGGTCCACCGAGTTATCACAGCGATCAAAGTAGAGCAAAAAATCCTGACAACTTACCTTGTCAGGGTTGCGGCCATGCTTTCGGAGCCGTTGATCGTCCAGAGGAATATTTTCTATCTGAAGATATGGCAAATATCCTGGTGGATTATATTAAAAGCCTTCCTGAAAAAGGGGTCCGTCCTCTTCTGTATGAAGGAGGACATGAGAAGGCCAGAGCTGTTTTCATCATCACCAATCCGCATCTCAGCATGCACCACCAGTCTTCCGATGGTTCCGATCATGCTTATATCTATCACCAGTATTGGCATATGGAATTAATTGATCGACTGGCAAGACGACTATCCATTGTCTTGAAAAACCTGTCCAGAGGGAAATTGGATGAGGAAAATCTGGCAAAGGTGACGAAGGAGGTGGCGAGCAAGCAGCTAGATAGCACAGTGACTCACTTGGGAGCGGATCGGCTACCAAGATTTATTCTCGGTGGAAGCACGGCTGAGGATTTCGAGTTTAAGATGGTTGCGAGACAAAGCTGACCGCCAGGTCAGCTTTTTTATTTTTTGTAGAGACGAAGAAAATTTTCTTTGAAGCTTTGAAAATTTTCTTCGAGAATCGACTGGCGAATATTATTCACCAGATTGGTGATGAAATATATATTATGAATGGAAGCCAAGGTACCGCCAAGAACTTCTTTGGCTCGGAAAAGATGTCCCAAATAGGCCAGAGTAAAATTTTGACAAGTATAGCACTGGCAATCCGGATCAATGGCGTTGAAATTCTGCCGAAATTCTGCGTTTAAAATATTAATCTTCCCTTCTTTAGTGTAAATGGAACCATTGCGGCCAATTCGGGTCGGAGCTACACAATCAAAAAGATCGCAGCCATTTTCAATTCCGCCAAAGAGATCTTCCGGTTCGCCGATTCCCAGCAGGTGGCGCGGCCGATCGTCCGGTAAAACGCTATTAACCCACTCCACCGCCGTATTCATATCTTCCTTGGCGAAAGAGCCACCAATACCGAAACCATCAAAATCCATTTGGCCAATAATTTGAGCGCTTTCTTTTCGTAGCCTTTCATCCCGCCCACCCTGAACAATTCCGAAAAGAGCCTGTTGTGAAGCGTTTTCCGGCTTTGATTGGTGATAGACCAAACATCTTTTGGCCCAGCGATGTGTTCGGTCGAGTGCCTGTCTTTGATAAGTTACGGATTCAGTCGGCGAAGTACACTCGTCGAAAGCAAAAATAATGTCGGCACCGATGTTGTGTTGAACTTCTATCGATTTCTCCGGTGTGAAATAGTGAGAGCTGCCGTCAATGTTCGACTTGAACATCACTCCATCGTGATCAATACTGACTAGTGAAACCTGATCACGTAAATCCTGGGCTTCAGGGAGCAGAAGTTCAGTTTCGCCTTTTAATATTTTGCTGATTCCCTTTCCGTAAGCGACTCCGAGAGAAAAAACTTGAAAGCCACCTGAATCGGTCATGGTCGGCCCAGGCCAATTCATGAATTTGTTTAGTCCGCCGGCCGCTTTTATTAGCTCATCGCCGGGCTGGAGATAAAGATGGTAGGTATTGCCCAGAACGGCCTGAACGCCAATTTCTTCAAGCTGCTTTACTGTCAAGGTCTTGACATTGGCCTTGGTGCCAACCGGTACGAAGGCCGGGGTCAAAATAGAACCGTGCGGCGTTTCTAATCTCGCCGCACGGCCCATTTTTCCTTTTAACCTTTTTTCAATTTGAAATTTAATAGCGGCCACTACTGATTGACTGCCGGAGCGTGTGAGACGTTCAGAAGTTCCACTTCAAAAAGAAGAGTGGAGTTCCCCGGAATCGGGCCGACCGGATTTGGACCGTAACCAAGATTAGGCGGAATGACTAGATCGCGTTTGCCTCCAACTTTCATACCGACAATTCCCTGATCCCAGCCGGAAATAACCTGCCCCGAACCCAAGACGAAAGTAAATGGCTGGCCATGATCATAAGAACTGTCAAATTTAGTGCCGTTAGTGAAAGTGCCAATGTAATTAACCGTAACTGTATCTCCTGCCGAAGCTGCTTCTCCAGCTCCTAATACCACATCTTTGATGCCGAGACCGCTCGCTGTGGTGGTGCCGTTTTCGGCCTCTGTTGATGATGAATTTGATTGAGTCATATTAAATGCTACTGGTTTTTGAATAATTCCATTAAAATAACTGTAAACTAAAAACAAAACGACCGCTGCGATGGCTACCCCCACTGCTACTCCTTGATTACGATTCATAAGATTATTTTTAATTGTTAATTTTATATCCTTCCTTGATTAAAATCCTTCTTTTGGCTGAAGCCCCTCCTCGATTATAATTCCCAATTTTGCCGTCAGTACGAATAACTCGGTGACACGGTACATCCTTCTGGTAATTCTGACTTAAAATGGTGCCAACAGCCCGATAAGCCTTTGGATGGCCAATTTTCATGGCTACTTCTTTGTAAGTTAAAACCTTGCCTTTGGGAATTTTTTTAACCACTTTATAAACTTTCTCTTTAAATGTCTTTTCCATATTGTTTTAGCGATCAGCTCTTAAACGTTCTCGATGGGCTCGATTGGCCGGATGATGTCGGTGGACTTTGTGCCTCCAGTGACGACCGTGCCACCAGCTTGGATATTCACCGGCTCTGAAACAAAATAAATCGTATATTAAAAAGATAGTAACCGCTTCCAGCAAAAAGTGCAAAAATCCGCCACCGAGCGGATAGGCAATCCAGAGGTCAACTATAAATAGATAGACCAGAAAGAACAGACAAGCCAAAGTCACCACCCAGCCGGGGAAATTAACCGGATAATATACGGCAAATTCTCCCCATCTTTTTGGTCTAAACCAGTAGTGACGACTCATGAAATTATTTTAACACATTTTCCGGTAAGGTCGGCGCTTTTAATGCGTCAAAATTCATGAAGGTCGTTTATTAATTTAAACAGTACAAAGTACATTGTACGGAGTACCTAAACACTATGGCTAGAGGCAGTAAGAAAAAATATACTAATAAACAAAAACGCAAGGCCGATCATATCGAAGAAGGCTACGAAAAACGCGGAGTTTCAAAAAAAGAGGCGAAAAAGCGAGCTTGGGCGACGGTTAATAAGAGTGATCGCGGCGGCAAGAAAAGCGGCAGCGGCAGAGGCAAGAAGCAGAATAAAAGCTCAATGCGTAAAGGTGGCCGAAAGGGTGGGCGCAAGGGACGAAAAAAGGGCGGCCGGAAGAGCCGATAGAAAATGAAAGCTCTTTAATCTGTCCAAAAGCCTGTCATTTTTGGACGCCGCCCAAAACAATCCGGCCATTTTTGCTTTCTTCTTCGCCGCGGCAAACCAATTAACTCTTTTCTTCATCTCCGATTTTTAAAACAAAGTTGAAAATTACCTCTACTCCAATTAAAGAGATCAACATAACTAGCGCCCAGACTGTAATTACGCTCCAGCTAAGCTGACTTTCCCGATTTTCTACTTCGCGCAGCGAGCGACCGGCTAAGACAAAGCCAGAGCTTGAAGAACTCGTATAAGAAGTAATGACGGCGGCAATTCGAACAGTTTTTTGAGGTTGCCAAGTTATCCGATCTTCTCCATTTTTTTGAACATATTCAAAAACACCGAGCGGTGGCACAGGGATGAGACCATTAAGAGTGGCTGATGAGGCTAAAGGGTGACCCAGATTGTCGTAGGCAATCAGGAAGACCCCAAGACTTTTGGCAATATCAATTTGAGATGGTCCAACTAATAGCTCTGGAGGGGTGCCAGAAGCTAAAAACTCGCTGGCGTCTTCAACGATACTTATTTGAGGATCATTAGCCGATTGTCGATAATTTTGCTGAACACTGACGTAAATTAGACCAGCCACCAGACTGATAATGGTGGCTGGAAAAAGCCAGAAGAGAAACGGCAACAGGAAACGATGCCGGGTTTGAAAAGACATATTATTTGGCTAAGAGACTGTCAATCTTGGCTTTTAGAGCGGCTACAGTCAGATTTTTATCTACTTCTTCTCCATTAATGTAAACCGTGGGCGTATGATCAAGTCCGAGTTTCTGAACGTCGGCCAGATCGGCGTTAATGCGATCAACATGGGCGTTGTTCTGAACATCGGTTTTAAATTTGTTGACATCTAGTCCCAATTGTTCGGCATAGGTGACAAAAACGGCAAGCGGATCCTGAGTAACAGACGGATCCCAAGCGCTCTGATTCTCGTAAAGAAGATCATGCATCTGCCAGTATTTGCCCTGAGCGCCGGCCGCTTCGGCCGCTTCGGCGCTGATTTTGGCATACTGGTGTTGAGGCAGAGGAAAATTTCGGAAAATAAAGTTGAAATTTGGATTATTTTGATAAAAGTCAGTGACATTCTTGATGGTTGGATAAGCCGCCCCACAGGCTGGACATTGATAGTCTCCGAATTCCACCATGGTAACTTTGGCACTGGAACTTCCAGTCATGTGACTGTTTACGCCCAGCAGCAAAGTTTGCTGATCACCGCTAACAGTAGTTACCGGAGCGGAAGAAGAATTTTTAACAATTAAAACGCCCATGACAATTAAAAAGATTACTCCGATGGTAGTGATGATAATAGATTCTTTAGACATAAATTTTATGTTTCTCTTAATCTTGCTTCTGATAATAACGATATATGAACATTATAACGGTAATTAAAGTAAAGGCGATAAGTGAAAGTAATGGAATAGTAATAAATCCAAACCATTCGATAAGACGAGTGGTGCACGAGACTCCGGCCGTGCAGGGAGCCAGACTTTCCGGAATAATATTGTAATAGAGAAGATTGTGGTAAAGAGCAATCACAAATCCAATAATTGAAAAAGGTAAAACGTAGAGATAAACTTTCTGATCCTTTCGAAGCAAACCGACGGCCAAAATAAGGACTAAAGGATACATGCAGATGCGCTGATACCAGCAAAGCACGCATGGTGGGAGATTCAAGACGTTGCTAAAATATAGACTGCCTCCGAGGGCAACCAAGGAAATAATCCAGCCGAGGTAAAGTCCGTAGCTTCTGGCGAGATTTTTCATGAAAAATAATTATAACAAAACGGCCCTCGCGAAGCGAGGGCCGTTTTCACTTCCCCGATGTGGTTATTAATGAGTGGTTGAGCTTGCGCTGCTGCTTGCAGTCACTCCAATTCTACCGAAAGATCTAAGACCTCGTCGAATAGTTTCCGCATCATCGCGAGCGGTCTTCAGATCAATTCTGGCTGCTTTTAGTTTGGCGCGGGCCGATTGCAAAGCCTGCTTATTAGATTCGGCTTTATTCTTATCCCGATTATCCGGACTTAAAGAAACAACAAGAGAGGCGGCAGCATTCGCTTGTATTTTAGCGTCAGCAATTTTGGCTTGGTAATCACTAAGGGCTATGTTGAGCGATGCGGTATCTTTGCCGGCATTAGTGGCCGCGGTAATCCTGCTCTGGAATTTGCCAGCCACTATGTTCATCATGTCTACGAGAGTGTCTGTTCGATCAGCCGCAACTGCGATCTCGACTTGAGGAATAACTAAGGCATAAATTCGATAAGAGGCAGTAATGGAAGCAATATCGGTTTTCAAAACGGCGGCATCAGTATCGGCGTCGATTTTAGTTTTCAGATTTGTCATGTCTGTAATGGAAGCCTGAATTGAAGCAGCCAGACTGGCCTTAGTGGTAGTGGAAAGTTTTGCCATAGCTGCCACTCGTGCACTCAATTGATTTAGAGAATTGATTCGTTTATTAATAGCGTCGTCTGCTTTAGCTTTGGCGCTGGCCTCCAGAGTGGTTGAGGCAGTGGAGGAAGCCAAGCGGGCTCGAAAATCATCACGAACAGTAGTAGAAGCTTTAACAGTGGTAGTGCCCATCATATGATCCCCTCCCCGCCGAATAAAAGCTTGTGATATGAATTTCAGGAAACTGCTGGATCCTGTAGATCCCTGACTGTCAGCTAAAACGTGACTAGTACTACCGATGAGTAGCGACAACAAAAGAAAAGTTGCAAGAGTAAATTTTTTCATGATTTAAGATATTTTAATAATAATTATGGATTCTGATTGGCAGCATTATAATCATTATCTAAGCCTCTCATCTGAGTATCAATCTTGGCGAAATCCTGATCAAGATCGGCATCGGAATTTCCGCGCGAAAGAGTGGTGGCTTCAATGACTGCCGCACTATTGCTTTCCTTATTGGTTGTATTGGTTAGGCTCTGATTGGAGTACATCCAAACAATCAGGGCGATTACAATAACTATTAAAATAATCCATAAAACTGTTCTAGTCGTTTTTGACATATGTGCTAATTATAAATGGTTAAAGCTAATTTAACTTTAAAATTATATCATGTCCGCTGACGAAACATTAAGCCATGACGTATTTCTTCCCCGAATTTACGGCTTAAAATAAGGGTTTTTGAAAAATCGGTCGAACCAGCTATCCAAACTGTAAAGGTTGGGGGCAAAAATCAGGTTGAGCCCGATTCCATAGAGAATATAGTGTGGCCAGACCAGCTCGCGGAAAAAGATCAAGGATAAAGTCACATAAAAGAGCATCACGATGAGGGTCAGGCGCAGCTGGAAACCAAAAATAATAAAAAGACCAATGGCAATTTCAGCTAAACCGGCTCCAAGCACTACTAACAGTGGGTCATGAGGAAAAAGCAGATGAAATTGAGTCAGATGATAATCATTGACCACATCTAAAGTAAGGATGGCGTGAATAAATTTAATATTGATGGCCGCGTAAACTAAGCCAAAGCCAAAACAAAATCGCAGAAAAAGATTTTCATACTTTCTGTATTTTTCCATCCAGCCCGATGGTCCAAAAAGTAAACCGTCCAGCGAATAAGTGCGAGCGCCAAACGCCATAAGAACAAGGAATTCTCCTACATAATTGATGTAGGTCATCATATAGAGGTGAAAAACTGAAACGGCTAGCCCAAAGATTATTAACGACAAAATAGCGGCATACTCCGTGAATAAACCGAAGAATATAAAAATACTCAAAATGTATAAAACAATTTGGACAACAACCCAAAACGGAAAGGCGGTCAGAGACAATTCCGGTCCGAGAAAACTTAAGCTATAGGCTGAATAGAAAAACGAAATTGCCACCACCAGACGGATTAGGAGTGGTCCGATAGGGTTAAGATAATTCCAAAATCGAGCCCAGCGTTTCCCCAAAGCCGAGTGCTGGAAAAAGAAATTTAAAATAAGGCCTAATAAGATACAGGCGGCAATAATTAGAGTGGTTTTTAAATTTGCTGGATCTTTTAGGGCGTCAAAAGGATGAATACTCTCATCATGTAACCCTTCGGCAATGACTCCTTTCGGCAGCACATAGACTTCGTGAGCAAAGACTAAAACCGGAGAAAAAAGAAAAAAGAAAAAAGTTAATAGTCTTTTCCAAATTCTCATTATATAAATTGTATCATGAAACAGAGGGGCCGCTTTGCGGCCCCTCTGTCCTCTCCGCCTTTCTATGTCAAGATTATGTCCCCAATTAAAATCCGAGCTTTTCCTTAACAATAATCAGGCGAACGTGGCGATTGCCTATCGGGTTTTCATAGTGGAAAATTACTTCCTTCGAAAGATGCGTGCCGATATTGTATAAATCGTGCATGTGTTTGTCTTCCAGTGGTACTACATACTCTTTTAGCCGCTTTCTGGCCTCTTCCAGGGTCGGTACTATCTTTTGCGCCCCGACGACGAAAATCAAATTCGGAGAATTGAATACTATGCCGGGAAGCTGGCTGCCAGTATTAGAAGCAATTACAAATTCCCCTTCCTCACTAAGACCATGAACGCTCCCCAAATAATAGTCAGCCAAAGTGGCCTCGCGACGCATTTGAGCTTGCTTGGCGGGATCTTTTTCTTCCAAGATTTTCCCACGCAGGTTCTGCCAAGGATGTTTTCCTTCTTTTAAATAATCTACCAGACCAATTTCTTCCAGCGTAACGGAGGCCCCCATCATTACTCCCGCGCCGGCTGGAATTATTTTCTTAATTTTCTCCAGAGCTTCCGACTTGTTTTCTACCACTATTGCTTCAACGTTCCGTTCTCGGAGACCCGCTACTGTTCTGTCCAACGCTTCCTGGCTGGCTAATTCGTTATATACCATATAATTTTTTAAGGTTCTTCCTTAACTTTAACTATGGCTAGTTTAGCCATAGTTCAAGAGATTTTATTAATTTTTAATGGGTTCTTGTCCTTAATCCGAACTGACTAAAAAACGTACGGATGAATTCTCTTTGAGTGACATCGCTACCCCTTCTCCAAGTGACCCGGATTACTCGGATAGTTGTAGGAGTGGATGTCGGCACCGTCTCCATCACTGTTTGATTAGATGATCGACTGATACTGAAGCTGTCTCCATTAACTAAGCCCGAAGGAGAAGCCAGAAGAATGCCACTAAAAGTCGTCATGGTGAGGGCGGTCGCTCCCGTCTTGGCAATATTCACATTAGAACCGTTTTGAATTGCCGCACCATTCATTACAAAAAGTGTGCCGAAATTATCAAGCGGAATTAATCTACCGCTGGAATATTCAACTGGCCTTTCCTCAATCCATTCGGCGGATGAGTGGCTGGAAACATATGAGACATTCTGGGTGTAGCTCTGATTGGTGCTGTTATTGGTGAAGGTAATCTGCCAGAGGTTCGGTGATATTTCTGTAATGGCAACCTTGATGGAGTCTCCCGCCTTAATAGAAAGAGGAATATTGACTGCCGCATTCGGTAAGGTTTCGTACCAGGCCTTATAAGTAATCTGACCATTTTGAATAATGGCCTGGGTACCAGCCTGGATCAGATCGGTGCTACTTACTCCGCCAATACCTACCCACATAGCGTCAGCCGAGAGATTTGAGGCGTTGACGGTTGAGACAGCAGGCACGATCCACGTCGCGTTTACGCCGCTATAGCCACCGCTATTAGCCACGTAGCCAGCCCAATTTTCGGAAAGATTGGAAGTTGAAGCAATATTTTGAGCTTGAGGATAACTTTGGGCCAAAACTGGGCTTAGAACAAGGAGACTGTTGACAAGGAGGGTTCCAATCAAAGATTGGAGAAAAGTTTTAAATTTAGACATAAAATAAAGAGATTAGGACTCTGTATAACGAAGAGCCGGCCCGAATCTTACAACATTAGAGCATCCGAAGTCCAGTCGGTGAATCGGGCGGCGGCGAAGCCGTCGTCCTGCCTGTCTAAAGGTTTAGACCTAGAATAGAAATAATTGCTGCATTCAACTCCGTAGCGGAGCATAACCTCCATTTTAAATAGTCTGGCCGACCTTAAAAGAATTCAGCCGGAGATCCGAGGACTTTTAAAATGGAGTGTTTTGCGAAGCGCCTCTCTATGCCTCCACGAAGACTTCCACCTTATCTTCACCGCCCATTTTTACCTTTTTAAAGGAGAAGGCTAGTAAGCCGCCAAAGATAACTAGCAGAGAAGAGACCCAGAAGACTACGGCAAAGCCCATAACTTCCGCTTTCAAAATAATTAAACTGATAAATTCCTTCACGGCCAGCGGATCGGTGCTTCGAAGAGTGCTATGTTGACTGAGCTTCACCACGCTGGAATTAATAGAATTGGTAAGAATGGCCGAAAAAATAGCGATGCCGAAAGCTCCAGCGATGTTTCTTATTAACGCTAGTACCGAAGAAGCTACGCCAATTTCCGATTGGGGCACGGCTGAGGCAATCATGTTAGTACGTTGAGCCATACCAAAGCCCATGCAGAAGGCCATGATCATAAGCGGAAACATCAAATCCCACGGTGTAGAACGTGGGTCAATCCAAGTAAAGAAATAAAGACCAATGCCCGCGCCCAAAGTACTGGCAATAATGACGTACTTCGGCTGGACGCGACCAGTCAGGCGGCCCCCAAGGGGGGCCGCCAACATCAGAGCTCCGGCCATGGGAATAAATAAGTAACCACTTTCGGTAGCGGTGTAACCCAAAAATGTCTGAGCAAAAATCGGAATAATAAAAAGAGAGCCAATCATGCCCATGAAAATAATGAAGTTATTGACAAGAGTATTGACAAAAATGCTGTTCTTAAAGAAGTGTAGATCCACTAATGGTTCTTTAACTATTTGTTCCACTTTAATGAAGGCCCACATCAAGAAAACAGTTAAGAAATAGCAGAGCAAAGCACTAGCAGATAACCACCCCCAGTCGCTTCCCTTATCAAGAACTAAGGTAACGGAAGTTAAGGCACCCCCAAGAAGAAAAGCTCCCCACCAGTCAAAGTAAACCGTTTTATGTTCGGAAACAGATTCGCGAATGAAAATCATGGCCATAATGATTCCAATCACACCGATAGGAATATTAATCAAAAAGACCATTCGCCAGCTGAAACTGTCAATCAATGGCCCGCCGATAAGCGGCCCCAAAACGGCGGAGGCGGCGAAAGCGCTCGACCAAATACCGAGGGCTTGGGCTCTGTCACGTTGGGTAGTAAAAGTAACCGTTAAAATAGCCATGGCGGTCGGATAGTCGGCAGAGGAGGCTACTGCCTGAATGATTCTAAAAACTAGCATGGAAGAAAAATTCCAAGCCAGTCCGGCCAATGCTGAACCAAGAATGAAGATGGAAAAGCCGATAACATAAACTTTTTTCCGGCCGATTGTATCACCAAGTTTGCCCCAGATCGGCACGAAAACGGCGTTAGCTAGAATGTAGGCAGTACCGATCCAGCCAGCCGTAGAGACGGTAATGCCGAAATCGGAAATAATTTTCGGCAAAGCCAGATTAACAATAGTCTGATCGAGACGACCCAGAAAGGTACCAATAATGACCGTCAGCAGAATCCACCATCTTAAATTAGATTTTTCGGCCGTTTTTTCCATTAGATTGTTTTAGTCGCCGCTTCGCGGCGACTACTTCTCCTTACTCTCTGCCCCCTCTATTTTGTATATATAGTCACCTTGGCCGACATCCCGTTTAGAATTTCCGGATAAGCATCAACATCGTATTTAATTTTCACCGTAAATTGCCGAGTTTCTCGCTTGTCAGAAACATTAAAAACTACCTGTGATTCTACTGCCGATGGAATAACAGACTCAACAGTTCCCTCAAATTTGCGCGAACCGAAAGCATCCACCGTAAATACCACCCTGTTACCGGCGCTGATTCGAACTAAGCCTTTATTTTCATCCACATTGGCCAGTACTCGTAAATCATTCGGATTAACCATCGTCACAACTGCTTGTCCCGGATTAAATAGAGTACCGATAGTATCGGTAGTTTTGACTACTACACCTCCGACATTGGTCTTTATTAATTGATCGCCCACTCGTGCCACCGCCTGATTCGGGGTAACAATGTCCCCTTCCCGGACATAAAGTTCCCGTAAAATGCCCGGCGTGTCGGCGCTTAAGGCAATTTCCGGAGCGGAAACGGTAGCGTTATCGGTAGAAATTTTATTGCGATTAGAAAACCAGTAAATAAAACCGATCGCAATAACTAAAATTATTGCCCCAATAATAATATTCCGAAAAATAGGACGGCGATAAATCGGTACTTTGATTTCTCCGACGCTTTCTGAATTTTTATTTTCTTCAGGCATTTTAGACAACTTACCCTTCGGTTAGCCGAAGGGATGTTTTTCACCATACCAAATTTTAGCTTTAAATCAAGAATGAGTGGCTCTACGTGCTCTGGCCAAAGCCATCAGAGAAAATACTAAGGCTACCAAACTAATAGTTAAAGTGGTGCTATTTGTTTTTGAAACTGAAGGAGTCGGGTTTAAATCATCTACAACTTTTGTCTGGCTGTATGGTCCAGATTGGGAGAAGTCCGTGATGTTTTCGGACGGATCATGATCCCACGAAACCACAGAACCATCACTATATGTCTGATAAGCTCGCCAAGAAAGAGCAGTAGAGGTAGCAGGTACCTTGGCGCTAAAGTAAAAATCATCGCGCTCACCTGCGGGAATCGATCCGCCAAACCACTCAATAGCTGTTATTTTGGCATTCTCTCCAGTACCTTCTTTAAGGATGTTGATTTTCCAACCGGGTTTTACATTCGGACTGACAAAAGTCAGACCATCTGGAATTAAAAGTTTTAATCCGACGGTTGGTAAATCTTTCTCTGCCGGTACCCCCATGACAAAAGTCTGAAAACTGCCAATTCCCACCTCGTTTGGTTTAACTACTACGTGAGCACTCGCCGCGCTGAAAAAACCGAAAAATAATATAGAAACAAACATTACGTAAATCTTTTTCATATAATCATTATATCTTTTTATTTCGCCTGATGTCACGAATAATAATGTAGAGGGAGATCAGGATTGCTCCCCCAAAGAGAATGTAGTGGAGACTGTGGCCGGCAAGGAATTGGAGGAGCGCCGAAGGCGCTCCTCCCGTCTCTGCCCTCTGATCTACCCGAAGGTCATAACTTAATTTAAAAGATTGAAAATCGACCGGTGCCATCGGTTTTCCTTCCATGATTAGGGTGTAAATGCCCGTCTCGGGTAGAGTAAACTGAAAACTGGCCTCGGTGGCCGAGAATTGAATGTTCGGATCAGCGCTAAGTTTAGCGGTATAAATCGGACTACCATTACTGATAATGCTAAAAGTGCAATCACACTTTCTTAGATCAAGTCGGTTGCTAGGGTCTTTAAAGGAGAAATTAAAAGTACTCGGTGAGTTAGCTACTGGTGAATCATTCGGATCAATATGAAGAATAGCCCCAATCTGATCATCTACTAAAATAAAATGGGCATCGGCTTTTTCGACAGCCAAGAAAAAGCCGAAGCAAAGGACTATTAGACAGAGAGCTTTGAATGAATTAGTGATGGTGCCCGCCATTGATGTATCCATGCAATAAGAATAATAAATAAAAACCGCCGATTAAGACAATTGAGAGTGAAAGGCTCCAGAGTTGGCGGGAAACATTCGGATATTTGCTAACTAAATGCCGGTAGGTACTGAGAGCATACAGCAAAATTAAAATCACCACTGCCAAGATAAAGAAAAAGGCGGTCGGATGAGTGAAATCTCTAAAGTCATCCCCAATTAAAATCGGATGAATTAACAAGGCGATGGCAGCCACATACACCAGCCGCTGAATGGATTTCCATTTGCTACCTAATTTAACCATGGCCCATTTAAAAGAAATGCTGGCCATTATAGCGAGAATAATTAAGGCAATTAGACCCAGAATAAAGGCTATTAAATAGACTGGAGTTAAAAAAGGTAAACCGGCAAAACCCTTAAGAGTACCGAAAAAGCCGCAGAGAAAATGAAGAAAAGCTAAATAAAAAGTAGAAATACCCAGGCCTCCTAGAGATGCCCGGTGAAGATTCTTGGTTGGTAGATTGGGAAAAAGGCGATAAAGCGGACCGGCCATCATTACTACGATCAAATAAAAAAGAGCGGTGAGACCGAAAAGCTGATCAAGTCTCAAATATTCAAGGTTAGGTGGTAAGTTTTGAGAGTGAACTTGAAGATAAATGAAACCACTAAGAAGCATGGTAAGCGCAATTATCGTTGCCTTAATTTTCCAAGTTGGCTGGAACATTTAATTATTATAACAAAGAGAGGGCTGCCGTCGGCAGCCCTCTCTTCTAATTTCAAGACTCTAAACTCTTAACAATGCAATGCTAGCAAACACTGACTCTTAGCATTGCCACTAAGAGAAGCGCAGGCACTGCATTGAGCAGAAACAGAAGCTCCGGCACTAACATTTGCTTTTGTTCCTGTTCCCGCATTCCCATTTCCGCTTACACCTGCCGCTCCGTGCATAGCGGCATTTATGTCAATGAAATTGACGTTGGTAGGCGCACTGAACTTGGAATTATCCGGTGACCAGCTCGAACAATGATAATTTACTTTTTGATCAAGATTTACATTGCTCTGACTCTTGGAATTGGCAGAAGCATTGCTCATGTCACTGGTGTTGTAAGTCATTTTTGCTCCTTGTGAGCCGCTCCAGGCGTACATAATATCTCCATTTCTAATCATGTGTGAATCCAGCTTCGCCGATCCATTAAAACTCGAGGTGAAATCTCCCCTCATATTAGTGCCGGCAATATACATGGTACCCATTAAACTAGAGCTTGCGGTGCTCTCGTCGATAGTACACATAACATTCTTGCCCATAGCGAGTAGATTCCTAAGGGTACCGTTAGAGGCTTGACCTGAAACACTTACATTCGCAGAAGTATCATTGGAAACCGTAGTGGCTGGAGCGTGATGAACACTGTAATAAACTCCTCCGCCCAAGGCCAAGGCTACTGCCACGATCAAAATAATAATTAACGGTCCTAAACCAGCTTTTAAATTAGATCTTTTCATAAGAATAAATTTAGCTAATAATCGATTAAATTATACAACCGATACTGACGGGAAGAAAATCACCCAGTTAATGTAGGTGGCGCTTAGGATGATAACTAAAATCAAGACACCATAGGCGATATTTTTCGGATGCTGGATGCGCCATTCGATAAAAATAAAAAGAAGCAACGAAAGTATCACAAAAGCGGCCAGGGCTAGGTAAATATTTCTAGCAGTCTCAGCAGGATTACTGAAACTTCTTTCAAACCAATTACCTCCGGATTTAATAGAACTTATAGAGACAGAATTAGTGGCTACGTTAGTTTCTGTAGTAGCTGGTGAAATAGATTCTCCTTCTACACTTTTGACGGCGATAAAGGTCGGGCTACTTGAAACCGTAATGACTTGGGCAGGAACCACTTTATTTTTGGGTTTGATTGCTGCAATCACAACTCGAGGAGTACTGGAAGTGGTAACGGTGGAAGTCGTAACAATGGTTTCAGGTGTTGAGGCTACGACCGTGGTTGGTTTTGGTGAACCAAACATCTGTACTACAAAAGTAGTTGGTCGGCCATTTAGATTACCCTTGGCGATGCCAATTCCAATCTCGGTGAAATGACCGTTTAAAATATTTTCCCGGTGAAGTGGTGAATTCATCCAAGCTCTCTCCACATCATTTGAGTCGGTAAAATCAACGGCTAGATTTTCGCCGGCATACAGATAAGGGTAGCCAGCCTGCGACATCCAGTACCAAGGAGTCAGCCCATCGGGACTAATGTGAGAAAAATAACCGCGGGCGGCCATGTCGTTAGCTTTTTGCTGAGCAGCGGCTGCTAAAAGCGGGTTCGGACTAAGAACAGAAAGATTAGTGGCTGCTCTGTCCTGATTCGTCAGGCTGACAATAACCGCTGAATAGATGTCAGCCGTCAGGCTGCTGGTACCGACGAAGTGAGAGACTACTAAAGAGCCGGCAAAGACCACTACAATTAGGAGAAGCATGACGAGTACCGAAAATTCCCGCAGAATGTGGGGCTTATAGTCGTTGTGGCGGTGAGGAATGAAAAGCTTCTTTAGCATTTTTCATATTATACCATGGATTTATGAAATTGAAAGGGCGGCGCCGGAACAATAGGCGCCGCCCTTCCTTCCCCGCTTCCCGCCCTAATTACCTTAAGGCAGCTGCGGAATCGGAGCATTCAAGCTCGCACATTTCAATTCATTAATTCGATGCAAGGTAGTCTTGTAGACGTATCCGGTTGGCCACTCACTATTACTAATAGGTACTCCGGCTTGGCCCCATGGATTTCGAATGAAGGCTTCTTGAGCTACTTGGAATATTTTCACAGCCGCTAAAGTTAGCTTGCCGAAGAATCCTGTTACCGGCAGTCCGGCATTCTGGAATTCATTCAAGAATGCCTGGAGTTTCTTTACTTCTACCGGATCATTTGATCGCCCGTATCGCATGTATTTTAGAAGATAGGCGGAACATGTCAGAGGTCCTCCCTGGTCAGCCATCGGTCCGGTGCTGGTTCCCAAAACCTGGCCAATATTACCACCGCTTGGGCCGCCGAAGCCGCCAATGACTGAAGTTGTAACCGAACCACCTCCTCCACCACCCCCACCTCCGTTATTGTTGTCAGTAGGATTCTGATGATTACCGAAGTAGAGAGGATTACCGTTTATATCCGTATTAATGTCTCCGCAGAAGCCAACGAAATCAATAGAGAATATGGAGAAGCAAGGAGTGATGCTAATAGTGAAGGACGTTGATGTTGGAGCCGTCTGGGTCCAGCCACTTTGCTGTGTTTCCGTAATAATGTAGGTGCCCCAGCTTTGAGGTGGGAAACTCCAATTGCCGCTAGAATCAGTAGTGGTGGTGGCCACCAATTCAGTTGAAGTTGATTCATCTTCATTGGTAACTACTCGCGAAAGATTGATTCCCCAATCAGGTAAACCCGGCTCTCCTTCATCCCGAATACTGTTACTGTTTTGGTCATTAAATTTCAAACCGTTAATCCAGCCCGTGCTCTTGGTATTGGTGAAAGTACAAGTGACATGGTCGCCATCATCTACCACAACGGTCTCTCCGTTGGGTACAGAAATCCCAATTGATTCGTTATCGTATTGGCAGCTTGAGCTAGCCAAAGTCCAACCATTTTGTGAAATCTCCGAAATAGTAGTGGTGCCGTCGTTGAGGTTAAGGGTGACCGTGCCAGTACCTGCAGTAGTAGTAACGTTCGTGGAAGTAGAAGTATCCCCCGAAAGGTTGAAGGTAAAGGTGCCATTCCCACTTTGCGTATTTTTAACGATTGTCAGAGTGGCTTGATCTCCCTCTCCTCCTTCATCTGGAGGACAAGGCTGGTTTACGACAATCAGGAACTTATCCTGACTGAAGCCTTCATAATTAGGAGAATCGGTGGTGAGTTCTGCATTTTCTGCTTCCGCAAGAGAGTTGCCGGATCGATACCCGAGTAATCGGAAATCTCCTGCCGGACAAACTTCGGAATTAGTTGGAACAACCTGACTGGATTGGTCGTCGGCCGTGGTCTTCTCATATGTATGGTAGAAGATGACCGGAGTCTGCATTGGAGAAGTATCGGCGGCGAATGTTGAAGTCGCTCCTCCATGATGATTTCCGAGGACATAGTCTGCTGAAGAAGTGGCTCCCCCGTCTAGATTTGTTGCATGCCAGGTGGCATTCATCGGAAATGGAGTGTCGGCGGAGTCATCAGGTACCTGCGAAGATTCCTCGCTATCACCTACATATTTGTAGATATGAACTTTTACAAATGTCGGTTCAGGAGGATTACAGCCGTTGCTATTAACAGTCAATTTGTAATCGAGACCGGCAGGGTTTGGATCGCCGAATGGCTGACCGTTGTCAGGATTGGTGCCTGGGTTGGTGACAGTAAAACTGAAAGTGTTGTTTCCTGACTGAAGAGAGGCGGCCGGAATATTCCATGTATCAGCAGAGCTAAAGTTATCCAAGTCCGTGGCAGAAGTACCCGTATCAAATGGATTACCATTAACCATTAGGGAGTAGTAATTGTCTGCAGCAATTTTTAGAACTGAATTGAGCGGAGTGCCGGAAATGTTAAAGGCTTTGGTGAATTCTTTAGTTTCAGCTGGAGAGGAGCCATTTTGATCTAAGGCCTCGGCCCAAATCCAAGTAGCATCTGGAATAGAAGTCCAGGCAGGATGTGGAGTGACGGCAACAGAATCGTGGCCATCTACTTGAGTACTTTCATCACTAACCACATCTGTGGATGTCTGATTTAATTCACACGGAATTACCTGATTACCAAAGTTAATATTTCCATTATTGTCACTGGCGCTTTCAATACTTAGACTGTAGCCTTCAGTTCCGTTCTCGCAACCATAATTGTCAGTGGGGTATGTCTGTTGCCAGCCGTCTTGTGGAGATTCACATACATAATAAGTTCCGAGATCTAAATCATTAAATGAATAGTTGCCTGAGGAATCAGTGGTAGTAGAAGTTATTTCGTTTCCATCTGAATTTAATAGAGTAATGGTCCAACCAGGAAGACCGGTTTCTTCATTGTTTATTTGACCGTCGCCGTTTACGTCATTCCATTTCATTCCAGAGATAACTTGGCACACTCTTCCTAATTGGCTTCTTGTGTAAGTAACGTCTGCAGAATCTACTCGGCCATCGCCGGTCACATCCCCTACGTCAAAGCCTCCGCCAACGGTGAGAGCGTGGGCTCTGGCAAAATCAACGTCAGCGTCAGTTACAATATGATCATGATCAAAGTCAGGACAAGGAAGAATCTCCGTGGAGGCACAGTTGTGATTCATGACCAAAATATACATATTGTTGGCGATATCACTGAGATTAGCCGAATTTTGGGTGCTGCTAGCGAGGGCGTCCGATTCTGAATCGCCAACTTTATAACCATCAAGAGAGTACCCGCTTGTATCGCTACAGGAAGAAGGTACGTTATTTTCCACCACGCTGTAGTCAGCGCCTGAAGTCATTTCGGAAGTAATAGCCTGATAAGGGGTAGAATCACCATTGAATCCATCGGCATCTAAGTCAAAAGAGCCACTCCCAGCACCGATGTTCTCGGCATTCCAGGTAGCCGTCATGTTGAAAGAGGCATTGTCGGCGCTTTCAGGGGTGGCCTTTGAGCCATCAATATATTTAATGATGGTAACGGTTATTTTACAGGTTCTTCCTAATTGACTTTTTGTGTAGGAAATATCTCCCGAATTCACTGATCCATCTCCATTCGCGTCGCCGACATCAAAACCTCCGGCGGTGCCAGAATGAGCTTTTACAAAATCGACGTCGTCCTGCGTAACAACGTTGTCATTATCAAAATCGGGGCAAGGATTAGTAAAGGTGGTAGTAGTGGTAGTGTCTGCAACAGTCTCTTCTTCAACCACCGAAGGATTGGTTACTGATTCATCTTTTGGAGGATCAGTCTCTGTCTGATCGGGCGGCAAGATTGACTGTGTGTCATCAGTTGCTACCGAACTTTCATCAGACTGCGCCACCGCTTGTGAGAAAGGAATGACGCTAAATAAAGAAGCTACTAATAAAAAGATGGTGAGACCAGCCAAAATATTTTTGGCGATCCAATGATTGGCCCTGTTCATAAATTATTTTAGGACAGAAATAAGCTTATTTCTGCGTGATTATTAATAATCCCTCTAGTCAATACTAGTAACTACTAGTTCTACGCTGAGAAACTCTTCTTGTCAAAGATAAAGGTGGATAAAGACTGAATAAGGTGTGGAAAAGGAGGGGAATTCTAAAATAGAAACCCTCTAATAGTTCGTAGACAGAAATAGAGAGAAATCACAAACAATAAAGCTAATATCTGATTTAAGAGTACGAGAAACGGATGATCACTAAACTTTAGATTAAGAGAAATAACTTCTAGAACCGCAATGATAAAAAGTGAGAGAATGGCATTAATGTAGAAAACAGTTTTCCATTTCCGATTGGTAAAACCGGCCAGGATGATTAACATGATGCCGAATAAAACAAAAATTATATTGAGACTGATGACGTTACTGAAAAGCGGAAAGCAGATCAGCATAATAATGGCGGCAATGAAAAAGAGAACTCTGATCGGTTCAGCGTAATAATAAGTTTCTTTTACCGGGGTCTCGTTTTCAGATTTATCCGCGCTAGGACCGTCGTAATCCATGAAAATATAATAACACATTTAAAAAGGCAGCCGGCCTTTCGGCCGGCTGCCTTTTTAAATCATTCTGTCGTTAATTCTTAGAAGAATCCGAAGAGGTGCTTGAAGAATCCACCGATTGATTTCCAGATTCCCCCACCCTGATGAGTTGAGGAAGCGTTCATGCCAACGTCAATGATGGATGAAGCGTTTACGGTATTTCCAGAGACAGCACCTTGAACAATGACTTGGTCTCCAACGCTGATGGCGCTGACAGTAGAAGTAGCCTTGTTCTTGGCGATGACTGAACTTGAGGCATCCACATTGTAAGTCACATTTCCGGAAGCAGTAGTAATGGTAACGGTGTTGCCACTAACTGCGGTGACGGTTCCGCCAATTACGGGCTGACCGTTTCCGGTAATCACAATAGGATTTGGTTTAGGATTCTTATCTACTCGAGAAGTATCTCGAACGGAAGTAGCCACTACAGAATTTCCATTAATCGTTCCGGAAACAATTACGACGTCTCCGACAGTAATAGAGCTGGCGCTAGAACTAGCTCCATTTCTGGAAATAGTTGCGGCTGAAACATCCACACTGTAAGTAGAAGAAGCGTTTCCGTTGTTAACTATTACGCTAATAGTGTTGCCATTAACGGCCGAAACACTACCAACAATTCCGGCAAAGCCATTGTGGAAAAATGGGAAGATTCGATGAACAAAGTTCATGAATAAACCATTGTTTACATTGGCTTTTATATCGCCGTGTGATTCAACCTTGTTCTGATTATCTTCAGAATTATTGTCTCCGTCCTCATGTTTATCGGAATCTGCGTTGGCATTGAGATTGGCATTCGCATTAGCCCCGACATTGGCATTCAAGAGACTGTCATGTTTTAGATTAACGTTGCTTGAACTATTAACATCCGCCTTAGCGCCGAGACCGAAATTTAGACCATGGGCCGAAGCCGTGCTTGTTCCTACAGCGAAGGCCAGAGCCATGACCAAAATGCTTAAAGTAAGTTTGTTTTTCATATTTAATTTTAATTACTGATAATAGGCAAACCTTCGGTTTGCCTATATATAAGCCGAAATGAGGGCCTATTTCTTACAATATATTCTTACAATATAAAAGACCACTTAAGGCGTGCCTTTTGTGCCGGTAGCTGTAGCTGAGGTGGCCGTAATAGGGCTAGAGAGATTGGAGCTGGTGCTGGAGGAGCTACTGCTTGAAAGGTTAGAAGCAGCAGATTTCGGAAGTTTCTTAGGAGTTGAAGGGGCAAGTAAAATTGAAGAAGTACTGACTGGAACAGGACTACTTATCGAGGAGCCCGCCACAATAGGAGAACTAGTCTGACAAAGATAAGCACCATAGGAGCCGCCTAGAACTCCGCCCGCTAAAGCGGCGGCTACTAAAAAAAGCATATTTTGAAGAGAAATGGTCGGAAGCTTAACTTTCGAAGCTGTCTGTGGGTTACCTTTTACTTTTGACGCATTCTTCTGGGAACCGTCCTGATTATCTTCATCTTGATCGGAATCATCTTCGTCATCCAATTCCGGCATATCCAGAAATTTTAAACTAGCCGAGTTGACTTGATAATACGGTTTTTCGCCGGGAGTTCTTGAAAGTAAGTAACCGAGATGCCCGCCGCATTTTGAGCAAGTTACTTCAGTCCTACCGCCAGAGGCGGCAATTTCTGTCAGATGACTCTTTTTGGCTGGCCTGGCAAAACTCGGCCAGCCCGTCTCCGAATCAAATTTGGAAAGAGAGGTAAATAACGGATTATTACAGGCCGCACAAAGATAAATTCCCTTCTCCTCATGATCCCAGTACCTTCCCGAATATGGCCGTTCTGTATCTTTCTCGCGCATCACCCGATACTGCTCCGGATTTAATTTTTCTTTAAAATCGTCTTCAGTCATAATAAGAATAATACTATAAATTAAAATGGTCTCGCCTTACGGCGAGACCTCCGAATACTCCGCTGAAGAACGCAGGTATTCCACAGCTCTCGGGACTTCCATTGGATCGCGATTGCTGCCGCTAGTTCGAAGTTTTCCTTCAGCATCCCAACTAAGATCGGGACTTTCTTTGACCAAGGATCCAAGTAAATGAACCGTCTTTGGTCCGAGTCCTCCAGCCACAGTGATTGCCATTTTCGGGAAAGCGATCTTGATGGCCCGAATAAATCGCGAAAGTTCTTTGGGTGCCAGAGGCCGACCTTTTCCCATACTCTGATCGAGCGAAACTCGCTGAACAATGTCTTCGTATTCCTCAAGTTTGCGAACTAACCGAAGCGGATCGGAATAAACCGCCTCAAATGCCTTTAGACCGATTTGCAGAATCACTTCCACCTTCTTTCTGGAAGCCTGAACGCCCTTGGCGATTTCTGTTGGATCCGGCCAAGTCATGTCGAGCTGAATGGCGTGTAGGCCAATTCCTCCCAGAGAAATGATCTCCGTCAGAGTTTCCCAGAGTTTCGGGCGACCGACGTAGTCTACATAATGGAGACAATTGTAAGTCTCAGCGCAGTCAAAAATTTCGGCAATTCGATTCTCCAGAGGAAATGCTTTTTCATAGGCATGCGGGATATGGTGATGATGTTTGTAACTGGTCATCACTCCCACATGAAGCTTCCGAGTTGATTCTTTGGGTCTGACACTTTTCCAGACTGCCGACAAGGTTTTAACCTGTTCAAGACTGACAAAGCCGGTAATACCGACGTATGGAGTTAAATTCATTTTTTCCTTTCTTCTAATCTGAAATTAGCAGTAAATTAGAAAAAGTCAAAATGTTTTAGCCTAACCCAAAATAGAAACCAGTAACTATAATTATCTGAATGAGAATTGCCAATAAAAGTTTCTTAGAGCGTGAGAAATTGAAAAAATATGCTGCTAAAGAGAGAAGAAACACTATGGCTGCTGCCCCTACAACTACCAAAAGATTTGGGCCTTCGGGATCATTGAAAAACAGAAACATCACCCTAGAGAAGACAAGCGATGTTATAGCCAGGATTAGAAGTGAGATTTTTTCTGATTTGAAATGCATATTTAAATTATATCAGAAATTACGGGCTGCGGGACTTGGACTCGAACCAAGATACTCGCCTCCAAAGGGCGATGTCCTACCATTAGACGATCCCGCAATGCTGGGAATAATATCATCAAAATTTGAGATAAAAAAATCTTGTGCTAACCTGAACATAGGAGAAAGTTCATGAGAAAATTCATAATGCAAACCGACATACCGCGGTGGTTTAATCTGCTTTGGGATTTCAAAAAGAACGGTCTTTTCATTCAAATACATCGTCCATCTATCGCCTTCCTCGATCATTATCAGGACTGCACACCTTTATTCAGAAACGTGGAAGACCAGTTCGGTTTCCTACCGCTTTTTGAAAAATGTGAGTGCCGTCTCGGCGAAGAGAGCTTCGGCATTAACAACGCCATTACGCTTAGCGAGACTATTGGTGACTGGTTAAG
Organism: Candidatus Paceibacterota bacterium; assembly: GCA_035652395.1. Classification (NCBI taxonomy): domain Bacteria; kingdom Bacillati; phylum Minisyncoccota; species Minisyncoccota bacterium. Next base: position 158,468 of record DASRDX010000009.1, on the reverse strand, counting down.
TTATCGGATCAAATTGCCTCGATTTGATTATCGAGAGCAATACTCCCGATCTGAAATTGCCAAAGTCTGCTTTACTCTCCAAGTTCTTCTTTTCGCCTTGGAGAGGCCGCCACTCAAAGAGCTTGGTCAAAAGGAGACTCAGCTTTTTACTCTCGGCACTTGCGCCACTGCGGATAGACATGGTCACGCAACGGGAGGCCATGCCAGTCCGGCGTTAGTTAAATTCATTGAGCAGCAATCGGACTCCTATGAGAAGCCAATGGCCTTTGAGCCCGGCATTCGTGCCATGAAAAAGGCCTACGCCACTATTCACGGAAAAGTGGAAAGTTTCAACCGAAATCAATTCCGTTCCTTTTTTCGCGGAGGTCAGGTGCTTTTTGCTTGCCCTGGCGACGCTTGCGAATTGCACACCGATTATAAAGGGAGCATACGAGAGATGGGTGACGGATACGGAACAGAAATTATTTCCCACAATCTCGACGGGGCTCATCAGCAACTGACCCTACTCAGTGGCCTTGGGGCTTTGACTACAGTTTTTGATGAATCCAAAAATTGAAGCGATCCTAACTGATCGCTTTTTTATTTTGAACCTCAATTAATTTGATTAGGGCCAGCTCCAGTGGAAGTTCGGGGATATGAGTGCGGCCAATTTGGTCGTAGATGCCGAGCATTTCAGCCAGAGTGGCGGAGGAAATGGTGTGAGTAGGATCGGTGGCCAGTTTCTCAACGAAGGTGAGGTCGGAAGCGGAGAGCTCGCCGGCGAGCTCTCTGCGCAAATCCTTCTGATAACGCAGAAGAAGGATTTGGCGCATTTTCTCCAGAATTAATTTCAGATAGAGTTTCATATCAATATTTTGTTTGGCCGCCTTCTTAATCGTGGCCAAACCTTCTTCGAGATCCTTTTCAGCCAAGGCCTTGACGAAACTATTGACAAGCTCGCCTCGCGGAGCACCGGTTACTTTCTCAATCTCATCCAGAGTAATTTTTTTATCATTAGTTGAACCGATAATTTTCTGCAAAATGCCTAGAGCGTCACGAAATGAGCCGTCGCCTAAAAGGGCAATCAGATCTGCTCCGCCCGCTTCAATCTGATATCCTTCCTCCTTGGCGGTCTTTTCGACAATCTTTTTTAAAATTGTTTGGGAAGGTTTTTTAAAAGTAAATTGCTGGGTGCGAGAGACAACCGTCTCCGGCAACTTTTCCGCTTCCGTGGTAGCTAAAATAAAAACAACGTGTGACGGCGGCTCTTCCAAAGTTTTCAGAAAGGCATTGAAGGCTGCCTTTGATAGCATGTGGACTTCGTCCAGAATGTAGACTTTATATTTTGATTCATACGGCAAAGTGTTAACCGCTTCATTTAAAGCCCGGATTTCATCGACGCTATTTCTAGAAGCCGCATCAATCTCATACAAATCATTATTACTGGTACCAATAGCTTTAGCCAGAATGCGAGCGACGGTTGTCTTCCCAGTCCCCCGCGAGCCACAAAATAAATAAGCGTGAGCAATATTACCCTGTTTGATAGATCCCTGAAGTACATCTACAATCTCATCTTGCCCCATTACTTCCTTGAAACTTTTTGGACGATATTTTCGATAGAGAGCGGTCTCTGACATAGAAGGATTATAGCAAAAAGAAGAGCGAGGTCATTGCTGACCTCGCTCCGTATGAAAAAACCTTACCCTTTAAAAAAGAGATTAGGTCTGGGATGAAGTTTTACCTTCTTGCGATAGAATGATCTCCTTTCTGGGATTTAATTATACCCTTTTTTGCAAAATAAAAAAATCGGCGGGAGCACTCTTTCGAATGCCCCCGCCTTTTTCTAATAGTGATAAACCTTTTAACGTTGCCGCATTTCCCGGTATGTGGGTTGTTAGCGGCGATGTTTGATTTGCCGTGACGAGGCCGGAAAAATTAAGAGAAATAGAAGCCTATCTCTATTAATCTCTCAGGCTGCTACGTTATTTACCTCCTTTGGCGCCATGCCGGTTAAGGGTTGTGACCGCGCCGCCCGATCAATGGGCGTCGCCGTCCGAGCTGATCGCGTCGTTTTTCGTATCCAATAATGAACAGAGCTGGCTCCCACTGGGAGCTTTCAGTTTTTTCATTCAAATAAATTATATCACCTTAAAAAATAAAGTCAAGCTAGAAATGTGTTTATTGTTCTTTCTGCTTCTCTGGCATTTTTAGCTTCCATTAACTCCATTCGGAGTTCCTTGGCTCCCCCAAAGCCTTGGGCATAGGCTTTGTAGTGTTTTTTCATAATAGCGAAGCTCTTAATATCACCGAGTAGTTGTTCAAATAGATAGGTGTGTTCAACCAGCACCTTTAATTTTTCCGGAAGAGCTGGTTGAGTTTCCGAAAAGAGCCAAGGATTGCCGAAGATGGCGCGGCCGAGCATGATGCCGTCGGCGGAGGAGGCGCGCGCTTTAGCGCGCGCCTCCTCAATATCCGAGACATCACCATTGCCAAAAATGAGAGTCTGGGAATTCATTCCATTCCGAATCTCTACCGCTCTTCTCACTACCTCCCAATGAGCTGCCACTTTCGACATTTCTTTTCGGGTGCGGGCATGCACCGTGATGACAGCCGGCTCTGTTTTAAGGAGGGCCGGCAACCAAGTTTCAATCTCATTTTTATTGTAACCAATGCGAGTTTTGACCGAGACTGGAAGCGGCGGGCGATTTAGTCGGGCGCCAGCCGCTTCCGTTCCCTCTTTGGCCGCCGCAATGATAGCGGCGGCCAATTCCGGTGTATTAATAAGAGCTGCTCCCGCTCCTTGTTTTTCAATACTGCGGTCAGGACAGCCCATATTAATATCAATACCATCAAAGCCGAGCTCGCTGGCAAGCTCGGCTGCTTTCTTCATCATTTCAGGCCGAGCGGTAAAAAACTGAGCCACTATTGGGCGTTCGGTTTCACTAAATTGAAGGTCGCGCAAGAGTTTCTCGCGACCTTCTTTCGGAGCCAAAACCAACCCATCGGCCGAGACAAACTCCGTCCACATCACATCCGGCTTGCCATATTTGGCAATCACCCGCCGAAAAGCCGCATCTGTAACATCTGCCATCGGAGCCAAGACCATAATTGGCTTTTTTAATTTTGCCCAGAATCCCAGATTCATATCCCGTTCTTAAATTAGCGATCAAGATTTCCTCCGGTCGGGCCTGGTTGAGTACCACCAACATCCAAAGGTTGCTGCTGATAACGAATGTTACTTGAAAGGTAATTTAAAATCTTGGAAACATCCCCAGTCCGATCGTTGGTATGAAGGAGAACAATAGCGATAGTACGAATCTCATTTTTATTTTTCGGATTAAATGAAAGATAGAAAAGAGAAACTGTTGATTGTTCAGCTTGATCGGTAAAACCGTTTTTGCCTCCGGCAAAACTTTTGTAAGTAAGCTGATGATTCTGGTTAATCCAAGTGTGACCAAGAATTGAATATTCTCTGATGCGGCCAATATCAAATATTTCCGGATGATTCTCTTTTATATATTGCGATAATTTGAACAAATCTAGAGCACTGGAATAACTTTTCGGATCAAGACCACTTGGATCATTGTAATGACTGTTACTCATACCTAAGGTGGCGGCTTTGTCATTCAATTCTTGTAAGAATGTGGCACGCCCGACAAAATTGGCAAAAACTTCGGCAGCTACATTACTGGACACCACTAACAGCGGATATTTTAGATCACTGATTTTAACTGTCTCATTCATAATTAAATCTCCTGTTAGGGGATAGTATTTTGTGCTGGCCGGAGTGACAGTGGCGTAAGCGAGCTGATCAAGCGTTTCGAGCTCCACAGTGGCAGTCATCAGTTTAGTGACGGAAGCCATCGGCCATTTAGCATTTTGATTTTTTTCAATAATGATATCGCCCGTATCAACATCGCCGACCAGATAGGCCGAAGCACTCAAAGGTAGGGGCTTTCGTGGATTAAGCACGCTATAGAAGCCCGAAATCTGCTCTTCAGAAGTGGTGGTACTTAACGTATCGTCAGAGCCCTGCTCTGCAGAAGGTTGGTTGGCCGCAAGCTCCGCTTGGGGCCCTTTTAAATACTCATAAGCCACGCCTCCGGCGTGCACTGCCCCATAAGTGGCGCTAACGCCTAGAATTACAGCCGCGATCGTCCAGAAAATATAGTGATGCGGACGAAAACCTAGGATATTGATTTCCACATTTAAAAAACTTGAAGAAGCCGAAAGGGTCTTCATCGCCAGCGGGTCATGTTTATGATCTTCTCCAAAATTATTAAGGGTAGCCATGATTTGAATATTATACTAAAGAGTACTGCTGGCAGAGGTAGTGGCGCTTTGAACGGCGGTACCACTCTTTAACTTATAATTGATTTTGTTGCCAAAGCGCAAATCAATGTAATCGATTTTTGAAAGATCGATGCTTGCCCCATCTGGATTATTTTTATTAATCACAATTTCCAAATTGCTCAGAGCCTGATCAAGTGGCTCTCGAGTGCTGAAAAGAATTTTGCCGCCCGTGTCTAAATTTAATTGAAAATCGTAAAGATCAGTGGCCACTAAGCTAGCCGGATTAATATTTAACTTTCTAAGGTCAGCGATGAATTTGTTTAAAGCCTGAAATCGATCGGCTGGCAAAAATCTAGAACCAATTGGATCAATTTGTTCTACCAGCCCCGAATAAGTGAAGAAGTTGGCCCCATAAATTTCGGGTGCCTTGTCAAAAAGGTAACCAGTTTGATCGATTGAATAACAGGAAGCACTGGTGGTGGCACTGATATCAAAACACCAAATACCAATCGCCTTCCTCTCGGATAGATCAATTTCGATTTTATCCAAAGCGGTCTGTTTGATGCTGGCACTCATAATACGAGAGTGATGATTCAAAATATCATTCTCAATCTGAGCTTTAGGGAAAAGTAAAATATTTCGTCTGGAAAAGAGGTAATAATAGTTGCCAGTCATGTCCGACTCAGCCAGAGAAGAAATATCGGAAGAGGAAGTCACTTCATTTCCTTTAACCACGATATTCTGAACAGATATTTTGGACCAGTGAGTGAGGAAACTGGCTCCTACCACAATTAAAATCAAAAGAAGGAGCCAGAGAAGAAATTTTATTAATCGTCTCCTACGCCTTCGTCTGCCTAATTGTGACGGCTCAATGGCTCGACGCCGTTTCATCTATTTTTTTGGTTCGATTACTTTTCGGCCGCCCATGTATTTCTGAAGAGCCTCCGGAATGTTGATGGTGCCGTCGGCGTTTTGATAATTTTCTACAATGGCGGCGATTATTCGAGGAGTAGCTAGGGCAGTGTTGTTTAAAGAATGGGCAAAACGCAGTTTTCCTTCATCGTCTCGATAGCGGATATTTAGTCGGCGCGTCTGAAAATCGTGAAAGTAAGAGGCTGAATGAGTTTCGCGATAAGTATTTTCCGAAGGCATCCACGCCTCAAGATCATATTTTTTAACTTGCCCCAAACCGAGATCTCCCCCGCAGATTAAAAGGTTTCGATACGGCAATTTAAGCGCCTGCAAAATTTTCTCCGCATTGAGAGTCAGCTCCTCATGATGCTTAACTGATTCTTCGTGATTGGCTTCACAAATAATAACTTGCTCGAATTTATAAAATTCATGCACTCTGATAAGACCTTTAGTATCCTTGCCATGACTCCCCGCTTCGCGCCGAAAGCATGGAGAAAAGGCCAAAAACTTGACCGGCAATTTTTTCTTTTCAATTATTTCGTCAGAGTAATAACTCATGGTTGGCACTTCGGAAGTTCCGGCCAAATATGAATCATCCTGGGTTCGGTAAAGGTCTTCCTCTCCTTGAGGTAAATAACCGGTTCCGAGAAGGGTTTCTTTTCTAACTAAAGATGGACTAAGAAGTGGCGTGAATTCTCCGTTCCCCGTCATGGTTTCTAAAACAAATTGCCAAATGGCAAAATTTAACAGGACTCCGTCATTTTTCAAAAAATAACCACGGAAACCTGCCACCTTTGTGCCTCTATCCAAATCGAGCATTTCCATCTTTTCCATCAACTCGATGTGACTTTTCGGAGTGAAGTCAAATTTCGGCTTCTCGCCAGAAGTTTTTATTTCCTTATTTTCCGTTTCGTCTTTTCCTTCCGGCACGGACATATCCGGCACATTTGGTACTTGGACCATTAATCTTTGCCAATCTTTCATTACTTCTTTCAATTTTTCCTCTTCCGCGCTCAAACCTTCCTTCAAAACTTTCATTTCTTCTATTAGTTTGACTTTGTCAGTCTCGGAAGCGTTGACGATTTTCCCGCTAAATTGGTTTTGCTCGGCTTTTTTAGCTTCTATTTCAGTCAATAATTGCCGCCTTTTATCGTCGGCGGCAATTAATTCGTCAAGGTTTATGTCAATACCCTTTTTTTGAGCCCCAGCCTGAACAACTTCCTTATTTTCGCGAATGAATTTGATATCGAGCATAACTAAATGATAGCAAAATTGACGGAATTTGACGAAGTTCGTTTAAATCCGGCTTATTTTAATTTTCTTTTAAAGAAATTTCATGTCGACTGATTAAACTAAGGCCATGAAATTTCCCATCGTTGAGCTGCCCCGCGACCGCTATCCCCCGTCCCTTTTGGAAATTCCGGAGCCGCCCGAGCGATTGTATCTGCGGGGAAAATTACCCCCACCCTCGACAAAATTACTCTGCGTAGTCGGCGCCAGACAATTCAGCGATTATGGTCGAGAAGTTTGTGAACAATTAATTGCCGGCCTAGCTGGTCATGATCTTGCCATAGTGTCAGGACTGGCTCTCGGCATTGATTCAATTGCCCACACGGCAGCTCTGCGGGCCGGTCTTTCTACGCTTGCAATGCCCGGATCTGGATTAAACCCAAAGATGATCTACCCAGCCATTCACCAAAGACTGGCGGAAAGGATTTTGGAAGCCGATGGAGCTCTGCTTTCGGAATTTGCACCGGATTATCGCGCTACTGTAGATGCTTTCCCTCGACGTAATCGTTTAATGGCTGGTCTTTCGGATGCCACTCTAATAATAGAGGCAGACAGAAAATCCGGCACCATGATTACCGCTCGTTTGGCTACTGACTACAACAAGGAAGTGCTGACTGTTCCCGGCTCGATCTTTTCTAAAAACTCCAGTGGTCCGCATTTTTTGATTCAAACCGGCGCTACCCCGATTACTTCGGCCGAAGATATTCTGGATGTTTTTGGAATGAAAAGCTCCGCCATGACCGCCCCCTCAATCAAATATCGAAGTTGTTCAGAAGAGGAATTGAAAATCATTGAGCAACTCGCTTCCCCTCTCTCCCGCGAAGAGTTGTTGCGCCGAGTTAATTTCCCTATTAGCCAGATGAATTCTCTCCTGACCGTTCTGGAATTAAAATCATTAATTAAAGAGGCGGCTGGTGAGATATTTCTGATCTAATTACCATCTGAAATTTGCAATTAGAAATGCGATGTAGTATATAATGGCGCTCATGAAGTTACTGATTGTGGAATCTCCGGCCAAAGCTAAAACTATTTCCAAATATTTGGATGGCAAATATGAAGTGAAAGCTTCTGTGGGTCACGTGCGTGATTTGCCGAAAAGCAATAAGAAGGCCATTGATATTGAGGCAGGTTTTGTTCCCCACTACGAAATAAGCAAGGGTAAAGAAAAGGTGGTGAGCGAAATCAAGCAATTGGCCAAAAAAGCCGATGAAATAATTCTGGCAACTGACGAGGACCGGGAGGGTGAAGCTATTGCTTGGCACATTTCTGAGCTTTTGGGCGTCAGTGACAAAAAAAATAAAGGACTCTCGGAAAAGATTAAAAGAGTAACTTACAACGAAATCACCGAGGAAGCTATTAAAGAGGCTCTTCAGCATCCGCGGGAAATTGATCAAAATCTTCGTCGCGCTCAGGAGGCTCGCCGCGTCTTGGATCGACTCGTTGGATACGATTTATCGGGATTAATCTGGAAGAAAGTGCGTTATGGCCTATCCGCCGGTCGCGTTCAATCGCCGGCCCTGCGCATTATTATGGAACGTGAGCGCGAGATCAGAGCTTTCAAACCGGAAAAATTCTGGATTATTACTGCCGCGGTTAAGGGGGGCGACAAAAACGGCCCGGAATTTACCCTGACCTGCGTAGAGGAACCGCGCGAGAAGAAAGAAGTGGAAAGAATTCTTAAAATTGGAGGAGAAACTGCCAAGAATAAGTGGCGTATAACCGACCTTTCCGAAAGCGAAGTTAAACGTTCTCCTCGGGCTCCCTTTATTACCTCCACTCTCCAGCAAACAGCCAGTTCTCGCCTAGGTTTTCCTCCATCGAGAACCATGGGTATTGCCCAAAAACTCTATGAAGCTGGTCACATTACCTACATGCGTACCGATAGCACTAACTTAAGCAAATTGGCTCTCGGGCAGATATTTGGAACCATTGAGAAAAAATTTGGCAAAGAATATCTCAGTCCACGTACTTTTACTTCTAAGAGCAAGAACGCCCAAGAAGCTCATGAAGCCATTCGACCGACTCATATGTCTATGGAAAAGGCTGGGTCTACTCCAGAACAACAGAAACTTTACCGGTTAATTTGGCAGAGAACCTTGGCTTCGCAGATGACAGACGCCAAACTCCTGCGAAGCAAGCTCACAGCGAACGTTAGCGACGATCCAAAAGAAAAGGATGCCATTCCTGATTTTGCTATTACCGGACAGCGCGTGCTCTTTCCCGGCTGGCTCTCTGCCGATCCGGAAGCTCGCGGCGAAGACGTTGAATTACCGAAAGTAAAATTGGGTGAGAAACTAAATCTCCTTAAGATTGATTCGGAAGAGAAAGAAACTCAACCTCCTCCACGATATTCTGAAGCTGGCTTGATTAAAGAGTTGGAAAAACGTGGGATTGGCCGCCCTTCCACTTATGCCTCCATTATTAAGACTTTGGAAGACCGCGGCTACGTTAATAAAATTAATAAAGCCCTGACGCCAACCGACACCGGCGACGTGGTTTCCTCGTTTTTAGAAGATCATTTCACTACCTATATTAGCGACTCATTCACGGCCGAAATGGAAGATGAACTTGATGAAATTGCAGCCGGCAAACGTGAATACGAAAAAACTTTGAAAGATTTTTACGCTCCCTTTACCAAAGAAGTTAAATCAAAAGACAAAAAAATGGAAAAAATTACTAATTTGGGCGCCGCACCGGACGAATTCAAATGTCCGGTCTGCGGCGCCCCCATGATCATCAAACTTGGCAAAAACGGCAAATTTATGAGCTGTTCCAGATTTCCGGAATGTACGGGCGCCCGCACTATTGAGGGAAAAGAATTAGCTGGTCCAAAACTCACCGGTGAAAAGTGCCCGATTGATGGCGGAGATTTGGTGCTACGCGAAGGAAAATTCGGTCAATTCATTTCCTGTGCCAATTATCCAAAATGCAAATACATTAAAAAAGATGCTGAGCTTGAGAAGCAAAACTCTACTGGTGTAGAGTGCCCCGTATGTAAAAAAGGTTTTATGGTAGAGCGTCGCGGCAAATTCGGCATATTTTACAGCTGTTCAAACTACCCTCAATGTAAAAACGCCATTAAGGCCAAACCAACCGGCAGTCTCTGCCCGATGTGCGGCTCATTAATGATGGAAGGGACGAAAACGATTCCCGAAAGGTGTTCAAATAAAGCCTGCCCAAATCATAATCCGCACAAACTCCAAAACACCAAATAAAGCAGGCAAACTGCTTTGCCTGCGCCACTAGTTTTCGTCGGCCGGAGCCATGTTTTTCTAGTAAGAAAAACGGGCGACGCAGGGCCGCGAAAATTTTCGAGTTGGCGAGAAAATTATTTGTGGCCCAAGACGATCCCGGAGTGCTGCTCCAACAAAGGATGCCCAAACCCTAATCCGCATAAATTAGTGACAAAATAAAACGCTGAGGATCTTGCCTCAGCTAAGTATTGGTTCCGTAATTTCTTCTTGCTTAACCCGATAGAGAGCGGTTCTTTTAAATTTGTAGTGCCAAAAAGGACTTTTGATGTATTGGTTGCATTCACGTTCCTTTTGCGCTACTAACTCATCAGCTTTTTGAGGTGCTTGAGTATCATCATCTGCCTCAAATGTAGCTGAATTATTACCACCACTTTCCGCTCCTGTTATAGAATATTCAACTTTGTATTTCATTAAGACCCTCGATCCGTTTTAAGGTTCTCATATTAATGAAATTGCGTCTAGGAATTAAATCGAAAAGTTTTTAATCGAGTACAAATCTTCTTCATCCGATTGCTTCTCTTGGCTCGATCGATCATCAACAGGAGTAGAAGTTTCCTGTTCTATAGTTAAGTCGTCTACTCCTTCGGGATTATTAGCTTCAGCAATAGCAATTTCTGATTCGTCCATTTTTATTGGAGAATTTTGAGCGATATATTTCTCCATCATCTCTGTGGCTGGTTTTGGTTTATTGGACCGTACTAAATCCAGAATGCTCTGAAGGTCGGCATTTGAGAAAAAATCTATAACTAATCGGCCACCCTGATCTTTTCTTTCAACATGGACACGAGTTCCAAGTGATTCAGCCAATTTCTCTTCAAGCTCCACTAATTCTGGATCAAACGCGCGTTCCTTTTTGCGGACCTTATCGTAAGCAATCTTGCGAGCAATGGCCTCGGCTTCTCGGACCGTCATCTTCTTGTAGATAATTTCTTTATACAAAGTCATCTGCTCGTCCGGACGATCAATTAACATTAAAAGCGGTCGGGTGTGTCCTTCGGAAAGTCGTCCTTCCGACACTGCGGTCAGCATTTCTTCGGGCAAGGAGAGTAATCGCATCGTATTAGAAACGTACTCGCGACTCTTCCCTACTTTTTCGGCAATTTGATTGTGCTTAAAGTGAAATTCTTCGGCTAGTCTTTTAAAGGCTCGAGCGCGATCCACCGGATTAAGATCCTCACGCTGGAGATTTTCAATAATAGCTAATTCAAGTTTTACCCTTTCATTCTCCTCTTCAGCTCGAATAAGAACCGGTACTTGGGCTAATCCGGCCAATTTAGAGGCCCTTAGACGGCGTTCACCGGAAATTAATTCGTATTCGGTTGTTAAACCACCGTCTTCCCGCGTCACTTCGTGGCGCGTCACCACGAGCGGCTGCAAAACGCCATACATTCGAATGGAATCGGCCAAATCTTGAAGACGCGCCTGATCAAATTCACGACGCGGCTGGTAGGGATTGGGTTTAACTTTTTCTACTTCAATCCAGAAAATAGAATTGCTATAAAAATGCGAGGCCATTAAGAATATTATAACAGAAACTTAATTGATTTTTGGCCAAATTTCATTATATTTAAATCTCATGCCGAAGTGGCGGAATTGGTAGACGCACACGACTCAAAATCGTGCGGAGCAATCCATGAGAGTTCGATTCTCTCCTTCGGCACCGATAGGTAGAAGAGTAAGCAAACTGCTTTGCTTACGTGAGAGAATCGAAGACCGGAACATATCGCCATTTTTGGGCGATGCGAGGTGGGGTCTCAAGATTGCGAAGCGAGACTTGTGACCGATTCTCTCCTTCGGCACCTGAAAAGATTTCGATAACTAAAATTGACATTTTATTCCCTCTTCCTATGATGGGTGCAGAATATGTACCTTAAAGAATTTTTTCTGTTGAACAGAGAAGGGTTGTGGCTTGTATCAACTGAGCGGTACAAGCGCAGTGTTCCCTTGGTATTACTTATAGCAGCGAGGCTTGATCAAAGGTCTGAAAAGCTCTGGCCCCTACTCCACGGTCAGACGATCGGAATAAATGCTCAACACTTATTCCTTTACATGTCTCGAGCGGGAGTTTCTGAGACGGAGGGAATGATAACTATAGAACTGCCTTCAGAAGTAAAGGAGTCGGAATTGGGAGATAAAATTCCATGGTTAGCTTTTTTTCTGAAAAGAGAAGAAGCTGAAAAGGCTCTAATTGCCATGACTGATGAGACTTCCAAAGAAACTTATGAGGAGAAAACTTTGGAAGTGTTAAGGGCAATCGGCCCGGATCACCCAGTTTTTGTTATCGATCGTGGAAATCTGGTTTATAGTTTTTCTACGGAGTGGCAAAAAGCGATAGGAATCCGAGGAAAGAGACCTTTAGTGAAGAGAGAGGACTACCTTCCTAAGGCTCCGTTGGTGGAAGAAACAAAGGAATTGGCTCCCCCAGGGCCGGAAGATAAGATTAAAAAACTTCCTTTAGGAGTAGGTCTTCCATCACAAAAGATTATTCGTACTGCTCCCAAAAGAAGCAATCGCGTAGTCTTTAGACGAATTGAGGATCTACCGGTGGATAGTAGTCAGAGTAAATCAGTGGCTGAAAATCCGGCGTCCATTATTCGGGAACCAAATTATCCGCTGATAGGAGAAATAGAGAGTCCACTTCTGAAACCAATCCCGAAAAAACTCTTAGAGACCATTGCGGATTTGGGAGAGAATCGTTTAATCTTCTTAACTTTTCTTCGACCACGTGAGATCTCTAATTTAAAGCAGTTGGAGGAGAAAGTTAATTTGCAAGCCGGTACTTACGAGTTTCTAATTACTTCTTTCGAGAATCAGCGGGTCTACGTTCTGCGCCCAGATTATCCAGAAAAGTATTTCGGAAACTATGCTAAGAATTGGGATCAGTGGTTCAGAAATAACTCCATTTCTTTTGCGGTGAGACCAAGCTTGAAACTGACTCGAAAGCGCGGTGTTCAATGGCTCAAGTGCTAGTCGACTTGAGCGTTTTATTTTAAATTCATGAGATTGAAACCGAAAATATTAGTAATAGTTGGGCCAACTTCCTCCGGGAAAAGTGAGTTAGCTGTAAAGCTGGCGAAAAAATTAAATGGAGAAGTTGTTTCGGCCGATTCCCGACAAGTCTATAAAGGATTAAATATTGGTGCTGGGAAAATTACTGAAGCTGAAATGCGAGGTGTGTCACATCATCTCCTAGATGTGGCACACCCTTCAAAACAGTTTTCCGTGGCTGAATATAAGAGACTCGCCGAGAAGACTATTGACAAAATCCTTGACAAAGGAAGACTCCCGATTATTTGCGGTGGTACGGGTTTTTATATTCAGGCTATTGTTGATAATTTGGTTCTCCCGGAAGTGCCGCCAAATCCGAAACTGCGCAACAGATTGGAACAAAAGAGCGTTTCACAATTATTTTCCATATTAAAAAAATTGGATTCAAGAAGAGCCGGCACTATCGATAAAAATAATCGGCGTCGGCTAATTCGCGCGATTGAAATCGCTACGGCGATTGGCAAGGTTCCAAAAATCAAAACTAAATCCAAATATAGTGCACAAATACTAGGCATTAAATTAAAGGATGATGAACTGAAAAGACGGATCAGAAGGCGCCTCAACCTTCGGTTGAAACGCGGCATGATCGCTGAAGCAAAACGTTTGCATGAAAACGGTCTATCTTGGAAAAGAATGGATCAACTCGGCCTAGAATACCGATATTTATCTCAATATTTGCAAGGAAAAATTTCCAAAAAAGAAATGACTGAAAAAATCTATATTGAAAACTGGCACTACGCCAAGCGCCAGATGACGTGGTTTAAGAGAGATAAAAGGATTGACTGGATTAAGAACTCTAAATCCGATAAGTTGGCCTTAAAGTATTGTCAATAATTTTTCTATATTTAGGATTTTTGTTTAACCAATCCTTTAACACCGTCTTAGAAAGATCGTGAAAACCAAATTCTCCTTTCCAAATATTCTGTCCAGTTTTAAATTCTCTAATATTTCCTTCGACACTGAATTTTGCCGCCAATCGCTCTGGAGCAAATTTAATCCCTTTTGATTCCAGATATTTTCGGTAAGTGCGACAAATATGATGATCCTCGGGCGTAAATTTCTTGATTTTCTTATCGTTAGCTAAAATCTTCAAAAGCTTTCTACTTCTCAAGCTAAAACCGCCATTGCCTACATTTTTACCATCATCGTACCACCAAGGTGCCCCAATATAATCATAATAAAGAAATTCTTTGGTCCAAGCCTTAGGATTAAGAATGAAACCATCATGCTGGATAGTTAGCACAAAATCAGTTTTCACATACTTATATAAATTCTTGATCATGAATTTACTATAAGCCTGAATATTTTTAAGAGGTCGAATTTCGACTGTTTTATATTTTTTGCTCTTTAAATGACTCAAAAGTTTGACCGATGCAAAATTTGCGTAATCTTGGCAAATATTCGATGCCTTTCCAAGACGATCAATATCCACACAATCAACCCCTAAAAGGGTGACATTTCTAAGCGATAACTTCTTCATGGCGGGCCCAGCAGGACTTGAACCTGCAACCTCGGTTTTGGAGACCGATGTTTTACCATTGAAACTATAGGCCCAGAGAATTAATTATACCTTATGAAAATTGCGCCGGCGGCGCAATTTTCTACTTCTTGGCTTCTTTAAAAATGACGTGCTTGCGAAGTTTTTTGCTGTATTTTTTCAGCTCAATTTTTCGTTCCACTTTACGCTTATTCTTACGCGTCCAGTAGACTTCGCCGGTAGCCTTATGTTTTAAGAGAATTAGATTATCCTGTGACATAAAATTAAATTTGAATGAGGCTTTAGCTTAATATAGAGCCTTTAAAAAATCAATCCCCTGCCGCAAGACGGCAGGGGGATTTAAGCTGCGGCTAACAATATCGCAAACGGTTAGCTCTGCGCTTGAGGCCTAAGCGGGGAGCGTTTTGATGTGAACGTCGACGTTTTTTCCGGACTTTAGAATGGTTTGTCGAGCCGTTCGGCGAACTCCTCAACTTGTGATTAATGCCGGAAGAGCCCGAGGGTGAGAGTTGAGTAAATTCGAGACTTGAGAGTATCGGCACTGGTTTTGATCGAATAATCCAACGAAATCCGAAAAATCGTCGAATTTGTAAAGGTGTTTTCAGTTTCATGTGTCTAATTTGGACGATAACATGAGTTGTATAGCTTGTCAATAAGCAGATAATTATGTTAAATTATCTAGCACTGCGCAGGTGGTAGAGCGGTCAATTACAACAGACTGTAAATCTGTCGGCCAATGGCCTACGGGGGTTCGAATCCCTCCCTGCGCACCACTAAAAAGCCCTGACTTTTACCGTCAGGGCTTTTTAGTGGCTGCGAGTGAATCGGAGGGATTCGAAAGCCGGAGCGCAGCCGCTATATCGCTGCGCGATTGCGGCAAGTGAGGCGGGGTCGCGCAAAAATTGAGTAGCAATTTTATGCGTGACCGAATCCCTCCCTACTGACTGGACTAATTGCTACACCCTCACCGCCTCCTCCACCACACTTTCCTGAATTAGACTTCCCTTTCTTCCCTTCTTCACATCAAAGGTGAATTCATTATTTTGTTTATTGAGGCCAACACTGATCTGACCCCCCTTCATTACTCCTTCGGAGACCATCAGTGAGGCTACCGGAGTTAAGATCTTATTTTGAATTAATCTCTTCAGCGGACGAGCGCCATATTGCGGATTGTATCCTTCTTTAGCGAGGTAAGCGCAAACATCTTCGGAAACTTCCAGTTTGATTTCCTTGCCGGCCAGTCGGGTCTTAACTTTGCCCATCTCAATTTCCACAATTCTCTGAATGCTCTCTTCGCTCAAGATGTCAAAGATAATAATCTCATCCAGACGATTAAGAAATTCCGGTCTGAAGTAATCTCGTAAGCTGTCAGTGACTTTCTTTTTAACATCATTGTATTCGGCCTTTTCGTCACCCGTAGCAAAACCGATTCTCTGCATTCGATCGATGAATTGAGCTCCGATGTTGGAAGTCATAATGATGATAGTGTTTTTAAAGTTCACTACCCTACCTTTGGCGTCAGTTAAGCGGCCATTATCAAAGACCTGAAGTAAAATGTTGAAGACTTCCGGATGAGCCTTTTCAATTTCGTCAAAAAGAATGACGGAATAAGGTCGGTGACGCACTTGTTCGGTAAGCTGTCCTCCTTCTTCGTAGCCGACATAACCGGCGGGGGCACCAATGATCTTGGAAACAGCGTGTCTTTCCATGTATTCGGACATATCTACTCGAATAAGAGCCTTCTCATCATCAAACATGAATTCAGCCAGAGCTTTGGTTAATTCAGTTTTACCGACGCCAGTCGGACCAAGAAAGATGAAGGAGCCAATCGGGCGATTCGGATCGGCAATGCCGGCGCGGGAGCGTTTGACAGTATCGGCAATTTTTCGAACCGCTTCATCCTGCCCCACAATGCGCTTCTGTAAGACCTTTTCCATGCGATTAAGTTTGGCGGCTTCAGCTTCAAGCATTCGAGCTACTGGAATGCCAGTCCATTTAGCTACGACATTGGCAATATCATTTTCAGTAATTTCTTCTTTCAGGAGTCGTCGCGAACTCTGAAGTTTTTTAATTTTTCGTACACCGGCTTCTAAGTTCTTCTCCAGATTAGGAATGCTGCTATAACGGATTTCGGCAGCCTTGGCTAAGTCGGCACGGGCTTCGGCTCCTTCGGCTTCCAAACGAGCAGTCTCCAATTTCTTTTTTACATCTTTAATTTCGCCGAGAATTTCTTTTTCATTTTTCCATTTCAATTCCACTTCGGAAGTTTTTTCTTTCAAATCGGCAATTTCTTTCTCAATGGCTTTAATACGACTCTTGGCACTCTTGGAACTCTCTGCTTCTTTCTTCAAGGCCTCTCTCTCAATTTCCAGGCGCATGATTTTTCGATGAGCCTCCTCGAGAACAGGCGGCTTATTTTCCAAAGAAATTTTCAAATGTGAGGCTGATTCATCAATTAGATCAACCGCTTTGTCGGGAAGAAATCGGTCGGTGATGTAGCGGCTGGATAGATTAACAGCCGCTACAATAGCGTCGTCGGTGATATGAACGCCGTGATAGAGCTCATATTTTTCTTTTAATCCTCGCAAGATGGCAATGGCATCTTCAATGGATGGTTCCTGAACGTAAACTGGTTGAAAGCGTCGAGTCAGAGCCGGATCCTTTTCAATGTGACGCTGATATTCTTTCAAAGTAGTGGCCCCAATGGCTCGAAGCTCGCCGCGAGCTAGAGCCGGCTTAAGCATGTTAGAGGCGTCGAGTGATCCTTCGGCCGCTCCTGCTCCGACAATAGTATGAATCTCATCTATAAATAGAATGATGCGACCATCGGAGCGCTCCATTTCTTTCAAAATATTTTTCAGCCGCTCTTCAAACTCGCCCCGATATTTAGTGCCGGCTACTAATGTGCCGAGATCAAGTGAGACCAATTCTTTTTCTTTCAACGATTCGGGAACATCACCGACGGCAATGCGACCGGCTAATCCTTCTACAATGGCGGTTTTTCCGACGCCGGCCTCTCCGATTAAGATCGGATTATTTTTAGTACGACGAGAAAGGATTTGAATAACTCTGCTGATTTCATCATCTCGACCGATAACCGGATCGAGTTTATTCTCGCGGGCTAATTGAGTGAGGTTGCGAGTGTATTTAGCAATGGATTTTAATTTTTTCGGCGCAGCGGGTTCCGCACTCTTGCTGCTTTTGAGTTCGTCCAAAACTTTTAAGACGTCAGCCTTGTTGAGATGAAAACGATGAAGAATTTCGCGCGCCGGGCCAGCGACGTCAAAGACAGCCAGAAGAAGATGCTCGGTAGAGACATAATCATCTTTCAAATTGGTGGCAATTTTACTGGAATTTTCAATAATCTGGGCTAATTCCGGAGTTAGATAAAGCTGATAGGAGGGAGCGAGTGTGGAAGAAGCGTCAGGAGACTCGATCGATTCGAGAAGAGAATCAGTTAGGAGAATAGAGTCAATTTCCAGCTTGTCTAGAATGGAGATAACCATGCTCTCTTCTTGAGTAATAAGGGCGGTCAGAAGATGAACGGGATTGACGTGGTTCTGTCCCCTTTGTACCGCTAATTCGTGGGCTTGCCGGATGGCTTCTTGAGCTTTGGTAGTAAAATTTCTAAATGGAGGCATAGATTGAATTTTATAAGTTAAAAGTTATTAAAGGAGCCCTGTAAAGAACGGAGTTCGGTGTTAGGCTGATTATATAATTGATTGGCTTCGAGTTGTCAAATGCCCAGTTCTCGTTTGAGATCATTGGAGGAGAGAAATTCATTATCTTCACCGATTTTGCCCACCTTCAGGCCGATAATTTCGCCATTCAGATTGATTAGAATGGAACCGTAGGCCAGATCTGAGACGCTAAAATCCGGTTTAATATAATTCTGTCCCCCATCACTCTTATCAAGACTGGAAATGATGCCATCTATTACAATGTTCTTGCTGGAACCGCTGACAGTCAAGACCTTCTGGCCCAAAGAAAGCTTAGTGGAATCGCCAAAGACCGGCACGCTGAGTTTCTCACTGGTAGAAGTGCCGATCGAAAAAATTCCGACAGAGGTGGTGGAGGCGTTTAGAGTGGCACGCGTCATAGTGGCAGTTTTTCCGTCAGGAAAAACTGCCACGTAGTTGGCATTGACTGATTCAAAGAGTCCTTTGTCGGCGATAATCAACCCTTTGGGAGAAATAACTACTCCAAGACCCACGAAAGTGTAAGCTGGCTCGGTATTAATTTGCTTGATTCGAACCAATGACGGAGTGTTTTTGGAAACAGCGGAAACCATCAGATCACTTTCAGAAAGAGTCGGTGGTTGCCCATTTCCTCCCGTAGTGGCCACTTTAACGGTATCTGTGCTGGTAGCTTTAGTGCCCGGAATGACCGTTTCAATGGTTTTCTCCACGACAGTTTGAATAGTCTGACCAACCCCTTGTGAAGATTGATCAACTAAGGCGACGGTGACAATACCGGTGGCAATAGATGTAACAAAACTTACTAAAAGAGTTAGAAGGACAATTTGAGTTTTAGTCAGTTCCTCCATTGACTACATTATATAGAACTGCGAGACACTTATCAATTTCCGCTTTCGTGCTAAGACGCCCCAAACTAATTCGCAAAGAACTTTTGGCACAGTCCTCTTTACCTATGGCTTCAATAACGTAAGAAGAAGAATCTTCGGCAATGTTTCGACAGCTGGTAACGGAAGAAATCGCCACTCCTTTGGCGTCAAAACGCAAGACGGCCAGTTCGGCATCCAAATTCGGAAAACAAATATTTATATTATTCGGCAATCGATTCTGCCGATCTCCGTTTAAAGTCGATTGTGGAAAGTTTTTTAAAACTTTGTCTATAAAGTATTCACGCAATTTAAGGAGACGCTTGTTTTCGGCAGTCTTTTCTTTTTCCGTTAATTCAAGTGCTGTAGCAAGCCCGACGATAGCGGCCGGATTTTCGGTGCCGGAGCGGCGGCCACTTTCGTGGCCGCCGCCGAAAATAATCGGCTCCAGAAGTTTGTGGCGGCGGGAGAACAAAAAGCCCGCCGCCCTTGGTCCGTAAATTTTACTACCATCAATTGTCATGAAATCCACTCCCAGCCTCTCCACATTTAAATCCAGATAAGCAGCGACCTGACTGGCGTCGGTATGAAAGTAAGGATAAGTGTCATTCTTTCTAATCTTCGTACTGGAATTATTCGTCTTTTTGAAATGTCTAATGGTCTTGGCAATTTCCCGAATGGGCGCAATAGTTCCGATTTCGTTATTGGCATACATTACCGACACCAAAACAGTGTTCTTCTTCAAAGACTTCTGAATTTCCTTTGGATCTACTATTCCGCTTTGTTCAACTTTCACGTAAGTCACTTCCCCACCTCGTTTTTCTATTTCAGCACAGACTTCTAAAATTGAAGGATGCTCGATGTTTGTCGTCACGACATGCGGTTTTCCGTTTTTGAATTTGGAGTTTCTCTTGGCCGCTTCAAAAATCCCTAGAAGAGCCAGATTATTGGCTTCCGTTCCGCCCGAAGTAAAAATAATTTCATCCGAATGAGCAGCCAAGCTTGAAGCAATTTTCTGGCGGGCCGATTCAATTGCTTTTTTAGTCTTTACTCCTTCCGTATAAATCGAAGATGGATTGGCAAATTCTTCCTGAAGATAAGGTCGCATGGATTTTAAAACCCGATCATCAAGAGGAGTGATTGAAGCGTAGTCTAAATAGATGCGTTTCATAGATAATACATGGTACAAAGGAGAGCGGCCAAAGTACAGCGTCCATTTTGAAAAAGCCCTTTTTCAATGTATAAGTAATAAATACATGCCAGAATTAAAAACTAAAACTACAAAATTAATTGAGCGCCCGCCTGTCATTGTGGTCATGGGGCATATTGATCATGGCAAATCGACCTTGCTGGATTACATTCGTCAAAGCAATGTGGCAGAAAAAGAAGTGGGGGGCATCACTCAAAATATTTCCGCATATGAAGTGGAACACAATGGCAAACGCCTGACCTTTTTAGACACACCCGGTCATGAAGCTTTCTCGCGTCTGCGCGGTCGGGGCGCTTCCGTGGCCGATCTGGCCATTCTGGTAGTGTCAGCGGAAGACGGAGTCAAGCCACAGACTATTGAGGCTTACAAAAGTATTCAGGAGGCAAAACTGCCGGTTATTGTGGCCATTAACAAGATTGATAAGGAGGGGGCAAATCTGGATCGAGCTCGTCAGTCACTTATTGAAAACGAAATCTATTTGGAAGGTTTTGGCGGCGACATCCCCTCCATTCCCATTTCAGCCAAAACCGGACAAGGTGTTCCGGAGCTTCTCGATATGATGCTTTTGGTATCGGAATTAGCTGAATTAAAAGCGGATCCAAATGCACCGGCCGAAGGCACTATTATTGAAGTGAATCGCGATAAGGAAAAAGGTATCTCCGGAAGCCTTATTATTAAGTCCGGTACCTTGCGCGGCGGCATGTTTGTAGTCGGGGGTACAAGCATTGCTCCCACTCGCCTGATGGAAGATCATCTGGGACGACGGATAACGGAAGTCACTTTTTCTTCACCAGTAAAAGTAATCGGCTTTGATAGTATTCCGTCAGTTGGTTCTCGCTTTTATACATTTCCCACCAAAAAGGAGGCCGAAGGATTTATTGAGACAGCCAAAAAGACCCAAACAGAAAACAAAGTTGAAGCGGATGATCCTAACAAGTTTGTTATCCCGATTATCATTAAAGCTAATACCTCGGGCATTATTGAAGCCATTGAATATGAGCTCGCTAAACTTCAGACTGAAAAAGTTGGTCTGCGAGTACTTTATAAAGCCATCGGTGATGTAAACGATGATGACGTAAAAATTGCCAGCGGCAAGGCGGGTTCATTAGTAATTGGTTTTGATACTAAAATCAGTGGGCCCACTAAACAATTGGCCGAGAGATTGGAAGTGGAAATTCATATCTTTAATATTATTTATAAGTTGCAGGAATGGCTGGAGACGGTTATCAAAGATCGAACGCCCCAAGAAGAAGTGGAAGAAAAGAAAGGATTGGCAAAGATTTTGCGTCTTTTCAGTCATGTTAAAGATCGCCAGATTATTGGCGGTCGGGTTGAAGAAGGAACGATTAGTCTTAGCGATGAATTGAAAATTCTTCGACGCGATGCCGTCATTGGTCAGGGAAAAATTCGGGAGCTTCAGCAGGCCAAGGCTAAGACCAGCAGTGTAGAGGCCGGAGCAGAATTCGGAGCCATGGTAGAGTCAAAAATTGAGATTGCCGCTGGAGACAAACTTGAGTGTTTCGTTGTTGTTAAAAAATAAAGACGATCATTATCTTTAGGTAATAAGATTAATGGCTTACCGACAGGAAAAAACCACTGAACTAATCAGACATCTGGCTTCCGAATTCATTGAGCGAGAGTCAGGCGGAAACGGTCTCATTACTATTACTCATGTTTCCGTCTCAGACGATTATAAAGAAGCCATGATCTTATTTACGGTTTATCCGGAGAAAGAAGAGAAGGCCGCCCTTGATTTTCTAAAGCGGCGGCGCACCGACTTTAAACATTACGTTAAGCAAAAATCGCGAATTGGACGAGTGCCATTTTTTGATTTTGAACTGGACTATGGTGAGAAGAATCGCCAGAAAATTGACGCCATTTCCAATAATCTCTAGAATCTATAAGCTATAATGTTATTTATGGCGTGGTAGCCAAGGGTAGCGGCCAAAGAGCTGATAACTGGGTTAACGCTTAGTAAATAGAAAATATGGCGTGGTAGCCAAGTGGTAAGGCAAGAGTCTGCAAAACTCTTATACGCGGGTTCGATTCCCACCCACGCCTCCAGCATAGTTTTGTCTGTAAGGTTTATAAAGTTTGTAAGGTCCTTATAAACTTTAAGACTTTATGAACTTAAACTGTGCTGCCCGAGTGGCGGAATTGGTATACGCGCACGACTTAAAATCGTGTCTCGCAAGGGATGTGGGTTCGATTCCCACCTCGGGCACTAGCAAAAAATTGCTTTATCTTTTGCAATTTTTTGCTAGTGCCCGAGAGTGAGCAAACTGTTTTGCTCACGTGTGGGAATCGAAAGCCGGAGCATGTCGCTCTTTTTAAAGCGACGCGAGGCGGGGTCGCGAGTTCGCAAAGCGAAAATTGTGACCGATTCCCCCACCTCGGATAAATCCACCCATAGCTCAGTTGGTAGAGCATCCGCCTCTTAAGCGGTTGGTCGTAGGTTCGAATCCTACTGGGTGGACATGCAAGTGAGACCAACGGATATAGTAGGATAGATTTTTTATTTAAATAAAAAATCGCTCGATTTATCAAGCGATTACTTTCTAATTCCTTTTATCTTTTCCCACTTCTCTCGCGAGCACTTTTTCGGCCAATTTCTCCAGCCTTGTTTATTGCGATACTCTGGAAATTCATCCCTTTCCACCCAGTGAAGGTTGCTGACGTCGCTGATGTGAGTAGTGAATTCAATACCGTTCAAATGATCAATTTCGTGTTGGAAGACGCGAGCTATATAACCAGAATGATCTTCTTTAATCGGTTTTCCTTCCCTGGTCATTGCTTCGACAGTGATACGTGAAGGTCTCGAGACGATTCCGCAGACCCTACTTGTAGAAAAGCACCCTTCATACCATTCCTCTTTCTCTTCAGAAAACGAGACTATCTCTGGATTAATGTAGACACGCAAATCACTTTTCACTTCTCCTTTGCCGTCCGCGGTTACATCAACCAGAATGATTCTTTTAGAAATACCAATCTGGGGCGCGGCAAGTCCAACCAAAAGCGGCTTATCTTTTTCTTGCTGTTCGCCGTAGGCTATTTTCAGCATCTCTTCGATATCTCTCTGAACTTCCAGACTTAGGATCTCTGTCGGCGAGATCTCTTCAGCAGCCTTTGTGAGAATGGGGTTATCTGGAGATAGGAATTTTTCAGTGTTTAATGTTTTCATATTCCAATTTTAGACTAGCAGAAAAAGAGTAAAATAAAAAGATCTCTAGAATGATAAAATATCGAGATGAAAAAGATAGTTACCATTGGCGGCGGCACGGGTAGTTTCATTACTCTTCGAGGATTGAAGAAGTATCAATTTGATATTACAGCTATCGTCAATATTTTCGACTCGGGCGGTAGTAGCGGAGTTCTTCGTGATGAATACGGTATTTTGCCTCCCGGCGACATCAGGAGATGTTTGGTTGCTTTAGCTTCGGAAGAGAAGGAGCCTATTCTGCGAGATCTCTTTTCCTATCGATTTGAAAATGGCAGCTTAGGCGGTCACAGCTTTGGGAATTTGATGTTAACTGCTCTAGACCGAATTAAAGGCAATTATCTACAAGCTATAGAAGAAGCATCAAAAATCTTAGAGATTAAGGGAAAAGTTTTACCAATTTCGCTTGATAAGGCTACCTTATGCGCCGAACTTGAAAACGGCCAAATAATAGAAGGAGAAACTAATATAGATGTTCCAAAACATGACGGAACGTTGAAAATCAAAAGGGTTTTTCTCAAACCAGAAGCAACCATTTTACCTCAATCAGCCAAAGCGATTGAGGAGGCGGATCTAATAGTAATTGGTCCGGGTGATTTGTATACCTCCATTATCCCAAATTTCCTAGTTAAAGGATTTAAGGAAGCAATAAATATGACTAGAGGCAAGATTGTTTACACCTGCAACCTGATGACTAAATGGGGCGAGACTAATGATTTTGTTGCTTCGGATTTTGTAAAAGAATTACTTTCATACAGTGATTTAAAGAAATTAAACGTTGTGATTTGTAATGATAAGGAAGTCAAAGAGCCGTATTTGTCTCGATATGCCGAGGAAAAGAAATATCCATTAAAGATTGACAACAAGCTTTCAGATTTGACCGACAAAGTAATAAAAATAGCCATCTTCAAAGAAGCCGACGTTGTACGTCACGATTCTGATTCAATTGCGAAGGTAATAAATTCATTGTTATAGACCCAGCCGGTTTCGTTATGGATAAATTTAAGAAATATTTTAAAAAGGCGTTTATATCTGTTTTTCGCTTTGAAGCCCTGCAGGATTACACAGCTGAAGATGGCCAAGAAATGGTTGATGAATATCTAAATAATGGGAAACTGGCAAGGCCGGAATATAGCTCGTGGTGGAAGGAGATAAAAGAAAAAAATGAGCATGGAGTCCTAACTCAAAGAGTTAGATTAGTGGATGAACCCCTAAATGATTACACAAAGATGGAATTGACCTATCTTAAAAAAGCCGCTGCTTATTCTGGCGAAGATATAAGAATCATCAGAGAAAAAGATTTTAAGAATAAACTGAATGATTTCTACCTTATTGATGATAAATATTTATTCATTTTAAATTACGGTAGGAGAGGAAAATTTTTAAGTTCTGAGTTTGTTGAAGGAGAGAAAGTTAAAGAGTATATAAAGCACAAAAAAATTCTTCTTAATCAGTCGGCTAAATTAATTTAATAAAAAGACCTACTTACCTTGCGGCTTTCGGTCTTAACTTGGAGCTTTTAACTCTTTCGGCTCGGGAACCTGCGGAAGTAGCGCTCCATGATGTACGGCCATGTGCCGAGGAATACTTCTTTCTCCCTCTCCCCAAATCAGATGACCGAAGTCTTCTAGAATTTCTGGAAGACAGTGGCCCTCAGTCCAGGATAGAACATATGGCCTGTTTCCTCCCTGCCAATCTATGGTAAGGCGATTAAAATTGTAATCCCCTTGACGATAGTCTCCGTAACTTTTAAAAGTCTGGAGGTCATAGAAGGTATACTTTTTGGGATCAATCCCCTCCGCCTTAGCAATAGCGGTCACTATCCTTTCGGCGCCATTGATGGTTGAGAGCCTCGGACCATCTTTGCCGTTATGAAGACCACTGAAGACGATATGGTCGTCGTAAATTATGTACTCAACTTCATGGAGATTCAGGTTGTTGAAAATCTGACACTCCCAGGTTTCCTTGTAGAAAATTTTTTTACTTTTCAATCACTATCCTCCTTTCAATAAATATTATATCTTAATATTCATAAAATGTCAAATATTACTAGTGCTCTCCTGTGTCTCATTTTTTCTAAAAGGCCCTATGTATCAATACCTGCCCAGACAGAGGGGTCTCGGTTCAAGACGCGGAAATTTGCTAGAATAGCCTTACCCCGTCTGTTCTCCAAAGATGCGAGACTGAGAGGACATGATAAATAATTGACATTTTAACCAAAGTGCTGGGGTGGCGAAATTGGCAGACGCACCAGCCTTAGGAGCTGGCGGGGTAAAACCCATGGAGGTTCAAGTCCTCTCCCCAGCACTTTGTTTGAAATATTTCCCTCGCCATAGCCAAAGTGGCCTATTGATTGACTTTTTCTCCAAAATATGATATTATTGTACCCGAATTGAACCATTCTGGTTCTTTGAAATTTCAACAAACACAAAGAAAGGTAAGTATGCTAAAAAATATTCTGTTAACCGCAGGGAGTGCCTTAATTGTTGCGCTCGCTGTCTATGCAGGTTGGCTCTCACTCTTATATGTAGTGGACGCAACCCTCATCATTCTAATCCTAGGCGTTGTAGTCTATACCCTAGCCTGGAAAGATATCTTTTTTACCTTTGTCGAGGAAGGCGAAATTGTCGCTATCGTCGAAGGAAAAAATCCAGTTAAATACATCGGTAATATCGATGGCGTTCAGGTCGATCCTGAGACGGGAATAGTGGTCTCAAAACCAGGATACAAGACACCGCTTGGACTTTTTGGTGTTTCATGGATCGGAATCCCTCCAATCCGAAGACGCTACAAATATGTCCTGAGGTGGAATAAATTCGACAAGGAGGAAGACGGCACGGATTACACCTTCATTCCTCGTAACGAAGAGGTAGATTCTATCTATTACAAATATCCTTACGCCATTCGAATCTCCGGAGCAGAAACTAAGGATCGACTTCCGGTGGACATTTGTATTGTGGCTTTGCTGCGTACAGAAAACGCTCAAACAGCTCTTTTCATTGTCCGCGGCGGCTATCTTCAAAAAGCCACCGCCTCAATTATGGCCCGAGTTCGTGATTGGGCAGGATCAATGCCTATCAAGGACCTGACAGAAGCCAGGAATGAAGGAATGATTGCGCTGGATAATGCAGGAGAGACTCCTTCAAATCCAATCACTTCATTTGTCGGAGCGATGCAGGTGCTTAATCGGAGCGACGCTGGAAACCCCAGCTTAGCTGAGCAGTGCGGTCTGTATCTCGAGGCAGTTAACTTCCTCAGTTACGATATCGTTGGCCCAAATGCGGAGGAGATTCAGCGATCCACCGTGAGAGCCTATACTGCCGATCAGGACGCATATGCTATCGACAAGACAGGCACTGCGGAAGCGAACGTCATCGCCAAAAAGTATGCAGCAATGAGGGAAAACGTTGCTGCAGCACCTCTGGCTTTTGCGAACGCAATTGAGAACTTCAAAGGTAGTTCCTTGGTCCTTAGTGACCGAGTGATGCCGGCTTTGCCTCTTGGGGGCGATCGCAAAACTGATGAAAAGAAGGAGGAAAAATAATGTCTCACCTTCAAACTACCCTTCTTCTGTTCGCCATCTTCATTCTCACCTGTCTTATCAGCTGGATAGTAATCCAGAGAAATTCCATCCCTAAAAGGAAGGTCAAAAATCTGGATCCTGAAAAAGATAAGGATAGAAAAAAAGTGGAAACAACGTCGGTGGTCATAAAATCTCGGTGGTATGACCTTCGTGATTGGATACCAATTTGGACATTGGTTAAGGCTCTTGGTGTGATTATCCTTGTACTCCTGTGCTTGGGTCTTATCTTCTGGGTAGGGCAACAGATCAGGGTGTATTCAAATAACCGCACCTTGGGATTTCAACCTGTAGCTTTGGTGACCACATCTCAACCGAACGTTGTTCCTTGGACCGCCCCGACGGATGGTTACGGGAATACAATTGACATTCCTGCCGGTATGGACTTCATTGAAGATCCTGATCAGGCTGGGGTGCTCCTTTCTGTGTTGGTCAACGAAGGAACCGAGGAAGAAAGAGTCGTGCTTCTGGGGCCAGGTCACAGAGATCTGGGGCAGGCCGTCAGGTCAGTCCGATATCATTCACGAGAAGGTCGTGATCTTTCCGGCACAGTCGTTCTTCGACCTCATCGAGGTCTTGTCGCCGCGACAAGACGTCTCTAAGGAAATCTCAATCTCGGGCAGCAGCACTTAGGCTGCTGCCCGATTTTTATTTAAGAAATTATTTTTTTATATTATTAATCGGCGCCGAATCAATTCCAAAGGTGTGAACGATTACATTTATGATTCCGTAAGCCGAAACCATGATGAACATTCCTATCAGCCCCCAAAGAATGTGCTGTCTGCCTTTAGTCCTTCCCGCCTCATTATCAGAATTAATAATAAATTGGACCACTCCCCAGAGAAATACTACTAAGGCAATAGCAAAGAGAAGATAAATCAGTGGATTTACAATTACCTCATCGATTCTTTGTAATAAATTATCAATTGGATCCATAATTATTGTCCAAAGCTAGTGTTACCTCCATTTCCAAAGACTGGTCCACCGGAAGAGAAATCGCTATTCGGCACACTTGGCGCAGAAATGTTGGGATTGGTTGAAATACCGAGAGCATCTCGAAGTAAGTTAACCAGCCCCCAGACGGAGACCATAACAAAGAGCGCGATGATGCCCCAAAGCATTACTTTTCTGGCACTAGATTTGTCCTCTGCGGAACCGGCCAAAGCATATCTTACGACGCCGTAGAGAAAGAGTACCAAGGCCAGACCGATAACAAACGGCACTAACAGATTGAGAACATTCAGCGCCGAGCGGATAAGCTGGCCGATAGTCGGAGATTGCTGACCAAAAGCTACCTCCGGCAGAAGAAGGCTGAACAAAATGCCGAGGTAGAAATTAATTCTGTGCCAAAAAGACTTTAGACTCACGACCGATTCAATTAGTAACCACCTGAAGCGTTGGTTGGAATGTTTGGAGCTGGAATATTCTGAGCGTTATTCAAACCGAGAGCGTTACCGAGGAAGTTAACCAGACCCCAAACGGAGACCATGACGAAGAGGGCGATAATACCCCAGATCATGATGCTGCGAGCGGCGGATTTATCTTCCCCACTACCGGCTAAGGCGTAGCGAATAATCCCGTAGAAGAAGACGACGACACCTAAACCGATGAAGAACGGAATCAACTGGTTCAGAATATGGGTGGCAGAGGCCACTAAAACGCTGATATTGGTTAATTGCTGACCAAAAGCTACGGCTGGGAAAGCAAGAGCGAGGGCGGCAATGAGATACTTTTTCATTATAAATTGTTAAAAATTGTTAAAATAATTGACCGTTACAGCTTTAATCTTAGCATTTTCGGGGATTTTTTAAAGGCTCGCTTGGGGATATTAGCGAAGTTGTGGAATGGCCAGAGTGCCGCCGAAAAAGGTACTTTCCAATATGCCGACTAGTCCCCAGACAGCCACCATGACGAAAAGGGCGATGATTCCATAAATCATTAAGGTCCGGCCTTGTTTAATTTTCTCTTCACTTTGGCCGCCGGTAACGTAGCGCATCACTCCCCAAAGAAAAGCTACGAGAGCGATGCCAATGATAAGAGGAACAAGGGCATTAAGCAGACTAATAAGGAGCTGGACTAAACTTTTAAAATCGTTGGCTTTATTGCTTTGAGCTTCCGCAAGAGACGGCAAGAAAAATAATAAATTCATAGTTTAGAGAGATTTAATAGTGTTCTCAATAATTTTAGCAATTAATTCGGCCCCCAACAAAATGATTACTCCAATGACTGTATAGAGAAAGGCGTTCTTGGCAGTTTTCAATTTATCTTCATTTCCTTGAGCGGTCACAAACAAGAAGCCGGCGTAGATAATAAAGAAGACACAAATGACTGCCCCAATTTTCGCCACTTCTTCCAAAACTTTGGCGATGAAATCATAAATATTGCCGGTGTTGCTAAGTGGGTTATCGAGCCGGCCGCTGCTGTTGTTTCCTCCACTACTTTGACCCAGATTTGAACCACTGCTTTGTCCATAAAAAGGACTTGCCTCCGGACCAATATTAGTATTACCACCGAAATTAGAGATATCGTTTTGGGCAAAGGCAACAGAAAAAACCATCAAACCACTGACTAAAATAACTATTAAGGAAGTAAAGTTTTTCATATTAAGATCCTAACAAGGAATAGGTATTTTGCACTCCGAGACCGGCTAAGATGGCTTTGACTAAAAGCCATGCCCCCACGGCGATAATTAGGCCAATAATCACTTTCCAGAAAATACCTTTAGCTTCGGCTGCTTTGCTGGGGTTCCCTCCTGCAGTTAAATACAGAAAACCGGCAAAGGCAAAAGAAATAGCGGCCAGAGATCCAGCCAGATAAAGAAGGAAGTTAACAATTGTATTAGCTAAGGTTACTAAATCATTCCACTGACATCCCCCATTATTGTCATTACATTTCGGAACCAATTGGGATGGCTGACTAACCGCCACAGTTTGATGCGGGAAAACCGCTAAAATCGAAAAAATACTTAGGAGCAGAAATATAAAAATTAAACCGAGACTTTTCATTTAAGGAATAAGATTTTGTAGTTCAACATTGCCGGCACTGACAGCATCTCCGGTGGTTCGATTGCCCGATTCAATTGATTCTACCATTTCTCTGAAAACTTTGACACTTTCATTCGGATTCGGATCAAACCAGCCTTTGCTCTGAAGGGCGGCGTTTTGAAAGACGGCCATGGCGGCGCTGGTGGCAGTGGTAGCCAAAAGATCGCGGCGAACTGGCGGCAAATTATTCATGCCGGAAAGAATACTTAATGAGGTGCTGTTGGTAAGAACTCCAATGGCGGCATAAGCGGCATCAGAATGCTGCGTACCTTTGGCGATGGCTAAGCCGGTAATGTTTCCGAAATTGATTCGGGCGGTAGCGTTCCGCGGTTGAGGTAAAAGTGCTACATCAAAATTTAAGTTTGGATTTTTTTCTCGGAGCGAAGCATATTCGCTGGCAAAGCCCAGATAGATGGCGAGCTTCCCTGCTAGAAAATCATTACTGGAATTCGGCAAAGCGCGAGTCCAGGAAAAATTTGGATTGGTGGGATCAGAGAATTCTGTATAGAAATCAAGAGCGGCTGGTGTTGGAGGTACGGTCGCCGAAAATTTCTGATCGAGCACGGCAGAAACCTGATCTGGATGAGGATCGGTAGCCGGACTAAGAACGGTAATTGGATTTCCGGCTTGGAAAATTAAGGAAGAGAGAATGGCTTTGGCGTTATTGATATTTACTATCTCACCGAGAGCGATGGTGCTTTGAGTGATGTTTGAAGATTGGTCCTTTTTGGTCAAAGTTGGAACTAAAGTGGAAAGCTCATCCCAGTATTGAGGAGGTCGAGATAAACCGGCATTCTGAAAGAGAGTTCGATTCCAATACATTACTAACGGATCAATCGTAAAAGGCACGGCTAAATATCCGCGAGAAGTGCCGAAGATACTGCCCTCTTCCACAAAAGTGTCGGCAATCTGGCGGTCAGTTAAAGTAGTCAAAGGAATGGGAATAAGTTTGTTTCGCTCCGAGAGAATTTCATCTTGCGAAAGAACGATTATATCTGGACCCTTGCCTTCCGCCACTGCCTCGGTAAATTCAGCGTCGAAGGAAGCCGGATCTTTTTGAACATACGTCACCTTGATGGCTCCTCTTTTAATATTGTCTAAAGCGGCCAGAAGATTATTGATATCTTCCGCTTTTAGAGTGCCCCACATGGTGAGATCCGGCACCGGCGCCGCGTGTTGGCCCAAGCCGCCGGAAGCAAAAAGTAAGACGGCCGCCACAATGATGACGCCGAAGATAGAAAGTAGAACAACTTGAAAAGCAGACATGGTGATTGGTGAAGTTAGAAAATATTATATCACCTTAAAAAGCAGCCCGTAATGGTGGGAGCCGGCTTCAAATTGCTGAAGCAATTTGAAGCCGGCCTTTTCCGAGAGACTAATTGCTTCGGCAGCTTTCACTACATGATCTTGGTGAGGGCCTATTTGACTAAAGGAATCGCTCCAGTCAATTAAAACTAGTTGTCCCCCTTTATTCAAAACGCGCTTAGCCTCGCTAAGCGCTTCCACCTTACTTCCCAACTGAAACAAAACATTGATCATAAGGACGCGATCAACCGATCCGTTCGCTAAAGTACTGCCATTTGGCTTTTCAATATCTCCCAAAATGGAATGAACATTCTCTAACTTTTCTCCTTTGGCTTCGGCTCGAAGTTTGGATAAAAGATCGGGCTGAATTTCCACCGCATAAACACTGCCGGTTGGCCCAACCCTTCTTGCCGCGGCAATGGCATGGTGCCCTACACCAGCTCCAAAATCCGCCACGCTCATTCCTTCAGCGAGATAAGCTGCTTCTAGATTTTTTTCCGGATGGGTAAAGAGCATATTTATAAAAAACTACAAACACACGAGTGAAGCAATTGAATCCCCTTCGCGCAATTTCATAATGCGCACTCCTTGAGTTTGGCGTCCAAGCGATGGGATTTCGGTAAGATTAACACGAATGACCTGACTCTTTTTGGAAATAGCTACTACTTCCGTTTCGGCTCCGGAAATAACTTTGGAAGCGATCAGATCGCCAGTTTTGGAAGTTACTTTGGCCGTCTTAATGCCGCTTCCCCCTCGTTTTTGAGTTTTGTATTCTTTCAGATCAGTCTTCTTGCCATAACCATTCTTCATCACCACCAGAATTTCCGGATTACTATAGCTTTTCTTGATGACATCCGCCCCCACAACTTCGGCCTTTTTAGCTAATTTCATGACCCGAACTCCGCCGGCGCTTCTGCCCATTTCTCTCACGTCTGATTCCCTAAATCGAATGGATTGTCCATCGGACGAGACAACACTGACCTCATCTCCCTTTTCCACAAAAGAGGCTGAAATTAATTCATCTCCCGCCTCCAGCCGAATGGCGATCAAACCGCTGCGTCTAACATCATGAAAATTTTCGGCTTTGACTTTTTTGGCCGTCCCACCTTTGGTTACCATAAGAAGAGAAACCGGATTATTCTTCACCACTTTCGGCATCGGTAAAATGGAGGTGACTTTCTCGTCTGAGCCAAGTGACAGAAAATTCATAATTGATTTGCCGCGAGTAGCCCGACGTCCTTCCGGAATGTCATACATCTTGATTTGATATGCCTTGCCTTTATCGGTAAAGAAAAGCAAGTCGCTGTGACTGCTAGTGGTCAAGAATTTAGTAATAAAATCTTCTTCCTTAGTATCAAGATCAACTACTCCGACTCCGCCACGTTTCTGACGTCGATATTCGTCGGGATTGGTGCGCTTGATGTAGCCTCCAGCCGTCAGAACCAGTACGGATTCCTCATCCGGAATAACATCTTCAATAGAAAAAGCTTTGGCACCGTGTTTGATGATCTTGGTTTTGCGTTCGTCCGCATATTTCTCTCGGATTTCCTTCAGTTCGTTTTTAATAATCGTTTGAATGCGCTTTGAGCTGGCCAAAATTTCTTTGAGATCTTTAATGAGAGTTTGAGTTTCTTTTAAATCATCTTCTATCTTCTTGCGCTCGAGCCCGGCAAGCTTCTGCAGCCGCATTTCCAAAATAGCAGTAGCTTGCTTATCCGAGAATTTAAATTCCTTGCGCAAGTCGCCATGAGCAGTGGTGACGTCTTTGGCCGCTCGTATCAATTTAATGATGCGATCGATGTGGTCCAGAGCCTTCTTTAAGCCGAGCAAAATGTGTTCTTTCTCTTCGGCTCGAGCCAGATCGAATTCAGTGCGCCGTCGAATAACAACCTTTCGGTGGCTAATGAACTCTTCTAAAAAGCCCTTGAGAGCCAGAGTTTGAGGCACTCCATCTACCAAGGCTACATTGTTAAAGTGGAAAGTTTCTTCGAGTTGTGTGTGTTTGTAAAGATAATTTAAAACATTCTGCGGATAGGCACCGTTTTTAAGATCAATGACAATGCGAATATCTTTGGTTGATTCATCGCGAATGTCCTTAATGCCTTCAAGTTTCTTGTCGCGCACTAGATCAGCAATATGAGTGATGAGATCGGCTTTGTTCACTCTAAATGGAATGGAAGTGACGATAATTTGGGAGCGGCCAGCCTTCTCTTCCACAATCTCGGCTTCTCCCCGCACTACTACCGGACCTTTGCCGTTGGCGTAAGCGTGATGAATATCTTTCTCACCGTAAATAATTCCGCCGGTCGGAAAATCCGGTCCTTTGATAAATTGTGTCAGTTCGGGATTGCCGGCTTCCGGATTATCAATTAAATGAATAGTGGCGTCTATTACTTCTCCGAGGTTGTGAGGAGGAATGTTTGAGGCCATACCAACAGCGATCCCTAATGTTCCATTC
Source organism: Candidatus Paceibacterota bacterium (assembly GCA_035652395.1). Lineage (NCBI taxonomy): Bacteria > Bacillati > Minisyncoccota > Minisyncoccota bacterium. The sequence continues at coordinate 124,819 of DASRDX010000009.1, read as the reverse complement.
AATAGAAGATTTGGCACGGCCGTCGGCAAAACTACCGGCTCACGACGAGTGCCTTCATAATTTGGCCGGAATTCCACCGTGCCTTTTTCCAGATCGCGTAGAAGTTCGCTGGCAATGCGCGACATTTTAGCTTCAGTGTAACGCGGGGCAGCCGCGCCGTCGCCATCAATTGATCCGAAATTCCCCTGCCCAATAATGAGCGGGTAGCGCATGGAAAAATCCTGTGCCATCTTTACCAGCGATTCATAAACAGCCGCATCTCCGTGCGGATGATAATTACCTGTAACGTCTCCGGTAATCTTGGCTGACTTTCGAGTTTTGGCACCGGCGGTTAAACCAAGTTCGTTCATGGCATAGAGAATGCGGCGATGCACCGGCTTCAGTCCATCACGAATGTCAGGCAAAGCTCGCGCCGTAATAACGGACATGGCGTAGTCGAGATACGACTCTTTCATCTCGGTCACCAGACTTCGCGGAACAATATTGGGGCGATTTTCGCCGGCGATGGGCTTTTCTTCCTTATTTTTAGGGTTTTCTTTTGGAGCCATATATTGCTATTTTAACACGATTTTAAGCCATTTTCCATTGATTTTACTCGGTGGATGTGGTGGCATTTAGAGTAGAGGAAGATGAGCTTGAGGCTGGCAGATTTTGGATATTACTTGAACTTGCTTCCATAAAATGATTTAGACCCGTAGAAGCATTACCCAGATTGTTTTGTAAAAGAGTAATTGGATTAATTTCCACCGTTTTTGAATTATTTGATTTAAACATTAATTCATGAGTAAAGCTCGCTAGCCAAACTAAAAAAATAACGAGCGTTATGGAAAAAGTGCTGACAATTAAAATGCGGCGGCGCTCATTCTCCGGTTTTTGCTGAAGTCTTTGAATTAGTTTGAACATGCTTACTTTTTATAATTGCCGGTCACCTCTTCTAAACAATACTTAAGACCACCACATCACCCTCCTTTCCTTCCAAATCTTTCTTTTTGATTGTCAGCTTATCAATCGCCTTCACCTCTTCCCCAGCTTCTTTCAGAAAAGTTTTTAGTGAACTCTTGTCCTGTTCAACATAATGCATCGGGATAACTAGCTTCGGCTCAAGGTTAACTGCTAGTTTATTGGCATCAGCCGGCGTTAACACACCGTGTCCCCCGATTGGCACAAATAAAATATCAATATCGTCCAAAGCCTCCACAATATTAGGTGGCAAGTCTTTCGATTCGAGAGGTCCCAGGAAACAAAGATTGATGTTATCCAAATTCAAAGTGTAGATAGTTACCGGCAACATATCTAAACCGCGAATAAAAACTTCTTTCACTTCATACTCGCCCGGACCGGAAATGATAAACGGCACTCTTTCTCCGTGTTTTAATTCCTCAGCGCCATTCATATCAACATTGTTCATGGAAACCAAAACAATATCAGCGCCAAATCGAGGAGCTTTAAAAGGAGATTTCTTGGAAGGCGGATTAAAAGCCACTGTTAAGTCGCCCAGTTGCATCTTGAAAAATTCCAAACCGTGATAGGTAATGACCATAAAAAAATCTTACCAGATTTTGAGAGAATTACGAATGAGAATAACGACGAATTGCCTTGCACTGGGAGATTTCCTGTGTATACTAAATATATTAATCGAATCGATCCACGGACGTAATCCACCTTTTTGTCACGATAGCTTCGCGGGGTGAACGTCGGGATATTTTTGTTACATAATTTATGCCACGCATAGCCACCAAAAGTCCGGAAGTTGAAAAGGAAGTTAAGTCCAAGAAGGACAGCATCATGTCCAAATACTTGTCCGATTCCCCTACACCGCCCTCAACCGGCGATTTAATAGAAGGGGCGGTTTTAGCCATTGATAAGAATGGAGTCTTTGTTAATTTGTCTCCTTTCGGCACCGGTATTATCTATGGCCGAGAATACATTGCCGCCCGCGATATTATTAAAAGAATCAATGTTGGGGATACAGTAGCAGCTAAGATTGTTGATTTAAATAGTGCTGAAGGCTACATTGAACTTTCACTAAAAGAAGCTAAGCAAGCGCTCATCTGGAGCGAGGCTGAAGCGGCTATCCGGGATAAACGCATTCTTGATTTGCCGGTAGTGGAGGCTAATAAGGGTGGGCTGATTCTGACCTGGCAAGGCATTCAGGGATTTTTGCCGGCTTCTCAACTTAAAACCGAACATTACCCGCGTGTTCTTGATGGCGATAAAGATAAAATTCTAGAAGAGTTGAAAAAATTAATCGGCCAGAAAATTTCCGTGGCAATTATTTCCGCTCTGCCTAAGGAAGGCAAATTAATCTTCTCGGAAAAAAATCCGGAATTAAAAGACAAAGAAAAGATTATCGGCAAATATACTGTCGGTGATGATCTTGATGGTGAAGTAACCGGCATTGTCGATTTCGGCGTCTTCGTCAAAGTAGAAGAGGGGTTGGAAGGACTAGTTCACATTTCAGAAATTGACTGGTCGTTGGTGGAAGACCCGCGCACTCGTTTTCATATCGGCGAGAAAGTAAAAGTGAAAATTATTGAAATTAAAGATGGGAAGATTTCTCTCTCTATCAAAGCGCTGAAAGAAAATCCTTGGAAGGCGGCCGAGGCCAAATACAAGAAGGATGATGTCGTTCAGGGTGTCGTCATTAAATACAACAAACACGGTGCTCTAGCCTCCATTGAGGAAGGAGTAGCGGGTCTGGTTCACATCAGCGAATTTGGCAGTGAGGAAAAACTTCGTCAGAAATTGGAACTTGGCAAAAGCTATACTTTCCGCATTACTCTCTTCGATCCAAAGGAACAAAAGATGGCATTGTCTTTTGTAGAGCATATATAATTCACCTTGACAATTTCTAATAAAATACCAATATTCTAAAAAGGAGGTAAACATACGAAAAAAAATCAAAAGATATTGTTGAGTATGAGTGCAGCTGTTTGTTTGGGCGGAGTGATTCTGACTTTGTGCAGTCTGTATACGCCCCGAGCAAAGGAAGCTCGTCGACACATACAAGCTACGGAGGCCGTACTTCATGAGAAAATCCTGGAGCGGAGTCAGCTCCCTCTCCAACAGGAGATTGAAAGACTGGGGGAAGAAGTAAGGAGTTGGGAGAAGGAAATCCCTAGCTCTATCACGACCATGGGTATCGTCTGCATGGTTGGTGGATTAGTTCTTGGGGGAATAGTAATATTCCTCACCAATTAGCTTCAAAAAGGATCAATCTAATGCCGGGTTACGCTTCGCGCAACCCGGCATTCTTTTTTATAGACTATTAAATTCGCCCATCGCTTTTTCTTTTCCTTCCATTATTATCATTTCAATTGCTGCGGAGACTTTTTTTGAAACTTTTTTTAAAATGTCCAGTTCAGATTTTTTAAATGGACCGATAATGAAATCTAAAATCTTTTTATGATCCGGCTTTCGAATTTTCCCGGATGGAGTGGCCGGGGAAATTCCGACTTTGATTCGGATGAAAGCTTCAGTTTTAATGGCCCGAATAATTGACTCCACTCCTTTGTGGCCACCGGAACCACGATTGAAGGTAATTTTGAATCTTCCTAGTGGTAAATCCAAATCATCATTTATGACGATCAGTGATTCGGCTTTTTTCTTGCTGGTAATTAGTGGTTTAACAGATTGACCGGATTTATTCATGAAAGTTTCGGGCAGGATCAGGGTGGCGCGCTCGCGACCCGCTTCGCCTGCACGCAAGCGAGGCGAGCCGACTTTTCCTTCGGTTATCAGAGCCTGTAATTTCTTATTAAAAGCAAAAGCTGTAGATGGTAAATTTTGTTTTATAAAATTTACAACCATCATTCGTCCGACATTATGTCGAGTATTTTGATATTCCTCTCCAGGATTGCCCAATCCCACAATATAAAACATAAAAATCATTCTAGCATTTCATTTTTAAGAGTGTTAGGTGCTACCACAACCAGTCCTAAACGCCGACAATGCCACAAAAGGTGAAGAGAAACGAAACAGCGAACGCCAAAGCTGACACGACGCTTGTGTCAAATAAGCTTTGCCTATATGATGTGCCCATGTCAGACGAGAATACCTCGCCTCAAAATCTTTCATCTTCTGAAAATACGGCTAAAAAGGGCGGTTTTTTCAAGGAATTAGTCAAGTTTGTCTTTTTTATTTTAATCATCTTGGTACCCTTGCGAGTCTTCGTGGCTCAGCCCTTCATTGTAGTTGGAACTTCTATGGAGCCAACCTTCTCCGGCGGTGAGTATCTAATCGTTGACGAACTTTCATATCATCTTGGAAATCCTTCGCGCGGCGATGTAATTATTTTCCATCCGCCCCGACAAGCTTTCACCGATCAGGGAATAAAACCTCAAAGCGGTATCTATTACATCAAACGCATCATCGGTCTTCCAAATGAGACTATTGTCATTCAAGACAACCAAATCATTATTAAAAATCAGGAACATCCAAATGGTTTTGTTTTGGATGAACCTTACGTTAAATATTCCGGAGAAAAAAATGAAACTATCACTCTTGGTCCGGATCAATATTTTGTTCTTGGCGATAATCGGCCCGTCAGTTTTGATTCGCGTGCTTGGGGACCCCTCTCCCGTGATGAAATTGTTGGTCGAGCTTTCTTGAGACTTCTGCCCATTGATCGAGTCAGCTTCATGCCAGGAGCTGTAAAAGAAAAACCTACGAATTAAGATGGCTACTAAAACTAATCTAAAGAAAAAGATCAGACGCGTTCGTCCACCAAAGAGAATCAGTCGAGAATATGAACGAGCGACAGAGACAGCCAAATATTATGGTTTTTGTCAGGCGCCATATCTGGAGATTGAAAGAGAAGATTTAATCAAAGCCAAAACTTTTAAGGATTCTCATACGAAAGAAGTTCATCCTTTTCGGGAGGATGAATTTAAATTCTCCGGATTTTTAGAAGAGAAGATCTGCATTCTTCGAAATTTTCTGGAAAAAAATATGGCGCACTTAGGTATTCCGGCGCCGATTTATTATGAAGGGCCGATTGCTGGCAACCCACATATTCCCCGTATTAAAAGAGAAAAGACTTTTAATATGGAAATCTTGAGCAATTCTAAAAGCATTGCTGACGCCATGATTATTGAGACGGCTTTTGTCATCTTGAAAGATCAGTATCCGGAGGAAGAGTTATCCATTGGCATCAATAGTATTGGGGATAAAGAATCAATTGCCCGTTTTACCCGAGAATTAACAGCTTATTATCGTAAAAACTGGAGTAGTCTGCCTGCCCATTGCCGGGCCACTTTTAAGAAAGATATTTTTGAAATTCTTCACTGCAGGGAAGAAGAGTGTTTGGCCCTACAGGAGGCGGCGCCAAAGGCTATGAGTTTTCTCTCCGAACCAAGCCGAGTTCACTTTAAAGAGGTTCTGGAGTATCTGGAGTCTCTTGGTTTGCCTTATAACATTGAGCATTCATTGGTGGGTAGTCGAAGTTTCTGCAGTGGTACCATTTTTGAAATTCGCGGTACTAATAAAAAAACCAAGGAGGAAAATACTTACGCCATTGGAGAGCGTTACAACGGGCTGGCCAAAAAAATTTGGAACAAAAAAGATGTGCCGTCAGTTGGAGTGGCCATCTTAATTCATCCGGATCATTTGAAACAAAATAGACGACATCGGGAGGTGGCACCAAAATTTTATTTCATTCAATTTGGTTTTGACGCTAAACTGCAGAGTTTGAAAATCATGGAAATGCTCCGACAGGCCAAGATTCCAATGCATCAATCCTTAAGTAAAGACAAATTAACGGTGCAAATTGGCACGGCAGAGAAAATGAATATTCCTTACGTTATTATTATGGGACAAAAAGAGGCTCTGGAGGGCAGCGCGGTAGTTCGCAACATGAGCAACCGTTCTCAGGAAACTATCATGATTGAAGACCTGGTGAAATATTTGAAAAAGTTGAAATAGTGAAAGAGCCGTGCTATTCTAATGAACCATGATTAACGTTGAAGTCAGCCGAAATAATAATGAAAATAACGCTACCTTAATCCGGAAGTTCACCCGCCGGGTGCAGGAGGCTGGCATTTTAAATCGAGTGCGTTCCCTTCGTTACAGTCAGCGCACCACTTCTCCATATGTCCGAAAAAAGAAGGCTTTAAAGAGTCTCAGAAAACGAGAGGAAATTAACGAAATGATTAAACTCGGCAAGATCAGACCGCGAGAAACTCACATGGGTTCCGGAAGATAATGGCTAAAACGGTTTTCTATTCTCCTAATTTTAGTGTGACGAAGTTGATTGGAAGCGCCCCGCCTATAGGCGGGGCGCTTCTCCTTCGAATTAAAGACAAAGTTCTGGGACGAAAATATCAATTAAGTCTGGTCTTTACTTCCCTCTCTCACAGCCAGAAACTTAACCGGAAATACCGCCAAAAAAGAAAGCCCGCCAACATTTTGAGTTTTCCAATTTCAAAAAATGAGGGAGAAATTTTTATTTCGCCGGCTGCTTGGGCAAATCCCAAGCAGCCGAAATCCAAATCCGCCGTCACTGCCGCGACGACTACCCTCTTCATTCACGGGCTTTGTCATTTGAAAGGCTTCCGACATGGTAGTAAAATGGAAAGTGAGGAAAAAAAATACCGTCAATTTTTCAAAATCAAATCTAGCAACTTTTAACCTTTTACTTTTAACTTTTAACCCCTCTAAATGGCCCGTCAAATTGCAGCCGGCATAGACATAGGAAGTTACCAAATCAAAGTCGTGGTGGCTGAAGCCTCTTCCGACAATCCTAAGGCTGGGCCTCGCATTATTGGGTCCGGCTCTGCTGAAACCAAGGGACTACGCCATGGTTACGTTATTAACGTGGAAGAAGCGGCCAAAAGCGTCTCTTCCGCTGTCCGTCAGGCCGAAAAGACGGCCGGTGTTCGAATTAGCAAGGCTTATTTAGCTTTTGGCGGAATCGGACTTTCCGCCTTCATTTCGGTAGGTTCATTAATCACCACCAGAGCTGATTCAGAAATTTCCGAAAATGATGTTAAGAGAGTAGTGGAGATTAGCGAAAATGAAATTCCAAATTCTCTTTCTCTCAATCGCACGGTTCTTCATACTATTCCTCTTCAATATAAAGTTGACGGTAAAATTGTTCTGGGCCGGCCGCAAGGAATGAAAGGCGCCAAACTTGAAGTACGCACTCTTTTTGTTACTTCGCTTTCACATCATCTCAATGACATTATCAGCGCCGTAGAAAAAGCCGGCGTGGAAGTGGAAGATGTCATGGCGGCACCGCTTGCCGCCAGTTTGGTAACACTTAGTAAAACTCAAAAAATTGCCGGATGTGTTTTGACCAACATCGGTTCCGAGACTGTTTCCATCGTCGTTTTTGAAAATGACATCCCGATTTCATTGGAAGTTTTTCCGATCGGATCAAATGACATTACTAACGACATCGCGCTCGGTCTAAAAATTCCAATTGATGAAGCGGAGCGGGTAAAACTCGGCGCCAGTCAAAACGATAAATTTTCCAAAAAGAAGTTAGATGAAATTGTGATCGCTCGTCTGTCAGATATTTTTGAATTAGTTGAGGCCCACCTACGAAAAATCGGGCGCAATGGTCTTCTTCCAGCCGGCATCATTATTACCGGTGGAGGCTCGGGAGTAGCGACCATTGAAGATATGGCTAAGGCGGCCTTGAAACTCCCTTCCAAGCGTTCCGATCTGAAATTTGAGGGCAATATTAAAGGAATTATTAAAGGCTCGGAATGGGCTGTGGCTTACGGCCTTTGCGTTTTGGGGCTGACTTCGGCCGAAGATAACCTTATTACTGACTTAGGTCTTTCCGGTATTAAAGATACGCCAAGCAGACTTTGGAGATGGGTGAAAAAGTTGTTGCCGTAAAGACTTAAAAGGCCGGCTCGCTTCGCGAGCTGGCCTTTTGCATTTTTCATTCTCCTTATGTATTATTGAAACATTACAAGAGGGATTCTTATTTTCAGGACAGAGGCCTTGGGATTTTAGGATTATTTACATCCTAATTCTCAACCCCTAACTCCTATTCACATATGCCACAATTAAAACCGGAAGTTGAAACATTTGCTCGCATCAAAGTTATTGGTGTCGGCGGCTCAGGTAAAAATGCTTTAAATCATATGGTCAATTCCAAAGTAAAAGGAGTTGATTTTATCGCTGTCAATACTGACGCGCAGGATTTACATCATTCATTAGCCAAGAAAAAAATTCATATTGGAAAAAATTTAACGAAAGGTCTTGGCACCGGCATGAATCCAGAAATGGGCAAACGCGCCATTGAAGAAACAAAGGAAGAAATCCAGGAAGCGGTGAAATCGGCTGACATGGTTTTCATTACTTGCGGTTTGGGTGGTGGTACTGGCAGCGGTGCTTCGCCAATTCTGGCCAAGACTACCAAAGAACTCGGGGCTCTAACTGTTGGAGTAGTAACTAAGCCTTTCTTTTTTGAAGGACAACAGCGTATGAGACTAGCCGAAGAAGCCCTAGCCGAACTATCTAAAGAAGTGGACGCTCTGGTAGTAATCCCAAACGATCGTCTCTTAAGCACCGTTACTAAAGAAACTACGGCCAAGAATGCTTTTGCCATGTGTGACGAAGTGCTTAAGCAGGCAGTGGAAGGAATTTCCGATCTTATTACCACTCCCGGTTTCATTAATATTGACTTCGCCGATATTCGGGCAGTTATGGCTAACGCCGGATCGGCCCTCATGGGTATCGGTATGGCTAGTGGCGAGAACCGAGCTGTTGAGGCAGCTAAAATGGCCATTAATTCTCCCCTACTTGATACTTCTATTCAGGGAGCTAAAGGCGTGCTGTTCTCGATTGCCGGCGGTGAGGATGTTACTCTTCACGAAATTCAGGATGCGGCTAAAATTATCACCGAATCCATTGATCCTGGTGCCAAAGTTATCTTCGGTACCATTAAAGATGACCGCTTAAAGAAAGGAGAAATTAAAGTAACTGTTATCGCTTCCGGTTTCCCGGATGGAGCCGCTCGAAGACCGGCTCTGCAATCAGAATTTGATTTAAAAGCTGATAAAGGAAAGATTTACAACACCATTAGCAACGGCAAATCAGAGAGTCCTAAAACTGACGATAAGAAATTAGAAACCGTCGGAGACGATGAAGACTGGGGTGCGGTTCCGGCTTTTCTTAGGAGATCTAAATTAAAGTAGTCATTTGGGTTTAATATGTACGACTTAGCAATCATCGGAGGCGGTCCGGCTGGTGTAGCCGCCGGCGTTTACGCTGCGCGTAAACGCCTCAAAACCGTTCTGATCGCCAAAGAAATTGGCGGTCAGTCAAACGTCTCCGGCGACATTCAAAACTGGATTGGTACCGTTTCCATTAGTGGCATTGATCTGGCCACCTCTTTTCGCAAACATCTGCTGGCTTACGCCGAAGATGTGGTGGATTTGAAAGAAGGAATTTTAGTTAAATCTATTGAAAAAAGTGGGAATGGTTTTGTGGTTAAAACCACGGGCGGTGATTTTGAAACTAAAACCGTTCTAGTGACAGTCGGCAGCACGCGGCGGAAAATTGCGGTGCCGGGCGCCACCGAATTTGAAAATAAAGGTATTACTTATTGCGCCACCTGCGATGGTCCTCTTTTTGCCAGCCAGGATGTCGTAGTTATTGGCGGGGGTAACGCCGCTTTTGAAACGGCCGCTCAATTACTCGCCTATTGTAAAAGCGTTACCCTGCTGAATCGTGGCGAAGAGTTTCGCGCCGATCCAGTCACCGTCAAGAAAGTTCTTTCAAATCCGAAAATGCACGCGGTTTTAAATGCCGAATTAGTAGAAGTAAAGGGAGATAAATTTGTGAAAGGAGTGATCTATAAAAACAATGAAACCGGCGAAAACACCGAAATCCCCGTAGCCGGTGTTTTCGTGGAAATCGGGCTCATCCCTTCCACCGATTTTATTGGCGAGCTTTTAAAGAAGGACGTGTACGGGCACATTGTAGTTGATCACCAAACCCAGCAAACTTCAGTCGCCGGCATTTGGGCCGCCGGCGACTGCACCGACGGTCTCTATCACCAAAACAACATCGCCGCCGGCGACGCCGTCAAAGCGTTGGAGGACATCTACGTCCATTTGCACACGAAATAAATAAAACGGGCGCATATTTTGGACACGCGCCGCAAGAATGATCGAATTAAGAAACTACTTCAGGAACCATAAACTCGTCCACGAGACTAGCAACCCGACTAGAATATCGGGATTCATCCTTTCTCCGTAGACGCAATTTAACCAAGGCTCCTTCGGGTATCTTCGTTGGATCAGCGCAAAGAATAACTCTTTCCGATTGGTCGTTAAGAATGATCATGTTTTCGGGCCGCCCAAAAGGACCGCCGTGAGGTTCAACAAATGTACGAGTACACTTCCATGTTCTCTTAGGATTTCCGTACCAGAACCTGAGCAAGTCGCGTGTAGTTTGGGTCTTAATTTCGTACTGCTTCCGATAGGTCGGAAACCGACGGCCAGTTATAAACAAGATCAACGAGCCAGCAATCAAAGTCATTTCAATATAAAGGTGCATACTAAAACCACATTAGTCAAAAGCCTGGGAAAGTCAAGGCGGGCTATCTCGACTTAGAACTTTTATCGGTCAAGCCCAGTAAGGTTATTTTAGCATTTTAATTTTAGATTCTTCGACGGACCTCGAGCTAATTTTAATTGGTTTTTTCTGTAGAGGTAGAAGTGACATAGACTCCATTTTTTAGTTCGGTCGTCACAACAACTCCATGCTCACTATCAACGCCTTTTACGAGAACTGGTTTGTTATTTACTACTTTATATTCAGCATCGTAGTTACAGTCTGCGCAACTGTTTCCGTGAGTTAAGATAGTTTTAGTCACAGGATCGGGCAATCCGGACATTTTGCTAAAATCCTCGCTGTAGTCAAATTGACTGGTTTGAGGATTAAATAAGAAATAAGTTCTACAAACATTTCCGGTTGCTCCAAAACAAGTGTCCATTTCTATATCATTGTATCCATCGAAATTAATGTCGGCACTATGAAAAAAGTCGGTAGAGTATGACGGCTCAAACATATACGGTCCCTCTGCTTTGTTATCCATAGCAATATGTTGGATCTTCTTTCCATCTTTTATGACATCGATTCCTATGATCGTGTCGTACTCACTTCCCAACAAATTGAATGTATATGGGGATTGATTAGGGAAGATTGAATATTTACAGACCATTCCCCCTGTAATATTTGGATATCTTTGTAAATAACCTTCTAGAGATGAGGTGCTTTCTTTAGGAGGTAGAACATTGCAATTATTGTCACTAGTTAAAAACTTATTACTTAAAAAACTGGGCGTAGCAGAATCCGGGATAGAAGACTTTTCACTTTTTAAAGTTGATTGAGTTAATTCAAATTGTGTCCCCACATAAAAAGTCAGAGTTGGTAATACTCCAATAAAGAAAATGATAGCCGCTAATTTGGAATACCATGTAACTTCATTCCCCTTGATCATGGTTAAATTGTATCAGAGTAAATCAAAATGACGCTCCTCGTGCGGGGTGACCTATCTCGACGATGCGGAGGAGAGAGGATTCGAACCTCTGATGCGGTTTCCCACATGCCAGTTTTCGAAACTGGTGCCTTCAACCACTCAGCCACTCCTCCAGTCTGAAAATCGTAGCATTTTTTGTCGTTTGAACAAAAAATGCTATATTTTAAAAGCTATTTTTACGGCCCTATCGTCTAACGGTTAGGACATCAGCTTTTCAAGCTGGTAATCCGGGTTCGATTCCCGGTAGGGTCACAATATTTCATGAAAAAACTTGCTCGAGAATTCATGATCTTCATCATAAAAGAAGCCCGTGCCTGCATTTTTGCGGGCTCATTTTTTGCTCTTTTATTTCTTTCAAATCACATTCCCCTTTTTGGTTTGGCGAGATACGATTTTCTCTTTTTATCGGCGGTTCTTTTGCAGATTATTCTATTTCTGACAAAAATCGAGACATGGGATGAGATCAAAACTATTTTTCTCTTTCACCTTATTGGAACTCTTTTGGAAGTTTTCAAGACTAATCCAGCTATCGGCTCATGGAGTTATCCCGAAGCGGCTATCTTTAAAATCGCTACCGTGCCGCTCTTTGCCGGTTTTATGTACGCCTCTGTAGGAAGCTACATTGCTCAAGCTTGGAGAATACTGAAACTTGAACTGGAAGAGCCACCAAATTATCCGGCCATGTTAGTGCTGGGAGTTTTAATTTACCTTAACTTTTTCACCAATCACTTTATTCCGGATCTTCGTATTCTACTTATTCCGGCAGTATTTCTTCTATTTGCCCGCACTCAAGTCTTCTTTACAGTTACGGAAAGACGTCGCTCCATGCCGCTTGCTTTAGGCTTCTGTCTCATCGCCTTCTTTCTTTGGGTTGCCGAAAATCTTTCAACTTTTTGGGGCGCCTGGCAATATCCCGATCAAGTTCATGTATGGAATGTCGTTTCTACCAACAAAATCACCTCTTGGTTTTTGATGGTTATAATCAGCTTCATCATCGTGGCTTACTTGAAACATTACAAAAAGATTCATTGAACAGATTCTTGCCCAAAAGCTCGGAAGACTTTATTATTCAAAAGAAGGGCGATTAGCTCAATTGGTAGAGCGCAACATTGACGTGGTTGATGTTAGAGGTGAAGAGTAATTCTATGGCAAGAAGGCCCGATACTCCAAGGTATGTGGCAAACTGTGGTAAAACTTTTTCCTCTATCGCCGAAAAATGGTAAATTTCATAAAAGGCGCGGTTAGCTCAGTTGGTAGAGCGCAACATTGACGTTGTTGATGCCGGGGGTTCGAATCCCTCACCGCGCACAATGAAAATTCTTGGTATTGAAACTAGCTGTGATGAGACGGCTTTGGCGATTGTGGAAGCGGAAGGAGGCGCGAAGCCGCATTTCAAGATCTTGGCCGAAGCTCTTAATTCTCAAACAAAAATCCATGAAAAATATGGAGGCGTGTTTCCGATGATGGCCAAGAGAGAGCATGCTAAAAATCTCATCCCTCTTTTAAAGAAGATTTTTGACCAGTCAGAAGTTAAAAGTCAAAAGTTGAAAGTAGAATTCAATCAAGAAGAGATTGAAAAAATTCTAGAAAGAGAGCCGGAATTGCTGCGACAGTTTCTAGCAGCACTTCCGGCTCTACCAAAACCTGACCTTGAAGCGATCGCCGTTACTGTTGGCCCGGGCTTGGAACCGGCTCTCTGGGTAGGAATCAATTTTGCCAAGGTCTTAGGGATAGTCTGGGATTTGCCAGTGGTGGCCGTCAATCATATGGAAGGACACATTCTGTCAGTTCTTTTAGAATCCGATCTGACAAAATCGGAGAATTCAAAGTTAAAAGTTGAGAGTTTTAAATTTCCAGCAGTTGCTCTTCTTATCAGCGGCGGTCATACGGAACTGGTTTTGATGAAAGACTGGCAGAAATACGAAATTCTCGGACAGACCCGAGATGATGCCGTGGGCGAAGCTTTTGACAAGGTGGCTCGAATGATGGAACTGCCCTATCCTGGCGGGCCGGAGATTTCAAAATTGGCAGAAGAAGCACGGGCGCGGCACGGTGGCGGTTCAATTGCCAACTTGCCGCGACCGATGATCAAATCCAAAGATTATGATTTCTCTTTCGCCGGATTAAAAACGGCAGTTCTTTATCGTCTACGCAGTATGACAAATACTGAAAAAGAAAACCCAAACTGGAAAGTTCAACTGGCCAGAGAGTTCGAAGAAGCCGTAACTGAAGTCTTGGTCTCAAAAACTAAACGGGCGCTGGAAGAATTTGGCGCCAAAACTTTAATTGTTGGAGGTGGAGTTATTGCCAATAAACATATTCGGGAAGCTTTTCAGGCCCTGATTTTAGACTTTCCTGATTCCGAACTCTTAATTCCTCATTCATCTCTCTCTACTGATAACGCCGTCATGATTGCCGTAGCCGGATATTTCAATTATTTGAACAAAAAATCGGCTTCCTTGGATTTCAAAGCAACTGGAAATCTGGCTTTAAAATAAGGCCGGCGCCCCTCTTGACTATTTTTTAGAATGTGCTATACTATAGGAGAATTTGGACTTTGACGATTTCTCATCGGCGAGGGTTCGGGTTAGGAAAAGGGTGCTAATTTGTTTACTATTTACTATCGCAACCATCTTAACCTTGGCGACGTAGAACCCTCGCAACATTTTCGCCGACATTTAGTCGGCATCGATACCTGCGATTAGTCTTGTTGATGACCTTGTGCCAGCCGATTAGATCTGGCCCTGACTTATCGCAGAGGAATGCAACCCCGCGTCGCCGGCTAGCAGACCATCGCTGGCATCGACTAACTTGGCGACGCGGGGACGGGATTTCTCTTGCTGTGACTCCGAGTCGACTTTTTAGCGCCTTCGCTTATCGCCCCGGCGCAAGCTCTGAGTCACAGATGGTTTTCGCACCACGGACCGCTGCAGTTGGTTGAAGTGCTCGATAGACTTACCAACTTGCCGAGCCGCATAATTTCATGATTGACAAATGAAATTATGCGGCTCTTTTCTTTTATATAAAGGGCGGCGAGCGAAGCTCGCCGCCCTCCCAATTCCAAAAAACCCTTATTTTTGCTAGAATTTTCCTAATGATCCCCGAGAAACTCCTAAAGCCCTACAATCCAAAAGAAACAGAGTCTCGCATTTACCAAATCTGGGAAGCGAGCGGTTTTTTTAATCCCGACAAGCTTCCAAATGATCGAAAAGAGCCCTTCACTATCATCATGCCGCCACCTAACGCCAACGGCCATCTTCACGCCGGTCATGCTTTAGGCACGACACTGGAAGACCTGATGATCCGATACAAACGAATGCAAGGCTTTAAAACTCTCTGGCTTCCTGGCGCCGATCACGCCGGTTTTGAAACCCAGATTGTTTATGAGAAAAAGCTGGAAAAGGAAGGCCGATCCCGGTTCAAGATGGATCCAAAAGAGCTTTATCAGGAAATCTATAACTTTACTCAGGAAAACAAGAAAAAAATGGAGAGTGAAATCCGCGCTCTGGGGGCTTCCTGCGACTGGTCACGTGAAAAATTTACCCTCGATCCCGACGTCATCAAAACTGTCCACCAGACTTTTAAAAAAATGTTTGACGATGGTTTGATTTACCGTGCCAGTCGGCTGGTAAACTGGTGCACGAAACATCAGACTTCCCTCTCCGACGTAGAAACGGTCTCCAAAGAAATGACGGATAAACTCTATTATCTAAAATATGGACCGTTGGTAGTTGCCACGGTTAGACCGGAGACAATGTTCGGAGATGGGGCGATAGCGGTTAATCCGGAAGATTCCAGATATCAAAAATATATCGGTCAAAACATTACGGTAGAAACACCGATTGGTCAGATGGATCTTCCAGTAGTTGCAGACGCAGCCGTAGAAATGGAATTTGGCACAGGCGCTTTAAAAATTACTCCTTCGCACGATAAAAATGATTTTGAAATTGCCGCTCGACATAATTTGCCGAAAAAGGAAGTCATTGATCAGTTTGGCCGACTAAACGAAAAGACTGGCAAGTATAAAGGTCTTAAAGTGCTGGAGGCTCGCAAACAGGTAGTGGCTGATCTTGAATCCATGCATTTAATTGAAAAAATCGAAGACTACACCCACCCTGTTCCCGTCTGTTATAAATGCGAGACGATTATTGAACCTCGAGAATTGCCCCAATGGTTTGTGAAAATGAAACCCTTGGCCGATTTGGCTTTAAAAGCGGCTGAAGAAAACCGAGTAATTTTTCATCCTGAAAATTATAAGAAGATTTTTACTTACTGGATGGAGAACACTATTGACTGGAATATTTCCCGCCAGATTGTCTGGGGCATCCCCATTCCGGCCAAAATTTGTCAGGAATGCGGAGAAGCTTTTCCCGATTTGGATGATTCTATTCGGAAATGCCCAAAATGTGGTGGCGCCATGGTTGCCGACACCGATACATTCGATACTTGGTTTTCTTCCGGACAATGGCCACTCATTACTTTAGGTTTCCCCGATCAGTCTGATTTTAAGACTTTTTACCCTACCTCGGTAATGGAATCCGGTTATGATTTAATCTTTAAGTGGATTCCGCGAATGGTGATCTTCGGACTCTATCTCGCTAAAGAAGTCCCCTTTCAACATGTTTATCTTCACGGATTAGTTAATGATTCTAAGGGTAAGAAAATGTCCAAGAGTAAAGGCAACGTCGTCAGTCCGCTCGAGCTAATTGAAAAGTACGGTACGGATGCTTTGCGAATGGCTTTGATCGTTGGTAATCCTCCGGGCAGTGACATGTCATTAGACGAAAATAAAATTCGCGGCTATAAGAACTTTGCCAATAAAATCTGGAATATCGCCCGATTTGTTTTAACTAACTCAGAAAACTATCAAGAATCCGGGGAGCTTAAATTAAGTGAACTTCAACAGAAACAATTGACGGAGTTTAATAAACTGCTGAAGGAGGTGACAAATTATTTTGAAAATTTTCAATTTCATTTAGCCGCTGAAAATATCTACCACTATATCTGGCACACTTTTGCTGATAAAATAATCGAGGAAAGCAAGACTACCTTAAAAGAAAACCCCCTAGGGACACAATGGTTTCTACGCCACCTTTTAAAAAAATCCTTAGCACTTCTCCATCCATTCATGCCTTTCATTACGGAAGAAATATGGTCATTTTTGCCAAAAGAAACCGCCCAGAGTGATCTGCTAATGGTAGCAAGTTGGCCAAGCAATTCTAAATGAGATTAATTTTAATTATCATTTCGCTCCTGATTTACCCTCTGCGGATTTTAATAGCAGCTCTGATCTTCACATCTGTTCATCCGCAGGTGGCCGTATGGGCCATCCTGGGAGGAGTGGTTCCTTCTTGCGTTTGGCTCTTTTTCTGGATTCAGGAAGATCGCCTGCATCCCGAACCAAAAAAAATCATCTGGCGTTCTTTCGGGGCCGGAATCATCGCCGTTTTAATTGCGGTGGGTCTTGAGCATCTAATTCAACCGGATCCTACTCAAGCTACTCTGTTGATATTCTTTATTTTTGCTCTGGTGGAAGAAATTTTCAAATATTGGGCAGCCTATTTTAGCTGCATCAATACGCCTTACAACGATGAACCGATTGATCCGGCAATTTACCTTATCAGCGCCGCGCTGGGATTCGCGGCGCTGGAAAATATCTTCTTTCTAAATACTCCTATCCTTCAAAATAATCTCTTCAATAGCGTGGTAACTGGTAATTTGCGATTTTTGGGAGCTAACCTGCTCCATGTTATCTCTTCAGCTACTATCGGTATTTTTATTGCTTTTGCCTTTTATAAACCACCTTGGCAAAGAAGACTGTATTTAATTATTGGCCTAGTCTTGGCTGTTGTGTTGCATGGACTCTTTAATTTCTTTATAATTAAGGCGGGAGGGGATTTATTTCTAATTTTCGGCGCTGTCTGGCTTTGCGTGATTCTTCTCATTCTTGTATTTGAAAAAGTTAAAACTATTAAACGAACTTCTTAAATAATTATTTATGGCCAAAGATAAAAAATCATTTTTTGAGCGACTAACCGGCAGTATCAACGTGGATGAATATGAAGATGAATCAGAGGATGCAAATTCCGCACCGGAGAGAAGTTTCAACCCTATTACTAATCGGGAAAAAGCCACCAGTAACTGGCTGGAAGAAGACACCGGCGAGGGTGAGCTTTCAGTAGATGTTTATCAGACGCCTCGCGAAATTGTGATTAGAACAATGGTAGCCGGCGTACGGCGGGAAGATTTGGATATTTCTATTACCCGAGACATGGTCACCATTAAGGGCCGTCGCAACGAAGAGCCGGGTATTTCGGAGCAGGATTACTTTCATAAAGAGCTTTATTGGGGAGCTTTCTCTCGGACCGTGCTTTTGCCGCATGAAATTGAAATAGAGGGTGCGGAGGCTATAGAAAATCAAGGACTTTTGACCGTTAAGCTGCCGAAGGTAGACAAGGAAAGGCAAGCAAAACTACGAGTAAGAGCATCATAATTTAAAATAAAAGACCCGACATATAGATGTCGGGTTTGATTCGAACCCACAGACCTAAGAGAGCCAGTGAGCTCGAAAAATAACTCTTGATGAGGCCTGTTCTTCTGGATGGCGCTGGAGCCAAACTACTAAACTACGGATTAAAGCTGCAGAGCAGAGAATCTTTAAAGTGAGATAGGTTGGTGATAAAGGCTGCTTGGCTAGAATCTCTGCAAACAGAGCGGCGCAGAAAAGCGTAAATAGAATTTTTTTGAACATTTCCCCGAGATTATCATATCAATAAAATTTGGTCTAGTTTCAGAGTTTGTTATAATTGAGGCATGGATGATCCGGAATTAAAAAATCTGCTTCGGGAAAATATTAAATTGGGAGAGGAAAATAACCGAATGCTTCGATATATGTACCGATCGGCCCGCTGGTCTACTGTTTTTTCAATTATTAGGTGGGCAATTATCATTGGTTTAGCTATCGGCGCTTTCTATTATTTGAAGCCGGTTATTGATCGGCTGTCTGCTTCTTACGTCTTTTTAACAGGCCACCAATTGCCCACGGTTGGCAATTTCTTCGGAAAGTAGATCAATTATACAAAGTCGAGGGCCGGAAAATACTTCTCATTGTTTGAATTTTGGAGGTTAATAGCTTCTTGCCACATAATTGCTTAAGCTATACGGACTTTACGGCACTAAAATAATAACCGCCAATTAGAATTGGCGGTTATTATTTTAGTGCCGAGGGCCGGGCTCGAACCGGCGACCCCTTGCTCTTCAGGCAAATGCTCTACCAACTGAGCTACCTCGGCATAGAAGCTTAATTTATATCATAAATTTGACAGACATTAAAATTTAGATAGGATAAGAACGGATACGGGATCATCAAACAAGCCCAACTGTTCAGAAATGAACGGGAAAGCCAGGAGTTGGTCCACTTAACTATGCGTGAGGCCTATGGTGCACCGTAAGGCGGGTAACGTCTCTGGTTGAGCAGTGCTCCCTCGTTTCGCATTTTCGCGTTTTCACGGTTTAGCGTTTTACCGGTCTTGTCATGCTGAGAGCTCAATGATAATTTTTAAATCATTGGGCTCTCTTTTTTTATATAATCCATCTTGCAAAAATCCCGGACGGTAAAAGTCGTTTGCTTTGGGATTCTTCGATAGTTAATTCTCCTTTTTCAATTTGGCCGCCAAATTTGGAAGCAAGCGTTTGGAGATTATTTTCATAAGCAATAGCAGAATAACCCGAAGCATAACCGTTTATTAAGAAAAATATTGGTTTTTTGGAAAGAGTGAGGAAAGCTAAATCCAAAAGCTCCACAAAATGCTCTTCGATTTTCCAGACTTCTCCGTTCGGACCACGGCCAAAAGCCGGTGGATCCATAATGATGCCGTCGTATTTAACAGCCCGCTTCACTTCCCTTTTTAGAAATTTCCGAACATCATCTAAAATCCAGCGGATGGGTTTTTCCTTAAGGTTGGAAATTTCGGCATTTTGTTTAGCCCAATTAATAGTGCTTCTTGAGCTGTCGAGGTGAGTAACCGAAGCGCCGGCTTGAGCCGCGGCTAAAGTGGCACCGCCGGTATAACCGAAGAGGTTAAGAATGGCGGGCGGCTGCCCTGTGGTCTTGGCAGCCGCTTTTACTTTTTCTTCAATCCACTGCCAGTTTGAAAGTTGCTCTGGAAAAATACCTACATGTTTGAACGGCGTTGGTTTAATGATGAAATTCAGAGTGCCGAGCTCAATATGCCAGCTTTCCGGAATCTTGGATTTGAATTTCCAAGAGCCTTTGCTGTGGCCGTCGGTCGCGAAGCGACCGACGGCCTTTTCCCATTCTTTTACCGAAAGATTTTTCGGCCAAAGAGCTTGTGGATCGGGACGGACTAAAATATATTGGCCATACCGCTCCAGCTTTTCTCCTTCTCCACTATCAAGAAGTTCGTAATCTTTTGATGCTTTAGTAGTTAAAATCATATTATTATTGGGGTTCAGATTTCTGGCTTGTGCTCCTGGTAGGAATTGAACCTACATTAAATCCTTAGGACGGATCCGTTCTATCCGTTGAACTACAGGAGCAAATAATTATACCCTTAGGCGGGGTGTTGTTCTCCATTGAACTACGAGGGCGGATAAGAAGGACATCATACATACTACAACAAAGCGGCTGCCTTTGGCAGCCGCTTTGTTGTTCGTTTAGATTCCCATTTAACTTTATACGCCGAGAGTTTGCTTTAAAGTATCTGCATCAAAACCCACCATCACTTCATCATCAATGACGATTACAGGCACGCCTAGCTGTCCGCTCTTATCAATCATTTCCTGTCGCTTCTCTAAATCAGTTCCGACGTTATATTCATTATATTTAATATTGTGCTCCTTAAAGAGCTCCTTAGCCATCTTGCAATAGGTGCAAGTATCGGTGGTGTAAATTGATACGTTTTTCATAGGGCTTAAGTATATCAACCTTTAAAATGGGTAGCAATATTTCAAAAATATGGCTTAAAATAAGGATCCTTGAAAGATTCCGGGCACCAAAGCGTCAGGTTTTATGTACGTCTTAATAAACTAATTTTTGACAATATGCAGGCAACCACCGATCATGAAGTAATTAAAAATTGGATTCTAAAGTGGGGCGGCACTCCGGCTATCGGCGGAGATTCGGAAGACGGGAGTGGTAAAGGCATCTTACGTATAATCTTTGGAGATAATTCCGAGAATGCCGAACCTATTGGCTGGGAAGAATTTTTTGATATTTTTGAGGCGGATCGTCTGACCTTTCGATGTAACAACGATGTCGTAAAGGGTAGCGAATTTTTATCTTTTACTTTTGTTGACCGCGATAAAAGTGCCCCACTTAAAGAAGACGAGACTTCCCTACCGGAAATCAACAAAATGGCTGAGGAAAATATGTACGATAATTTTGAAACTGACCAATCTTATTGAGCCTTGCCTCCTCAATCCTGAAGTGCTAAAGTCTGTTTAGAAGGAGACATAATGAATAGACTAATGATGGTTATCTTGGCCCTGACTTTGACTTTTGTGCCTAGTTCAGGGAACTCACAAGGTCGGCGCGGTAGAATGTACTACCGAAATTTTGACCACTCACAAGGAGGTTATGGGTATCATGGGGGATCGCACAGAGATTTCCGGGTTTTTTATCCTCAACCTCGCTGGATTTTCATCGGCGGTGGTTGGCAGTGGATGCAACCCGAGCCCGTGA
Source organism: Candidatus Paceibacterota bacterium (assembly GCA_035652395.1). NCBI lineage: Bacteria > Bacillati > Minisyncoccota > Minisyncoccota bacterium. The sequence goes on along the minus strand of DASRDX010000009.1, from coordinate 103,613 downwards.
TTATTTATAGGGATTGCGGCTGTCGATACTAATTCGGATAGTGGCGGAAGAATTTCTTCCGTCATTTTTATTTGCGACGCAGGAAATTTATATTTATCTAGTCACTGAAATTTCCTGGCTGGCTACTTCAGTGGCTGGTGCGCTAATGGTAATGCGTCCGTCTGAGTCGGTAGCAATGGTGTAGCCGGTATCGTAATCACTATTACTGCTATAATGTGCGCCAGTGGCACTCGGATCAAACGGTAAGGTAGAAATGTAAGTCGGCACTAAACAAGGTCCAACATCAAAACCGCCGCTGCTTTTCATAAGAGTCTTGGTGTTGGGAATGGAAGTAGAGGCGCTACCGCAAGTAAAAATGCCTTTGTTTTCGGCCAGATTCTGGCCGACGGCGTTTAGGATAGCGGTGACGTTACTCTGGCGTTGGGAGTCCCGAGCCAGTTTAAATTGCCGCGCCGGATTAATAGCCACCAGCACGACGGCCGCCAGAATGGCAATAATGCCAATGACCACCAGAATTTCGATCAGGGTGAAGCCGGCGTGGGATATCTGATAATTCCTGAGGCGCCGGCCGCAGGCCGGCGCCCGAATAAATAATTTTTTCATGCGCCGATTCTAAACTATCGAGCATGAAAAAACCTTAAATAAAAATTAAAATCGTAATTAGTGCGAGTGGCGAGAAAAATATCTCTCATCGTCCGAATATTCGTATATTGGGGCTCGGTGCCATAGAATTATCGAACTCTGTAAAGTGCGAGATACGGGAAAAACATTTCTCATAGTCCGAATATTCGAGTGTTAGGCTTATTGCCATAGAATTATTGAACCAATTTCATGCTCTTATCCTGTGGTAAATTGCGAATCTAACATTAGTGCGAGTGGCGAGAATCGAACTCGCGTTATCTGCTTGGGAAGCAGACGTATTACCACTATACGACACTCGCAATTTTACTGTCGGGGTGGGAAGCATGTGTTCTACCATTGAACTAATCTCGCTATTTAGTCTTTCTTTTAAAAAGACTAAGAAAATTATCCCACCAGCGGACTAAGAAATTACCGGGAGGAGTTGAACTAGCTGTATTATCCTTGTCCACAATGACTATGACCTGCTCCCCTGACTTGGCCACCTGATATTTGCTGCGAATCTCACTCTCAATCCCCTGATCAGTCTGGAGGGCCGCCACATCATCTGACAGGGCGGTATTTCGAGCCTGAAGTTCCGAAAGCTGGTTATTAACTCGCCACAAGTTGGCCGCACTCTCCCGTTCTTTTTGGAAAACTTTCCAGGTCCCTTCAATTAAAAGAGCAAGTAAAATAGCTAAAATTATTACCACTGTCTTGGAATAGATGCGCTTCTTAATTTTTTTACGTTCTCGAAATTCCCGCATTATCCGTATGATATAATGAATTTCTTAAACCTAAAAGAGATGTTTTTTAACCCAAAACATAGAAAGACTCTGCAGATTATAATGACTATCGTAGCGGCGATCATGATTTTAGGCATGATTATGCTCTACTTTCCAGCTTTTCAATAACTCTTTTCCTATTGCCTGAGACGACTGCCAGCCGCCTAACTTTTCATCATCTTTAAGAAGGTTTCGTGCGGAATATTTACTTTACCGCGCTCCTTCATTTTCTTTTTGCCTTTCTTCTGCTTTTCCAAGAGCTTCATCTTTCGAGTGATATCTCCGCCGTATAGATAGCCGGTAACGTCTTTGCGTAAGGCCGAAAGAGTTCTTGAGGAAAGGATTCTACCTAAAGCTCTGCCTTGAATTTTAGTAACGAATAGCTGGCGCGGCAAAACCCCGTAAAGTTTTTCCACGGCTTTTTCCGCTTCCTCCTGAACCCGCCGAGTGGAAACCACTCGGGTAAAAGCTTCCACCGGCTCATCCGCCACTAAAATATCCAAACGAGCCACTTCGGCTGGTCGCATTTCCTCAAATTCATATGAAAGAGAGGCGAAGCCTGAAGAGACGCTTTTTAATTCATCAAAAAAGTTACGCATCAGTTCCCGCAGCGGTATCAGCACCGTTAAGTTGGTTCGGTTATCCCCGAAAGTTTCGGAGTGATCCAGATCGGCTTCGTGCTCATAGAGTAGTTGGGTAATTTTACCCAAGTATTCAGACGGCGAAATAATTTGCAGTCTCATCCACGGCTCGAGAATACTTTCAATTTCATTTTGCTCGGGAAAAAGCGAGGGTGAATAAATAGTAGCCGTTTTTCCATTTTTATATTTAATTTCGTAGGTGATAGAGGGGGTGGCAATAATTAATTTCAAGCGAAATTCACGTTTCAATCTTTCAGTAATAATTTCAAGGTGAAGTAAACCCAAGAAACCACATCTGAAACCGCGCCCCAGCGATCCTGAAGATTCTTCCTCGTATGAAAAGGACGAATCGGAGAGGCGCAATCTTCCAAGGGCCTGTCGAAGTAAGTCGAAATCATCGGCATCTTCAGGGTAAATGGAGGCCCAAACTACAGGTGAGGGCCTTTCGTAACCGGGAAGAGCTTCGGCCGGCCGCTTCAGTAAAGTAACAGTATCTCCAACGGAGGCAATACCGGGTTTTTTAATACCGGTGACGATGTAGCCGATTTCGCCCGCGCCTAAAGATGGCGCGGGCGCTTCTTCGGGTTTAAAAACTCCGACCTCGAGCGCAAAAAACTTCTCTTCGGCAATACGGAAAAGTAATTCTTCTCCTTTTGCCACTTTTCCTTCAAAGACGCGAACGTAGACGATTACTCCTTTGTGATTTGAATATTGGAAGTCAAAGACGAGGGAGCGAAAGCTCTCTTTTGGACCGCCACGCACTTTTGAATCGCCTTCGTTTACCGGCGAATCAAAAGTGCTTGGCGGCGGCACTCTTTTAACAATCTCTTCCAAAAGCTTCTCCACCCCCTCCCCTGTTTTTCCCGAGGTTTCTAAAATGCTTTCAATCGGACAATCTAACAATTTGGCCACTTCTTCCTTCACTTCCGGAATACGAGCTAAAGGCGAATCTACTTTGGATAAAACGGGGATAATAGTCAGGCCTGAATTTCTAGCCATGCCCAAAGTAGTAAGAGTCTGGGCTTGTACCCCCTGGGTAGCGTCTACTAATAGAATAGAGCCCTCTACCGCCTTTAGAGCTCGGGAGACTTCATAGGAGAAATCTATATGTCCAGGCGTATCTATGAGATTTAAAACGTAGGCTTGCCCGTCGGCTGGATTTTTATATTCCATCCTGACCGGCCGCATTTTAATGGTAATGCCCTTTTCCCGCTCCAGTTCCATATCATCCAATACCTGTTCTTTCATCTTCCGTTTCTCAATCGTATGGGTAATCTCCAACATCCTATCAGCCAGCGTCGACTTGCCGTGATCAATATGGGCGATGATAGAAAAGTTCCTAATATTTTCCATTGAGTCTCAATAGTAACAGAAAGTATTCAATATTTCAGCTTAAATTAAAAGAGTTGCTTAAAAGCAACTCGGTATCTATTCGAGAAATAGCCGCCGGCGCATTGAGTGAATTCGCAATTTGAAAATTTTATAGCCAAGCCGTACACCAATTGAAGTGCCAAGTATGGTTGCGAGAATTCCCCATGGTTGAGGCAAGCTCCATTGCCAAAAGACAAAGATTACTGAATAAAGGATACAGTAAGACCCCATCTGGATAATCAGGTTTTTTGTCCTGACTTCAATCCTAGCAAAATTACGGCGTACGATATTCCTTTCGATGACAGTGAGGTAGACCCAAAGACCTAAAAAACCCAGAAAAAGGAAACAGACAAAGACCTTGATTAAAGGAATGATTGTATTCATATCTCTTGAGAGATTACCAAAAGACAAGAAAAAAAACAATATTACACTTCAATCTTCGTCTGCTCGGCCACCACCACTTCCTTGGTTCGGAAGATGCGGCGGTGCAGCGTTTGCCAAATTTCCCCGATTTCTTGATTGTTGATTAATTTCAAAATGAGAAGACCGAACAAAATACCAATCACTCCGGAACACAATCCTTGGAGGAAGATGCCGATAGTGGTGGAGAGATCAAAAACCTTGTCAAAAACATTTAAGGAAATGTAAGCGACAAAACCCATCAGGATGGCTGCCGAGAAACTCTGGCGAAAAGTGCGCCAGAGGTGAGCAGCCACATTTTTGAAATCCCGCTCAAAGGCAATAAAGAAGATCAGAACATTGAGCAGAACGCCGATCGAATAGCCGAGCGGCAGCATCAACACTTCCGTTCCCGCCACATCACTTACCTTAAATAAGCTTTCAATAAAATACTGAAACATTGGAAAATGGACAAAAGCCTGCCAGAGAAGAAACGGAAAGAAAATGTCCCCCAAAGTGGTTAAAAGGTTGATAATTAAGGGTTTTTTGGTATTACCGGCGGCGTAATAGCCGCGGACAAAAAGTAGAGTGAGCCCTTGGGCAAAAAGGGAGATAGTGAACATTGAAAGGGCCGCCGCCACCAAGCGAGTGTCATCCCAGCTGAAATGCCCTGCCCCCAAAATAGATCGGACAATCTGGGCCCGTAAGACAATGAAGAGAGCGGTGATCGGAATAGAGAGAAAAATAATGTGACGAGCGGCCGTTACTACCTGTTCCACAAACTGACTCTTTTCGCCGCGCGAATAAAGCTTGGCCAAGGTTGGAAAAGCGGCCAAAGTGTAACTCGTTCCAATGATGGCCAGTGGCACCGACTGAAGATTCAGAGCGAAATTAAAAATAGCGATCGAGCCGCTTAACATTAGTCCGGCAAAAGCGGTGACACAGAGCAAAGAAAAGCTGTCCGCCGATAAGGCGATGGTACGCGGCAGTGACAGAAAAATAACTTGCTTCACCTTTTTCCAGTCCAGCCGACCGATAAAGTGAGGCAGCATCCCCTGTCCTCTAACAAACGGAATCTGAATAAAGAAATGGAGAAATGCTCCGATAATTACTCCGAAGACAATGCCGCGCAAACCAAAATGCGGCCGCAGAAAAATGATGCCGAAAATGATAGCGGCGTTATAAATAATCGGACTGGTAGCGTAAAGAAAGAATCGGCGAAAAGTCTGTGTAATGGAACCAAGAAAGTTGGAAATGCCTAAAAAGATTGGCGAGAGAAGCAGTAATCTTGATAAAGTAATCAGTTCGTCGCGTTGAGGGCCATTAGCCAGGGCCGGCAGAATAATTTTCAGAAGATAAGGAATTAAGAAGAAAGCCGCCACACATACCACAATCATTACTAACGAGAAGGCGGTGAAAATGGTATTGAGAAAAATTTTTGATTCTTCCTTGTCTCGATCAAGCCGCTCCACTAAAAATGGAATCAGCACGGAAATGGAAACGAGTGAGGCAATGGAAGCAAAAATAAAATCCGGAATTCTAAAAGCGGCATAATAAACATCGAGAGTCTGACCAGCCCCGAAATAGTAGGCCAACAAGCGATCACGAATCAGGGCCAGAAGCTGGGAAAGAATGGCGAAAAAACCGAGGAGATAGGCGGCCTCATGAACGCCGCCTATCTCCTTATTAAAGATATTCAGAAACTTGCGAACCATCAGGGCTAAACGGCCTTATTGAGCCGTTTTTTTGGTAGAACTGGCGCTTTGAGAGGGTTGATTAGCGTTTGAAGTATTTAAGCCACTAAATGGGTCGCGGCCGGCTTTCAGATTGGCGAGAATGGCAGTAACTACCGAATTATCAGGATTATTGTCAGCTAGGTACTGAAATTGGTTAATGGCGTCGGCGGTTTGACCAGTCTTGTAAAAGCTTAGGCCAAGATAATATCGGGCATCAGCATAATTTGGAATAAGAGCCACCGCTTGATTAAAGACGGTCACGGCATCAGCATAATTTCCCAAACCATATTCCAAAAGACCCAACTGATAATAGACACTGGCATTGTTCGGAGCAACGGTGGTGGCGGCAAGCATTGTCTGAACTGCTCCATTCGAATCATTTTGAGCTAACTGAATCTGAGCTAAGAGATAAATTGCCTGAAGATCATTATTTTTTAATTTCAAGGCACTGACAATATTTTCTTTTGCTTTATCGGCATTTCGGCGGGCTACTTCTAATTGGGCCAGGGCAAGATAAATGTCCGGATCTCGCGGATCGCGCTTCAGAGCTTCTTGATAGGCGCTTTCAGCGCTAGTATCGGCATCCTTCACCCCAAGAGGCACCACGCTCTGGTAAACCGATCCCAGAGCCATCCAGTTGCGATAATCGGTTGGATCAAGCTGGGTGGAAACAGTGGCAGCCGAGACGGCATTACTTAGAATTGATTGAAATTGAGTCTGGATTAAATTGGCGGTCAGATTATTTTGCGAGAGCAAATCATTCAGGCGAGTCAGTTCCACTTGCGCCAGCAGACGATAATAAATCGGATTTCGATCGAGGGAGCCTGCTCGGAGCATGTCGGTTTCAGCGGCAGTAATATTATTGTTGTTTACGGCAATCACTCCTTTATTGGCATAGACGGAAGCCATTATTTTGTTGGAAATAAAGTAACCCCAAGTCAGAATGCCAATAATGACAAGGACGAGCAGTAGAATGACGGCAAATCCTTTACGCGAGTCCTGAACATAATGAATGCGTTTTTCGCCGAGAATTCCTTCCCGAAATAGAGAGGCTAGAAAAAGTCCGGTGAAGATGAAAGCCATTGATAAGGTAACGAGACTCGGAACATATAGAATGTGAATAATCCAGAGATAAAGAGCGATAAAGAAGGAAGAAACCATTAAATAAAGCGAAAATCGGTCTTTAACCCGTGAGAACAGGGCTCGAATACCAAGATAGACAAATAAGCCTAAGAAAGCCAGCCAGGCGAGAATTCCCAGAATACCGGTGGTGACGAGAAAAGTTGGAATGAGACCAACGCCATAGTTAAATGCCGTATCCCAAAAATCCGTTTGATTGACACCGTCAGGCTTTGACAGAAACCATTGGCTGTCAAAACGATTTGGTCCGACACCCAAGAGAGCGTTGTGAGAAAGGGCTCCTTTAGATACAACTAGAGTGGATTGCCAAGTTGGTTCGACGTCCGTAACGTTGATGTGAAAGTAATTATTGAAAAAATTAGATAAAGGAGTTACGGCCAAAGTAAAGATAACGGCAAAGACCAGAACAATTAACGAAGGGAGTGGCAGCTTGCGGCTCCTGGCGAGAGTTGTTCCTTCAGCGGTCTGAATCTCTGCATTGTTGGAAGAGATAAAGTAAACAAAAAATACAAGAGCAAAGAAACCGATAATGGTAACGATGGTGATCGGAGTATTCCAGATAACAGTAAAGTTGGTGAGGGCCAGCAAAAACAGACCGACCACCAAAACAATGTAGGAGAGAATTTTAAATCCGCGACTAAGAGCCAGAAGTTCCAGACTAATTAGGGAAAGCAGAACGGCTACGCCGGAAAAGACTCCCAAGTCGTTCCACTTGCCGATGGGATTTGCTGTCACATCCAGAAAATATTTAAAAGAAAGGAAGCTGCTTGGCCCGGCAATTAAATGAAGAATTTGGTAGAGAGCCAGGACTAAAAAAGCCACTCCAAATGAAAGATAGCAATAAAAGATTTTTTCCTTGCTTCAGACAAAAATAGAAACCAGAAACATCAAGACAGTTAAAAGAAATATGGTACTGAAGGTCCCCAGTTCAAAACCACCACCGATTAAAGAAAGATTTTTGGTCGGAGAAAAAAGTGAAGATAATAGAAAGACCACCGGAATAGCGATGGCGGCGAGCGAGAGCCAGTTATATGGAAGAACTAACTCTCCGCTTTTAAAGGAGGCAATTGCCCAGATAAATAGAGAAAGCAGAGTGATTAAAAAAAGGAGAATAACCTTGCTGTAGGCAAAGGAAATTACCGCGGAGGGAATGAAAAATAAGGGTAAAAGAAAAATTAGACCAACCAGTAAAATATAAACAATTTTTTCTAGAAGGTTGCTGCTTCTTTCCTTCTGAACATTAATGCTGATTTTTTCCATGCGAATAATGAACTATAAATAATATTCCCTCATTATAACTTGATCCCCTTGCCTTCGCAAACGGCCTATATTATACTTCTAGCCTCTTTGAATTGGACAATTGCTCGGTCAGAAATGATTGGGAGGAAAGTCCGAACACAGTTCATTAATTTGAAAAGGTGGCGGGTAACGCCCGTCTGGAGCAATCCAAGAGGTGCGAACAGAAACGGCGGTTTTCGAAAGAAAACCGCCGCTCTACAGGCGAATGGTCTGTAGGGCGAAGCCCGAAAGTAATTTCGGGAGTGAAACGGCAAAATCCTTACCCCTGTGCAAGGCCGTACCCAACCGTAGTTTTGTTTTAAAATCTCAAAACTACGGCTGGGGGTGCCGCTAGAGCCGGCTGGTAACAGCTGGCCCAGATAAATAATTGTCACGAGAAAAGCGACTTCGCCTATCTCGCACAGAATTCGGCTTACAGATCCAAAGAGAAACAAATCAAAAAGGCGGCCTCACGGCCGCCTTTTTGCTGCAAACATAAATTATTTCGTCGGTTCCTTCTTCTCCGATGAATGCGCCTGCACATCCACTTCGTAGCTAGTATTTTGAGCTTCAAAGAAATTCACCAGCTCAAAAACGTCAGTGGCAGTGCTCATCCATTTGGCCGGATTGGTGGCATTATAGTGTTTCTCCAGACCCAATTCTTCCAAACGTCTATCCGCCACATACTGCACATATTGATTGACATAATCAGCGTTCAAACCAAGAATGCCGTTTGGAAAGAGATCTTTGTTGTAGGCTACCTCCTTATCCACCCCTTCAATGACGATGTTGCGGATTTCATTAGCAAATTCTTCGGTTACAAGTTCGGAATTCTCCTCAAGAATGGTGTGGACTAGATTGATGCCGAATTTCAAGTGAAGCGATTCATCCCGCAAGACCCAATTAATCATTGAGCCGAAATTGCGCAACTGATTTCGCTGTCGAAAAGACAGAGCCACCATGAAACCTGAATAAAACCAAGTACCCTCCATTACAATATTGGTGGCCACAAGGTTGCGGATGAAATCCTTCTTCCCTTCCGGCGATTCAATATCCAGAGTCTCTTCCGTCATTCTCCTTAAATACCGAAAAATAAATTCTTCCTTGGCTATCATCGAAGGAGTCTGAAGATGGATACCAAAAATCTTTTCTCGATCAAGGGGGAAGGTTTCAAGTACGTATTCAAAAGAAACGCAATGATTAGCTTCCTCCCACATCACCTTGGCGAGATAGAGGTGAGCTTCCGGCGCCTTCAGATATGGATAAATACCGAGAGCAATGGAGCGATTGACAATCAGTTCGGCCGGATTGAAGAAAGCCATTAAGAATTTTACCGCGTGTCTCTCGTCCTCCGTCATTTTCTCCCAGTCATCCAGGTCTTCTTTCAGGGCAATTTCGTGCGGAAACCAAGTATTGCGCACGGCCTGATTGTAGAGATCATAAGCCCACTGATATCGCAGTGGGTGTAGATTCATATCTTCCGGTGAGGCTTTTCCGATGAGGGGCATGGGTTGGTTCTTAAAGTTTATAAGGTTTTTAAAGTAAGTGATTACTATTGTAATGGAAAGTAAATATGACGCAAATGGATATGTAGAGCGCCGGCTTCGCCGGCGCTCTAATTATTAGAACTCTTAAGCGAAGCAAAATCTTATTTTAAATGGTCTGGCCGACCTTAATTAGACAAAGCCGGAGATCCGAGGACCTTTAAAATAAGATTTTGTGGAGCGTCCTTTTATTGACAACTATCGCACTGATTTAATTCAGCCGGATCCGTTGGGCAAGTCTTGGCGCCGATAAAACGAACGTTCGGCTTTTTAGATTGAGCAATTGGATCAGCGGGAGTAACGGCGGCTGGAGCAACGTCAGAAGTTTCTACTTTAGGAGTTTTCGAGACACTCTCAACAGTTCTCACGGCTTTGTCAGTCTCGACGATGTTTTTCTCTATCTTCGCTACCATTACCGGCTCAACCATGTCTTCTTCTTTAATCGGACTAACCACCGGTTCCACAATCATGGTAGCGGGAGCACTGTCTGCCAGAAGTTCCGATTCATCGGTGGTCTTTTCCTCTACCACCGCAGCCGCTACGGTACTCTTTCGAAGACCGCCGAAGCCCACCCGGCCCATCTTCTGCGACTTATTGACGGAGACGGTACTTTGCTCGGCTGTGTGTCTTGGTTCCATGTGTAGATAGTAAGTACTCTTTAATCCTTTCTCCCAAGCGCTCATATAAATCTTCATCGTCTCATCAATGTCACGGGTGCGCAGATACATGTTGCGCGAAATAGCCTGATCCATCCATTTCTGGGCCCGAGCTACTACTTCAATAAAGCCATAGGGTGAAGTGGTAAATGAAGTCTTATAAACTGCCTTGATGTGTTCGGGAATCTCGGCAATGTTGGAAATGTCACCTTGATATTCAATGATTAAATCTTTTACCTTTTCCCAAACCCCAAGGTTCTTCAAATCCTTCACTAGATTATGGTTGATATCGAGATATTTGCCGGAAATCTTGTTGCGAGAAAAAACTTGAGCAAAACGTGGGTCTACTCCCGGCGTAGTAGCGGCAATTAAGCCGATATTGGCGTTCGGAGCAATAGCCATCAGAGTGGCGTTTCTAATTCCCTTCTTAACTTTCTCCCGCAAGATATCCCAGTTAAGACCTTTGTGTTTGCTCTCAAGAGTGACGGAAACCGGAACACCTCTCTCTTTTTCGATTTTAGAAATAGTGTCGAATGGCACGTGACCTTTTGACCATTCGGAGCCGGCGAAGTTTTTGTACGCTCCGCGCTCATCGGCCAATCGGGCGCTCTCATCAATAGCCATATAACTAATGAATTCAAAAATTCGATCGGCAAAATCGTATGCCGGCTGACTATCATATGCCAAGCCCATTTTCTCCAGAGCATCGGCAAAGCCCATTACTCCGAGTCCGACGGCCCGATTCTCTTTATCCGCTCGCTCCGCCTCGGCTACCGGCAGAACGTTAATGTCAATAAGGTTGTCAAGCTGCCGAATGGCTAATCGTACTGACTCTTCCAATTTGCCCCAGTTAACTTCCTTATTAATGACATGCACGGCTAAGTTAAGTGAAGCCAGATTACAGACAGCAATATTATCCTTATCCTGTGGTAAACAGATTTCCGTGCAGAGATTAGACATGTGAATGGTGCCGGTGTTGTTGTTGAGAGCTCGCAGATTAATGGTGTCTTTAAAAATCTGCCATGGGTGTCCGGTGGTCTGCAGAGAGACGAGCATCTTACGATAAAGTTCTACGGCTGGCATTTTCTTGGCCATCTTTAATTTACCCTGATCAGCCAACTCCACGTACTTGTTGTAGCGCTTGCTGAACGCTTCTCCGTATAATTCTCCCAAGTCAGCCGTTTCAGCCGGATCAAACATGTACCACATCTCGGCTTTTCTGACTCGTTTCATGAATTCATCCGAAAGATAAGCGGCCGTATTGGCGGTTCTCATTCTCATGTAGTCATCGCCGGCGTTGTGCTTCCAGTCAATAAATTCTGGAAAATCAATGTGCCAATTCTCTAAATAGAAGCAGAGAGCCCCCTTTTTCTTGCCGCCTCGCTGAATAGCCCGAATGGCCGTGTCCATAATCTTGGCAAAAGGAGTAGGACCAGTGGAAACTCCATTGTTTGATTTTAGAGGTGAGCCGGCCGCTCGTAATTTTGAAACGGAAACACCCAGGCCGCCTGAAGCTTTAGAGAGCATCATCACATCCGCCACACTCTTGGCAATGTGCGCCATGTCGTCCTGCACTTCCATCAGGAAACAATTTGAAAGTGCCGGGTGAGTTGTTCCGGCGCCGAGATTGGTGGAACCGCCACCAATGTATTCAAATTTGCTCATCTTGTTGTAAAACTTCTTGGCCCACTCCGTTGGTTTGTTTTCGTTGAATGAAAGTCCCATGGCCACTCGCATGAAAAAATATTGCGGCGTTTCGCGCGGACTTTGATCTAAATTCTTCAGAGCATAACGATTGAGAAAAGTGGAAAGACCGGCGTACTGAAATAATTCATCTCGTTCAATATCTAAAGTTTTGGAAAGTTCACGCAGATTAAATTTTTCTTCCATTCGTGAATCGAGCTTACCCTCTTCCACTCCCTTTTTAATGAAGTTAATGAAACCGTCGCGATGTTTTTTAATTAATTCCGCTTCACTATCCTTATCGTAATCTCCCAAAACCTCACGATAAATGGTTTTCAGAAGAATACGAGTAGCTACCTTGTCGTATGAAGGGTCATCTTTAACATTTTGAAGAGAAGCATTGATGGTAGCCTGATCAAGTTCTTTGGTAGTGATTCCATCATAAAGAGTCAGTCGCGTTTCAGTAGCAATTTGAGTAACCATCGCAATCGGATCCATCAGTCCGCGACAAGCTCTTTCAATGGATCGATTAATTTGATCGGCATTAAAAGGTTCGCGGCTACCGTCATGCTTGGTGATTGAAAGGCTCATGTTCTTTATATTTTGAGAATTATTTTACTAAATATTTCACTTAATTTTACTCGGAAATGGAGAGAAAGACCAGTTCTGGAGCAAGGATTCTTGCATATGAAAATAAAAAACTAGAGATGTAAAATCGCCCCCTAAAATAGACCAGAAAATATACTTTTTTAGGAGCTTTCTTTAGAAATTTACCTGCTCACCTGTTTTTATTTGATGGATTTTAGCGTAACCAGCCGGTAATTCGAGAACATATAGAGCAAGCGATTGGGGACGAAAAACCATCGGATAAGTTTCGGGCAAAACGTCACTTTTAATGTCAACAATTTTTTTATCTTCACTAATCCAAATCATATCAAGAGCAATTTTAGTGTCCTTCATCCAGAAACCATAATGATCAGGGTGATCAAAAATAAAAAGCATGCCAGTGTTTAGAGGAAGGCTCGAACGATTACCTAAACCTAGGGTTCGCTTCTCTTCAGTGTCGGCTATTTCTACCGTAATGTGATCCTGTCCTATAGAAAGACTGGTGGTAGCGTAATTATTTGTGTCCTTTATAGCATTGATAGCAGGAGCCTGTACTTGTCCTTTAGGCCAAAAATGTAAAAGACATAGTACAATAATTAAAATTAGAAAACCGATTAATAAAATTTTAGTGGTGTTTCTCATTTCTCTATTATATTAAAAATCCAATCTGACGTCTAAATTTTTTCACATCGGTTTCTAAGAATTTTTCAAAATGATATATGATGGAAATAAATATGAAGGAAAAAATTTTTAATCGTCTCCCCAAATCAATTGCTTTCCGGCAGTTTATAAAATTCTCGTTAGTGGGAATTGTTAACACCTTAATAGATATATCTGTCTATTTTGATTTAAAACACTGGACTTTTTATTTTACTTATCACTTAAGTCTGGCAAAGACAATTTCTTTTTTGACTGCCGTCACTTTTAGTTTTTTTACCAATCGTTCTTTTACTTTTAATCGAAAAAGTCGTGTCAATTGGAACGAAGCCTTGCGTTTTTATGCAACGGTTGGCAGCGGTGTGTTTTTAAATGTCTTGATTCATTTTCTGACCCGTACTTATCTGAATTTTCCCGATATTCTAGCGCTTTTGACCGCCTCTTTCAGTACCTTGTTTTGGAATTTCCTTTTTGCTCGATTTTGGGTCTTTAAAAATGTCTAAAATGCCTTACTTTATAAACTTTAAGAACTATATAACTTTATAACCTACTGTATGCCTCTTTTTCTCTCTATTATTATCCCCTGTTTCAACGAAGAAGCCCGAATTGGCTCTACTTTAGAGGCCATCGGCAGGTTTTTAGGAGAGCAAGAATACGAAACTGAAATAATCGTAGTAGATAATGGCTCAATTGACCGAAGCCGAGAAATTATTAGGCAGTTTGAAGGTAGAGTCACGAATTTAAGGCTTTTAGAGCGGCACAGTCATGGCAAGGGTTATGCCGTTCGCGAAGGTATGGTAAACGCTTCCGGCAAATACCGTCTTTTTACTGATGCTGATAATTCTACCGATATCAAGCAACTGCCCCAGCTTCTGTCTTTTGCTCGCGCCGGTTTTGATGTGGTGATAGGTTCTCGGAAGATTACCGGCTCCGAAATTATTTCCCCTCAACCACCATTACGGATTTTTCTGGGAAATCTTTTTCAGTGGATAGTGCGTCTTTTAATACCACTTGAAATTGCGGACACTCAAGATGGTTTTAAACTTTTTTCCCAACGTGCAGCCGAAAAAATTTTCCGCCATCAAACATCTTTTTACTGGGCTTTTGATGTGGAGATTTTGGCTCTAGCTAAGAGATTTGGATTTAGAATCAAGGAAGTACCGATTGTCTGGGTTAATGATGAGCGAAGCGGTATGAACTTCAAAGGAATGATTAGAATGTTTTTTGAAGTTCTGCTGATTAGAATCCATCTTTGGACTTGGGATTATCGAAGTTAAGTAGTCTTGACAGAAGTATTGACTATTTTTGGGTTTCCGCCCGATAGAGTTCCTCTAGTCTTTGGCTGTACGGACCGGGTCGGCCGCTGCCAATTTTAATGTTATCAACTCTAACTACTGGCATTACTTCCCGATAAGAAGAAGTTAGAAAGGCTTCCTCGGCCTGTCGGAGTTCTTTGAAAGTAATATTCTTTTCAAAAACATTTAGCCCGATCTTTTTAGCCAGCTTCATGGCAACCTGCATGGTAATACCGTCGAGGACCTGATCAGCAGGTGTAATCAGATTATTTTTAATAATGATGGCAAAGTTAAAGGTCGTGCCTTCTAAAATATGATCTTTGGTGGCGTAAAGTGAATCATAATATTTCTTGCGCACGGCTGTCTGATTTGAAACTACCGCTCCGACATAATTGAGAGATTTCACCGAGGGCAGGGTCCTTAGAATGGGTGTAGTGAGAAGCGAAACTCCTTTTTCAAAGGCGTATTTTGGCCAGAATTTCTCCGGATTAAAAGGATTGAAGATGATATAGAGCCGGGGGTCATTTTCTAGAGAAAGATAGGAGCTGTCGCCGCCGGTAATAATGATTTTGACGGAAACAATTGGAGCTTTTATCTTGCCTAAGCCTAGCCTGACTTTTTCTTCGAGATATGAAAGGAGATAGTGTTCCTTGATGCCGAGGAGCTTGGCGGAAACTTGTAATCGTTTTAAATGTTCCCTTAGATGGAATGGCTTGCCGTTGTAAGAGAGGAGGGTTTCGAAAACTCCAGCCGCTCGCTGAAAAGCAATGTCGGTGATTGGCACGGCCGCTTTTTCGAGTGGAATGAAGGCCCTTTTTTGAGCATCGAAGACGATACCTTTCATAAATCGATTATAGCAAAGAAAAGTGATGGTGTGGAAAACTGGCTAGTAAAAATCTTATTCCTCTGTAGAATATCTATTTAGACCAATGCTCCATTGCCACGATCCGACGGTCTAGACCTTGTCTAGACCAATGTTCGAAGCAAAGGACGTTTCGCACAACTTGTCTCGAGATGCCGATCAACTAAGGATAACGAGTAGGCAGTAATCCAGTGTATTACTATCGTGTTTTCTGAGGTCGACCCGCTGACCAGACATTGCAACCACTTCGAAACAAACGACCGCTGCCTCTGGGCCGCGGTCGTTTCCTTTTATATTTTTATATTAAAGGCGCCGGCTTTGCCGGCGCCTTTAATCCTGATTACAACTTTATAAACTTGCTCCTTTATAACCTATTTCGTATACGTCCAGGCTTCCCTGCCGCTTTTTAATCTTACTCTTTGGCGTTTATAGAAATCTTCTTCGTATTGATCGATTTTTGTTAATTCTTCCGGCGTAACATCAAAGGTGATTCCGTCTACGCCATGGCCTTCAATCGGACAAATAATAACCGGATAAGTCTTTCGATCGCCATGCTGAAAATGAGATTTAATGCAGCCATCCAGATGATCGGCCGCTCCTTCAATTTCCCGACCAATCACTTCTTGCTGAACTTTCGGATCTTTCAGTGTTCCATAGGCAAAGATAGTTTCCATAAATCAATTATATCTCTGTTGGCTTGTCTAATTCAAGCGGCAGAAACTCAATGTTGTTTTTCTCTAAAATTTCTTTGGAAACATAATACGGCGCTCCGCCGAGAATTCTAAGATTGGCATCGTGAACGGGAAAAGTCTTTTTGGGTTTCACTTCTAAGGCATAATCAATCGAATCGGAAATCTTCACCCAAGGACCGGCTACCGGCAAAGCCAACACTAAAACTCCTTTGGATGGCGCATGAAAAGCATCTCCCGGAATATACAAATATGAATTGATCAGATATCCGGTGTTTTCTACCAGCATCAAGTCTTTATAAATCGGCGCATGATCTTTACCAAATCCCTCGATTAATACTCCGCCGATTTCTATCTTCTCTCCATCTCCCACTTTTTCATATTTAAAACCTTCTTTTTCCAGAAGGCTTCCGACGGCGCCATTGCTAATCAGTCGAGCTGTCGGATTATTCTTCATCAAAGCTTTGACTGAATCCAAGTGATAGTGATCGGAATGTTCGTGACTGATTAGGACAATATCAATCCCCGTTACTTCATTTTGTTTGTGAGTATAGTTGCCCGGATCGGTCAAGATCTTTAATCCTTTCTCTTCAATTATCAAACAGCAATGTCCGAGTTTAGTGATTTTCATTTTCTTTTTCTAAATCAAGACAAACCCCGTTAATGCAGTAGCGGGCACCTGTTGGGGTTTGAGGGGCATCATTGAAAAGATGGCCGAGATGTGCACCGCAGTTAGCACAGCTGACTTCGGTGCGATGCATTCCTAAACTATTGTCTTCCTCCAGTTTAACGGCGTTAGGCAAAGCGTCATAGAAGCTCGGCCAACCACTACCCGAATCGAATTTAACATCCGAAGGAAAAAGAGCTGCTCCGCAAACGGCGCATTTAAACATCCCCTTTTCTTTTGAGTGGAGATATTGACCGGTTCCCGGCATCTCGGTTCCCTTCTCCCGAGCTATGCGATAAAGTTCTGGATCTTTTTTCTTCAATTCTTCGTCTGTAGGAAATGTTTTATTCACGGCAGGAGTTTGAAATTAGTAATTTTAATATTTTGATAATTCGGATCACTTGAATAATTAAAAGAGGCTCTGTAAACATTGTGCCCGTCTTCATAAGAGATTTGACCCGCCTCACCGCTCTCAGCTAGCTCAATATTAGTAGCATAAAATTTGCCACCCAAGGAAGCCTTGATGGGAGAGAGATCGTTAATATGGTCACTGATGTATTTTGTCACCTCTATCCCCAAAGGTAAACAACCACGAGCAGAAACATTCTTTGGCTTATAAGCATCTTTCGGATTAATTTTATACTCCCCGGTCAGACTGACTTGACCATTAGTTGAGATATCAAAACATTTAGCGGACAAGAGATAAGGAACTCCGCTTCCACTCGTTTTAAAAATCACAGCCGAATGAATGCCGTCATTATACGGAATGACTTCAACCGAAGTTGGTGGCAATGATGTTTCTAGAAATTTTTTCACTTCCGGATATTTAGCGGCCACCATCTCAACAGCCTCATCTTTAGTCAAGGTTCTTTCAGAAAGTTTAATGGTATTTAAAAGGTCGTTATAGTCGAGAAGAATGGCATCAGTTGGAGCATCATAGGTAACAGAAAGGGCAATTATGTTTCCAAGGTGTTCAAAAACTGTCGTCCGGCCATTGTATAAACCCTGCCAGCTATACTGAATGGCCACAGAACTATCAACGGTGGCGGAGGCGTAGGTATGATTACTGATCTGCCAATTTGAAGCGGGATTAGTATTCAGCCATTTAAAAATATCGGATTGATTTTTAAAGACTTCAACCGTAATGGCCCGAGGTCCTTCGCCAACTGGTGGCTGAAGGTTATCCTCCGTTCGAACTAAGGCGGTCTGATATGAGCTGCTGGCGTTTTGAGTGGTGCTTTCCGAAAGAACGTAATCGGCAGGATAAGAAAAATTAAAACCAAATTCTGAATTTTGATAATCTTTCAGATTCTTTTGAGAAGTCGCCTGAAAGGAATGGAGGGTCAGAGACTTGTCATGCCACTCGGCTACCACATGCCAGATGCCAAGACCGACAATACATAAAATAATTATGAGAATGATTAAGAGCTCACCGGGTTTCTTCATTTTTATAGAATAGCATTACTGCCACTTCTCCTGCAAAAGTGGAGTGGTTGCGGCCGGCTCGACATTAAAGTCGAGCCGGCCAATCACCTGCCCTTCCGGTGTTTCTACACTCACTCGCCAGCGACCGGCCGCAAGACCGGCCTTTAAAGAAAAGGTTCGGTAGCCGCTTTCTCTTCCTCCGACAATTCCAAGCCGAATAACACTCTCTGTTAACCATTCTTTTCGCACTTGATCATAATATTGCCAGCGATGAACGATGCCGGTGGCAAAACGGGCAGGGGCAAAAACCGAGCTGAAGACGTACGCCGGCTCCCCGGAAACCAGATGGATAGTTGGCCGAATTAAAAAATATTGATACCACGGATTGCTGTTTGTTTCCTCTGTTACAAAGTAGTTGCCCGTGGTCGGATCGCGCGAAATTGAGTGATAAACGCCGGCTGCTTTTAGAGATAACGGGATGGGCGGAATAACGTGAGCGAAATAGAGAAAATTAATTAAAAGATAAGAGAGGGCCACAGCTGGCATGATCAACCATTTCTCCTGTTTCATTCTTTTTGGTGAGATGGCAAAAAGAATCAGAAGGAAAAGAGCCATAGCTGCGAGACTAATAAGGCCGCTTAAAATAAAAATTTGACTGGAAATCTGGCCGACGATAATTGGCACAATGTAAAGACAGTAAAAGAAGATGCCGAGAAAAAGCATAGCCATCTGAAAACCGGCTCGTCGATAGCGTTCGCGAAGCCGCTCATTCGCTAGAAAGTTTAAAGCAAGTACTACCAAAAACGGCCAGCTGGCAAAAAAGTTAGCGCTGCGAGAATAAAAGACTAGGTAGACACTGAAGAGGCCGCCGAAAGCAAACTGGATAACAAAAGTCCACCAGAAGTGAGCCCGTCCCGGCACTTTTTCTTTCAGTCTTCCCTCTTCATATAAATTCAACATCAGAATCCCAACGGCCGCTACAATCAAATGAAAACCGACCCAGATATTTTCCAGGAGCTCATCCACTCTCGTCAGAGTGAAGATATCAAAAAGAAAACCGCCAATTAGACCGAGCGAAGAAAGTGGTCGCTCGTATTTCCAATACCATTCAGTCAGTTTTTGAAAAGCTTTGACCATTATTTAAGAGTGAATGAAAGCTGCGACCGACTGCCGAACCAATAATGAGACCTAAAATGGCTCCGGCTACAAAGTCGGAAAACCAGTGAATGGTAGCCCCTACTCCAATACCAATATATAGAGCGTAAAAACCAATTAGAATTTTTAGAAATCTTTTTCTGGGAAATAGAGCGAAGATAGTACCCGCCAAGGCAAAAGCGACGGCCGTATGAGAAGATGGCCAGCCCCAGAAAATTCCGCCTTGCCAGAAACCGAAATGAAAAACGTGACTGATGTCGGTTTGGCCACTAAGATCGGGATGAGCGCGGCCCGTAAAAATTTTATAAAAACTGGAAAGCATCCATCCTAAAATTTCAGCTTGAGTAATGGCAAAACTGACTCGAAGAGTTTTAAAATCCCTTTTAATCTGCCCCCAACAGAACAGTACAAGAGGCAAAAAGACCGGTACGAAAAAGCCGAGGATGGCAGCGCCGAAAAGAATGGTACGGGTTTCTGTGTGCCGAGCAAAGTATTGGAAGTAAGCCCAATCCGCTCCGGTGATTATCAGTAAATAAGTCAATAGAAAAGCCAGAAGCTGCCAAAGTAAATTACGGCCTTTAAAACAAGAAAGGATATTTTCTGGCAGTCTATAGAATAACTCTTTCATCCTCACATTTTAACAGAGTTAGAGGACATCTGTCAGAATTTTTGAGGCTCCACGTCCACGGGTCTAGAGGGACTTATTCGTTAAAATTTCAATAGAATGCCAACTAAAGCTAGGCCTAGAAGAGTTATTGGGAGGAAAACCCATACAAAAACCCTTTATGATCTGCTGATTACAAAAATGCAGGTGCTCTATGACGTAGAGCAGAATTTAGTAAAAAATTTACCGAAGGTGAGCGAGGCTGTTGCGAGCAGTGAATTGAAAGCGGTTCTGGAAGATCATTTTGAAGAAACTATTAATCATGTGAATAGACTGGAGCAGTGTTTTGAGCTCCTCGATGAAAATCCGAAGCGTCTGGAAGGTGAAGCCATCAGCGGATTGATTAAAGATGCCGAGTGGGTAATTAAAAATATTGAGGGACCGGAGGCCAAGGATACTAATCTGGTGGCCGCTCTTCAATATATCGAGCATTATGAAATAGCTGGATATGGTTCGGCGATAGCTTGGGCACGACAGGTGGGCCGCGATGAAGTAGCCGACATCCTGGAAGAAACTTTAGACGAGGAGAAAGCAGCCGATACTAATTTGACGGAGTTGGCTACTCACAAAATTAATGAGAGGGCGATTGAGATAGAAGAGGAGGAATAAGGGAAAAAGAAAGGGCCGCCGACGGCGGCCCTTTCTTTTTAATTCCACGATCTTATTGGTTTTGAGGACCGGGTTCCAACAGCACCATGTGATTGCCTTCCGTATCAATGATAGTAGAAAATATACCTACTCCCGGAATACCCTGTGGCTGGCTGTTAATCTTACCACCGGCTTCCTCCACTTTTTTTAAGGCCGCGTTTATATCTTCTACGGCAATAACTACATTCGGGATCTGACTGGGAAGATCATCTCCTCTTTTGTAAAATCCACCGTTAATAGTGCCGGGAGTAGTTGGCCGCATAGTCTTCTGATCAGTTTCAGTAGTACCGACATTAATATAGTTACCCATTTCCGGACCAGTCTCATTAGTAACCCAGCCAAAAGCCTGCTGATAGAACTTGCTGATGCGTTTGCCATCTTCATATGGCAATTGAAAGTGAACAACTGGATTCATAATTTAAATAGAATTAATTATTAAGATTTTTATCATAGCATGAGAAAGGCGCCTTCGGCGCCTTTCTTTATTTTCCTGACCCAAACTGACTAATTAGCCATTTGTTCTTTACTTTAGTAAGAGTGATTTTTACTTCTTCCCTACCAGAATCACCGCCGGCGACTACTTCTTGGCTGGTCATTTCCACGATTTCACCTTGCACTTGATAATGGGTGGAGTCTATTTGATTAATAGAAAGAATATCAATGTGATCTGGCCAAGGACTAGAGGTTAGTCGACCAGGAGCGAGCGATGGATTGTTTTGCCACTCTGCGAGAAGCTCAACGGTTATGTAAGGTCCGTAATATCTAGCTATGTCCGCCTTTAAAGTAGAAGTTGGAGCAAGGAGCGAAACATTTTTCAACTTACTGCCAAAATCGGTTACTGCACTGCCAACATCTGCCAGATCAGAAGAAACCGGTGTATTGTTTGTAGATGAGGAGGAAGTGGTAGATTTAGGAGCGGGCAGTTTGAAGACAATTACGAGAATTACCACGCAAATTATAAAGAGGGTAATTAAATATTTATTTTTCATAATTTTTTTTCTTTTTCTCCATTCTTCGGCCTTTTTCTCTAACCAATTTTCTAATTAAATTTGCGGGGAGAGCTTTGTCATAAGAAAACTGCATTGTCCCTTTGCTGGTAACGTATTTGTCCGCTCGTTTTTTCAGATCTCCTTTAATATGCATGTTCAACGTATAAAGCCCAATATGATTTGGGAAAGCAGCGAAGCCGGTAAACATCCCGAGGTAATTGTAATATGGCATGCTATAGCCGATTTTCTCTTTTACTTCCGGTACCTCTTTTTTGATAATCTGACGGAGAGTTCGGAGATGTGGCCGCGCCTTCGGCGCGGCCATCCTAATGTATTCATCTACAGTTTTAGGTTTCATCTACACCCAGAGGGCTAAAATTATGCCCATGATAACGAGATCAACAATGTAATAGCTGTTGTTGATCCACCAGAGTTTCCAACTTTTATTTTCCCAAAGTACGGAACCGAGAGTGACGGGAGCAACAAAACCTAACCAGCTCATGAAGCCGATTAATAACCCCAAGCCAACTCCAGTAAGGCCGGTATAGAGAGCTGCCGTAATAATAGAATGAGCCAAAACCCAAGCCATCACTAGGGCACCAATAAACATCAAAAAGTATCTCTTACCCATTCCTTTCGTCTGCTCCGGAGACATCGTCTCCACAGAAACTCCCATCTCCCGCATCCAAGTTTTACCAAAAAATGGACCGTACCAAAGATAACCAAGAATCATGGCTGCAATTCCACAGACCAACACCGCTAAATAATTAATAGGCATAAGTCTAAAATTAGCTAGTAATAATATCTATTAATTATAGCAGAGGTTCGGCGCGCAAGGCGCCGAACCTCTCAAATAAAATCCTCGTCTCACGACGAGGTTCTCTAGCCCCGCCTACGGCGCGGCCTCTTCCCCTTCGGCCTTCTTCTCCACCGTCGTCTCCGCCTTCTTAGATGCGAGATATCGGGTACTGCCTCAACGGTGACAACGGTCGAAGTCTTAGCCTCTTCGTCTTTGATGATCACCAGGCGCCATTCACCGAAACGATAATAGTCAGCTTTTACCTGACCGTTACTAGCCTGCCGCCGATCTTGATAGCGAGCAGGGAGTTTCTCCAGAGCTGGATTTCTTAGAAATCTTTTAATCTGGAGGACTGGATCAGGGTGTAATACTCCATAAAGCTTCCTCCAATCTGCCAAAAGTTTCGATGTCGCATTGTCTGTAATGACCAGGTGAGTTTCTTGGAAAATGGTTCCCCAATTATTCATTTCTGCCTCCAACTTACTTCAAAGGAGCAAGTTGTCAAGAAACTTTAAAACGGCAGCTTCGCTGCATTCTATTCTTTCACCTCAGGACTACCCTCTTCCAGAGCTAATGCTAATTCTATCTTATCTAAAAGTGCTCGAGTGTTCTCGGCTAACGTATTAATAGTTTCCGCCCGAGCCCGAGGAATTATTCTATTTGAAACATAATCATGGAGATTTCTTAAAGATTTCAAATCTTCTTCATCAAGTCTATCCAGAGTCTCTAGTGGAATCATGGCTTCCGCCAGAAGGATCTGCAAGAAACTATCGGCGTCCACTAGAGATTGTAAAAAATGGTCGCTGATTATGGGATTCTTTACTTTCTGAATCTGAGGCAAGAGTTCATTTTCATATTTCTCAATCAGATTATTGAGATTCACAATGCCCTGCTCAAACTCCTGAAATGTATCTACTCTCGGTCTAGCAATATAAAGATGATCAGCTGCTTCCACAAATCTTTTATTAAAAAGATCTGTCTCAGTCAGCTCTTCCGCTGGTTTAGTAAATTCCTTTAAATATTGCTCTTCCTCGGCCATATATTAATTCTAACAAGTCTTCTGATTTAATAAAAATCGCTGTGAAGGTGACACCTGCACAGCGGCTCTTGGTTTGCGACTTCGAAGGATTAGGCGCTTTTGCCGCCGACGAGCACGACTGATCTCTCTGACCTTCACCTCTTCAACTATAGAGTTTCGGAACGAAGGCTAAGCGCTATGCGGTGGATGAATGTTGAAGTAAAGCTCGTGAGGCTGGATGAGACCCTTCTTTATTAAGAACTTACCGAGAGTGCTGCTGGATTTTGTGGGCAGTCGCGTTTTTACCCATTCCCGGATCTCTTTCCCGTATTCAATTAAGCTGAACTCTTGCGTAAGAGGGATTTTAAAATTGAAGTGAGCCAACAGGCCCTTTGGAGAAATCTCGGCTTCAGAAAAAGTTTCGAGGTTTTCTGAGATGTAATTGAGAACAGCCACTTCAAATTGAAGATGTTGATCCGCTTCTCTGACAATGGCCAACATCTTAGATTGAAAGTCCGAACAGGTCGCGGTGGGATGTCGATAATCGGCTTCCTCGCAGCCTTTACAGCGCTCACCAATAGCGTGAGGTTTTTCCAGAATATTCGTAAGGTTCATTTGTTTTCTGAATTAAGATTGGCATTTATTGGAGGATTTTTCAATATCAAATCCAGGATTGACTTTTCCTAATTTAAAGCTAATTTAATTTTAGAAAGATCTATATGTCTATTCAGTTTCAACCTTTGACAGGCAGAGAGAAGGAGAGAACTCATCAGCGTATCTTGACAGCTTATCTCGACGGCGCGTGTTACATCTTTGCCATCGCCCTTCACCGAGCTTTGGGCTGGCCAATTGTTGGCCTAATGGTAAATGAAGTTATTCGGCATGCATTACTTCAGCCGGAAGGTGCCGTCTCTTATTTTGACGCCCGCGGCTGGGTAAGTGGATCCGAAATCGGAACACCGTTCAATATTCAAGAACCGGTTTTAAGAAAAATAAAAGAGGAAGATTTACTGCGGCTGCCCAAGCTGACGGAAAATGAGCTTCTTGAGTTTAACCTTGCCTCCGCAACAGAAATAGCTGAACTCGCGTGGCCAGAATTATGTTGGCCCGAAAACAGTTTCTTAAATCGAGCAAAGAAATTCGCCGAGGAGCTGGAAGAATTGAGTCGTAAACATAAAATCTGGCTTCATACTCCTTACGAAACAGCAAAACCGATTCTGCGAGACGATTGTGATAAAGAATCTGGTTATAATCTTGACGCCTTGGAGGTGGGAGGTTATACCATCAATCGCCGGCTCCGCCTCGGTGGAGATTGATTTCAGCGTTCGCCTACGGCGAACGCTTTTTAAATAAAAGACGGCGCCGGATTTAAGGCGCCGCTGGAGAATCGGGAGCAAAGCGGTTAAGTAGGTATTCTTTGACCCAGTGCTCCTTTGGGTCAGGCAAATTTTGTCTAACCCACTCGGGTATGGAAAGTAAACGCGAGGAAACATCAAGTTCCAAATCAATGCGAAGAATGATTTTTTCATCGCTGGATTTGTAAAAAACATTTCGAAGCATTTGGTGACCATGGGTTCTAACGTAAGCAAGGTAAGCTAAACATTGCTTTTCTTCAAAAGAAAGATCTTCAAGACGGATCATAGACCTTCTGTCGATATTAATAGAGATCAAGAATTTAGCAAATATAAATAAAAAGCGGCGCAATCTTTTAAAAGCGCCGCCAAGAA
Source organism: Candidatus Paceibacterota bacterium (assembly GCA_035652395.1). NCBI lineage: Bacteria > Bacillati > Minisyncoccota > Minisyncoccota bacterium. Next base: position 78,561 of record DASRDX010000009.1, on the reverse strand, counting down.
TCAAACCGTTTTAGTTTCTCGCAAGAAACCGGCATGGTGATGATAAAAATTCAGGACCTCATAAGCCGGTATGGCCAGAACTTTATCATCACTGGTGGAGGTAATGGCTATGCCCGCTACGTCACCATTCATACGATAAAGAAGGCTTGCTGGGATTCCCGATTCTACATCTATGTGCATCAATGAAAGTTTTTTAGCGAAACTGGAGTAAGAACTTTTGATAATTTCGGAGAGTTCGAGCACCAAAGGCTCTCTGCAACCGCTAACCAAAAGCAGATACTCGCCAACATCAGGACGACATTCCAAAAAACTTGGAGCGATTGGACGGTGTCCGGGGACGACCAGACAAAGCTTTAGATTTTCGTCAAAACCCCAGTTCACTTCTACCGGCGAACTAACCTCTTCGGGATAGAACTGGGAAACAATAGGCCGAAGATAAAGTTGGAAGGAAACGGCACTTTTAATTTGATCGCCGAAAAGACCCGAGATAATAACAGAACGATTAATAATGGATCCACAGCCCGTCATTTCTCCCATCTCTACAATGACCGTTCGTCGGACCGCATTAGTTAACCAAGAGAGTTTCAGAATGCCTTCTTTCCCCTCTTCATCCGTCTTAACTTTTCGAAGCAAAAAGGATTCCTGTTTAAGGTTCATCTAGTGCTGATATTCTGCCAAAGCGGGAATTCTGTCAATATTAAGACTTCTACAGTATTTCCCTCGGTAAGCGCCAAATATAAATTCCAAGAGCAAAAGAAATGATGGACATTGATAAAAAGATGGAGGCATATCCGAAAGATTGAATAAGAATGCCTCCAATCAAAGCGGCTAAACCGGTAGCTATGGCGGCAATGCCTTCCCAACCGCCCCACTGTACGATCGATTCGGCTTGGGTAGTGTGAGTTTGATAAACGGCATCAAAAGCTGGAGTGCCGATAGCGGCTGCTATTCCCCAAAGCACTTGGGTAATGATCAGTTGAAACATGCTTCCCATGAAAGCGTAACTAAGAAAAACCAATCCTCTTAAAAGATAGCCGAGCGCAAGAAGCAATTCTTGTTCCTTAATCTGGAGCTCCCATCGCGTAAAAAGCAAAATCAAAATACCACAAACTATTGAAAACAAGGCCCAAGAAAAGCCAGCGAAAGCAATATTGCCCCCTAGCCCCACCACAAAAATGGCGTAAAACGGCGCAAATAGACCAATAACAAAAACCATGAAAGTGTTAACAATTATCAAAATGCGAAGACTCCGATTGAGGTGGGTTTGCGGCAAGAGGATCTTGAAAAGCTCTCGAATGTTCATGATCTGATTATCTCGTATTTGACTTCCTTTTAAAAGGTGGTTACATAGAATTAGAAATGAACAAACTCAATCTGCAGATTGCTTTGGCCCTCTTCTTAGCCAGCCCTTTGATTTTCCCTTCTCCTACACCCTTGTCCACGGCTTCGGTATCAGAACCTCTTCCAATCAAACTAATGAGCTGGATTTGGAACCGGACCGGGAAAGTAGTAGACAGTAATTTCGAAGCAGTTATCTTTACCTTAAATTATCAACTCGGACCGATGCCGGAAGATGTCTGGGTACCGGTAGGAGCTACAAGATCAGCGGGGCTTCTTCAGTCGAGCTTGAAAGGTCTTTCGTACTCCATACGAGATCCCAAGGGGAAATTAATTGAAACGGGCGAGGCGGAAAGCGCGTGGAACATCACTTCTCCAAATTCTGAAAGTGGTCTGATGAAAATTCGGGCAGGAGAAGAGATCACCTTCTGTTTGACAGTCTTCTTCAAACCGGAAAAATCTGGCGAGTACATCCTCGAACCCAATGGTATTTATTGGCTCACTAAAAAGGAAGACTTCCATTCCGAACCATTGCCAAAAGAAAAGTTTCGCATTGGACCGGTTTTTATCAGAATTCCCTGAGCGTCGTCGACGCTCATTTTATTTAAATAAAATGCCGCATCTACGATGCGGCCATTAGCAGTCCGATAGGGATACCGGATTTTTTAATTGACTCTCTCTTCTCGGCTTCGTCCATTTGCAAAAGCCTTTGACAAGCGGTTACTTGGCCGAAAAGTTGAATAATTTTATTGTAAGTGGCTGGTTCCGATTCCCTATATGGAGCTAGCTGCTCGAGAGTAGTAATTCCTCGGGTGTTAAGAAGCTCTGCCAAATTTTGGCGGGTTCGCTCATAAAGTTCTTTAGCTTGGTCGTCGTCTTTCATTTCCGCTGATATTTTAACGTCTGCGGCCGAGATTGCAATACTAAAATTAAAAGGCCGGGCGCCGCCTGAAAGGGCGCCCGGCTCTCTAAACTTTTCTGGCCAGCTGACTATTCCGATATCTTGGATTATGCGTGACATCTTCCAAGACTCCGAGTGGCGGCAGCTCCATCTCCTCCTTCTCTTCAGTCAGCTCGACCTCAAGAATGACGAGACCGTCTGAGAACAAATCAAGTTCAAAGAACTGATTGCGCCAGAAGAAGCAGTTTCGAGTTTTTCGAATGACTCTTCGAGAGAAATCGCTAAATTCCAACAGGGTTTCGTACTCTCTCCGGTCAATTATCCTCTCATGACTCAAGCGGCTGGCATCGGGTTCTTCTTTCTTCAAAGTAAAGAAGTAGAGAAAACCTTCTTCCGCTGTACCGCGTTTTCTAACCCGTCTGGAATTTTCCGGCAGGTCAGAGAGAAGATAGGTCTGAGTAATCTCCGTTCGGTGGAGTGGCACATTCAGCTTTTTTAGAAGATTCTGATCAAAATTCTTAATCAGAAACTTCTTCTCCACTCCCGAAGGGACTGGCTCACCAATACAACAGCAGATTTCCTGAAGCAGCCTTTTCATTTTGCCCTGAAAATCAGTACTGTTATCGATTACTCGCGGCCGAAAATGGCGGCTCCAAGCATTGAGAGTTTTCATGTCCAATATGCGAGCTTCATCGACGTTTTCGCGACGAGTTTCATTGTTCTCGCAAGTATAGAACTCCTCCGCGCCATCGGCCGCCGTGCGAAGATGAAAAACGCCGTGATAGCGTCCTTCGCAAAGATTCCGCGGAGTTTCCCCGATTTTCAGGATGAGTTTTTGATAAGCTTCGGCTCCGATATAAGCCTCTCCGTCCATCGTGCCTCGGTCACAGAGAACTACCACTTTCTGACCTCTATCTCGATAGATTTTAGCTATTTCAATAACAGCCGCTTCTTCGGAAAGAATATTTCGAAGGACTGCTTCCTGAAATTCCAAACTAGTGAGATCGTGTTCGCCAATACCGACGCCGCTAGAAAAGAATTTGGTGGCCACTTCAGAGACCACTAGCACTTTATAGCCGCGAGCCGAGAGTTTAGAAATGATGTAGGGCAAACCTGAGGTTTTACCACCGCAAGGGCCGCCTGTCAGAACCAGAATGTAAAGGTTCGCTCCGAGATTGAATAGATACATTTTGTCTTTCTGTCTGATTTGATACTGACATGAAGAGAAAATATTTTCAATCTGTTGAATTTAGTGTCAAAATAGCTTAAGTTAGTGAATTCTTAATTGGAGAGGTGCCAGAGTGGTTGAATGGGCAGACCTGGAAAGTCTGTGTGCTCGTAAGGGTACCGAGGGTTCGAATCCCTCCCTCTCCGCAACGACTTGCAAAGAGTGATCTGCATCACTCTGCGGCAAGGCGTCTGACTCTGAGAGGGAGGGATTCGAATGGCGGAGCGGATGCCGAGCGAGCACGCGAGGCCGCGAGCCGGTGCCCAGAGAAATTTTTGCGGGTAGCAAAAATTTACTCGCGGGCGAATCCCCTCGGATTTTTAAACAAATTACCTCCCCTTCTTTTTCTTATCAAGTACCCACTGTACTGATCGGCTAATTTTTTTATCTTTGCGGTGAATACAGCCGAGCCAGCAACAAGGGCGGCGCATGCCTTCGATAAGCTCGGAACGAACTCGTCGAACATGCTCCTCCCGGGTTTCTGACTTTTTGGGAGATATGGTCCAACAGATCCACTCGTTTCGAGCAATAGGCGTTAGAGATTGCCAAGCAGAAAGAGCCTTCGGCGAAGAAATAATAGATTTTCGCAAGTCCGTCGGTAATTTATGAACGGTGCCTCCGGCAATATTTTTTGTGGTCATAAAGATATCTTAGCAAAATTGAACCAGGGTTAGCCTTGACATTTTAAATAGCTGTGGTAATGAGAGTGTAGATGAACACAGCAAAACCAGAAGACATCATTTTCGGAAACGAACTCAAAGACTTACGTAATCGGTTTGACCGTGTAAGAAAGATTTTTTGTATACAGCTGGAAGACGAGAAAGCCGATCTTCTCTTTCAAAAAGTGGTCAAGCGAGTTTTCAAGCGTCGTTGTAACGTTCAAATCAAGTTTGTCGATCGGCAAGTTCTTGTCTCGCCACCTTAATCCTGACTTTTTCGCCGCATTATCTAAAGATGCGGCGATTTTATTTATTCGTCTATATAAAAACTACCTGCCTTCTGACAGATAGTTAGTCAAACTCTGTTTTCCCTTCAATTCGCAAAACGGTTTTATTTTCAAAACTATAGTAGCTAGAGAGAAAACGAGAATCATTTCTTAACTCTTGAGCTCTCTTTGATTCTATTGGCCAAAGGGTAATATCCGTTCCCTCAATTTCAATAGATTCGATCTCGCCGTCCTCTTTCATCATTCGAACAGCTTTTTGAAGTTTTCTGGATAGTTCTGGAGGGTCTTCTCTCATAATCCTCTCTTATTATCTCATCTTGCCTTTCGTGGTTCAATAAAAATCAAGATTGTTCGCTTTGGCGAAGGGCGGCAATTCTTTCTTCAATAGGCGGATGAGTCATGAAAAGGCGGGAGATACCGCTAAGCCGGCGGCTATCCGGTCCAAAAGGATTCGATATATAAAGATGAGCGGTGGCATTATTAGCGTGCTTCATTGGCACTTTATAGGCGGCAATTTTTTCCAAGGCCGAAGCCAAACCTTCAGGGTAGCGTGTGAGCAAGGCTCCACTGGTGTCAGCAAGGGATTCGCGGCGGCGCGAGATGGCTAACTGAAGCAAGGTGGCAATTATCGGAGTTAAAATGGCCAGCACGACACCAATCAGTGCCAGAATAGCGCCGCCGCCTTCCCTATCCCGACTACGGTTGCCTCCAAAAAACGACAGCCGCAGAAAAAAATCAGACAGCAAAGTAATTAAGCCCACCAGCACTACTACCACCGTAGAAAGCAAAATATCCCGGTTGCCAATATGCGAAAGCTCATGAGCAATTACTCCTTCAAGTTCCGTTTTGTTCATCATTTGAAGCAGGCCCGAAGTAACAGCCACGGCGGCGTGATCCTTATTGCGGCCAGTAGCAAAAGCATTCGGCGCCGGATCATTGATAATGTAAATTTTCGGCATTGGAAGACCGGCGGTGATTGAAAGGTTTTCCACCACATTATAAAGATCGGGGGCTTCAGCCTTAGTTACTTGCTTAGCGCGGGAAATACCGAGCACGATCTTGTCCGAAAACCAGTAACTGCCGATATTCATGATCAGGCTAAAAATAAAAGCGAAATATAAAATACTTGGACTTTGATAGTAGTAGCTGAAGAAATAACCAATGCCTAGAAGCACTATCAAAAAGATAATCATTAAAATCCAGGTTTTGGCGATGTTTGAATCTTGTTGAGTGTAGAGTGAGGCCATAAAATTGTTCGGTCCGGTGCCTTCCTCCAAATTTTATTCTGAAGGGAGAGGATGTTTAAAAAGACGTTTGTCAGCCAGTTCAATTTCCTCCAAAATCCCTGGGATAAGATCGTACTTTTTCGCTTCTTCAAAGCTAACCCAGGCAAAGTCGGTGGAGTCTTCATTGAGTTTCACCTCTCCAGATTTATAAGCGGCGAAGAAACTCAAGACTAAGACCGGAGTTTTATCCGGCCGGACCAGGGTTAAATCCAGTAAATATTCCGGTTTTTCAATTTCCAAATTAACTTCCTCACGAATCTCGTTTCGTAAACTTTTTTCCAGGGCGTAATACCACTGGTTTGGATGAGTTTCTGGAGTACTCATATAATCATCGGTTGAGAGACCACCTCCGGGAACCGTCCACATATTGGGAAAGGCGTTTTCTGTCGGCGCCCGTTTAGTGATTAAGTATTTGCCGTCTTTATAAATAATGGCGGTAACGGCAATGCGATGAAGCTCTTTAGATTTGTCTTCAGAAGCCATTCGTTGAGGCGAGATATTCCTATTAAAATTTCACTTCTACCGGCTCGCGTGCAGCTTTATCTTCCGGTGAATCTCCGAGCTGGAAGTAATCCATCCCCTTAAAGTGAAAGAGGCTGGCAATAAGATTTGAAGGGAAGGTGGAAAGCTTGATAGAAAGGTCGCGTACGTTGGTATTGTAAAAACGTCGAGCGGCCTGAATTTTGTTTTCAGTGTCTTCAAGTTCGCGCTGAAGTTCCAGAAAGTTCTGGTTGGCTTTTAAGTCTGGATAGGCTTCGGCGACGGCAAAGAGGCGGCCGAGGGCGGCTGATAATTCGCCCTCGGCCGCCGCTCGAGCGGCCAGCCCGGTGTTAGTGGCATTAATGGCGGCACTTCTCGCAGTGCTTACTTGATCAAAAACGCCGGCCTCATGAGAAGCGTAGCCTTTAACTGTATTAACCAAATTGGGAATAAGATCGTGACGGCGCTTGAGCTGAACATCAATGTCTGCCCAAGCTTCTCGAGCTCGTTGGGTCAGTCGGATAAAACCGTTGTAACTGGCAATGAACCAGCCGAGTAAAATGGCAAGAACGATAATGATGATGGTGAGCATATTTAAAGATTATTTAGTAAAGGAAAAAGTTGAAACGACTCGATCCATAATCTGCATAAAGGCACTTTTATCTTTAGCTTCTTGAGCGTCTACTTCGGCAATTTGATCGGGGTCCGAATAATAGAAACCGGCGCCATTAGTGCTATGAATTAAGAGAAGCATTGAATAACAGGTGTTGTTCTTGATTAAGGTGTAGTGAACAGAATCGTAGAGTTGACCAGCGCCCACACCGGCCCAGCTGCTTCTACTAAATGTGCCGGCGGGAGAAGAAACGGTTGATTTAGTAGGAGAAGAATATGTTTCTTCCTCAAGCTTCGGGCAGGTGGAGCTGGCATCAAAGATAGTCAGGCTGGCTTCATTCGCAAGTACTGTATGAAAATAATTTTTGATTGGGGCTACTAGTGAAACACTCTGACCCGGTTCCTCGGTCAAAGAAAAATCTGGCGGATACTGAATGGAAAACCCAGCCTGATTATCCTGATAGGTTTTCCAGCCGGCAATCTGAATTTGATTTGAGGTAGTTGAAGAAGTGGAAGAGGCAGTAAGAGAAGGAGTCTTAGATTGCAAAGTAAAAGCGACGTATTCCCAAAGTGAGAATCCGATAAGGATGAGAACTAGGCCAATGGCCATGCTCATAAAGCCGCTTCTTCCCTCTTTCATAAGAAAGTCATTATAGCATTTTTATGAGAATGGAGAGTTATTAAAAGGGCCGCCTTCGGCGGCCCTTTTAAATCTCCCTCTTAATCTTTTAGTATCCCATTCCTCCCATCTCGCCCATCCCTGCGGCAGGTTTCTTCTCTTCCGGCAGATCAGCTATGGCCACTTCCGTAGTTAAGAGAATGGCGGCAGCACTGGCGGCATTCTGAATACCGCTTCGAGTCACCTTTACCGGATCAATAATTCCGGCCGCTATCATATCGGTCACGATTTCATCCTTCATGGCATCGTAGCCGGCATTACCTTTGCCGCTTTTTACTTTTTCCACGATCACCGAGCCGTCGTCCTTGCCAGAGTTTAGAGCAATTTGTCGAAGCGGCTCCTCGAGAGCTCGGATAACAATGCTGTAGCCTAGATCGGCTTCGGCGTTTGAGGCCGCGGCCGCTCTGTTGGTTTTGTGGCCGCGACCAATCATCTCGGCCACACGCACCAAAGCGCTTCCACCTCCGGCCACAATTCCTTCAGCGATGGCCGCTTTGGTGGCGTTGACGGCATCTTCAATTTTCAATTTCAAATATTTCATTTCCGTCTCCGTGGCCGCCCCCACTCGAATAACAGCCACCCCGCCGGAAAGTTTGGCAATTCTCTCTTCGAGCTTCTCTTTATCAAAACTGGAATCACTGGCTTCGCGCTGTTTCTTCAGTGATGAAACTCGCTTTTCAATATCAGCTTTCTTACCTTTGCCGCCGACAATAATCGTATTATCTTTAGTAGCTACCACTCGATTAGCGCGGCCAAGCATATTGAGCTCGGCATTTTCAAGTTTTACTCCAAGCTCCTCTGAAATCACCTGCGCACCGACAGTAATGGCAATGTCAGCAAGCTGCTCTTTTTTACGATCGCCATACCCCGGCGCTTTAACAGCCAAGACATTGAAACCGCCCCGCAGTTTATTAACAATGAAGGTGGCCAGTGCTTCACCATCAACGTCTTCAGCAATAATAACAAGATCTTTCTTACCGCTCTGGGCCAGTTTTTCGAGAAGCGGTAAAATTTCCTTAACCGTAGAAATTTTCTTGTCAGTAATTAAAATGGCTGGATCCCGATATTCCGCCTCCATTCTTTCGGTATTAGTGATGAGGTACGGCGAAACATAACCTTTATCAAATTCCAAACCTTCCACCACTTCCGAATCGATACCAATAGTCTGAGATTCTTCCACCGTTACCACTCCGTCCTTCCCTACCTTATCAATAGTGTCGGCAATGTACTTGCCAATTTCAGCTGATTCGGCGGAAATAGTGGCAACTTGTCTGATTTCCTCCTTATTTTTAATCGGTTTGGCAATGCTTTGGAGGGCCTTAACCACATCGGCAGTCGCCTTCTCAATACCGGAGCGAAGAGCCATGGCATTTACTCCCATGGTGGTATGCCTCATTCCTTCATTAATAATAGACTGGGCCAAAATAACTGAAGTGGTGGTACCGTCTCCGGCTGTTTCGTTAGTTTTAGTAGCCACTTCTTTAATAATCTCCGCCCCCATGTTTTCAAATTTATCTTCCAAAGTGATCTCCTTGGCGATTGAAACCCCATCATTAGTAATAGTTGGCGCTCCGTAACCTTTGTCCAACACCACATTACGGCCACGCGGGCCAATAGTAATTTTGACGGCGTTAGCTACTGCATCAACGCCATTTTTTAAAAGTTTTCGAGCTTCCTCATTGTATATAATTCTTTTGGCCATATTTTAAATGATTACTTAATGACTGCTAAAATCTGATTCTCTGAAACAATTAGATACTCCTCATCGTCGATCTTGATTTCATCATAACCGTATTTGGAGAAGAGGACTCTGTCGCCCACTTTCACCCGCACCGAAATAAGCTTGCCGCTCTCATCAAATTTACCTTCTCCGACAGCCACTACTTTTCCCTGCTCCGGTTTTTCCTTGCTGACAGTCTCGGGGATAATAATTCCGAAAGAGGATTTTTTTTCTTCGGTACTAATCGGGCGCAGTAAAATCTTATCGCCAAGCGGTTTGATTCTAACGGAATTTTCTCCTCTGTTATTTCCATTTTTTCGATTCTTTTCTTTTGGCATATTTTCTAGCGAAATAAATTGATAATAGAATAATTTGCGGGCCTTAAGCTTCTGGCCCGAATTCGAACAGTCTGAGTAGTTTTTTAATATAGAAGATTTAGGACTAATTTTCAACTTGCCATATCGGTCGGATCTTGGTATACTGGCTTAAATGCAGTTTCTCTCCGGAATATTGCCCTATATTGAGATCGTTTTGTCGATTCTGTTAATCGTCGCTATTTTGCTGCAACAGTCGGACGCTTCCGTCGGAGCCGCTTTTGGTGGTGATAACTTCAGTTCCGTTCATCGCACGCGTCGCGGTTTTGAGAGAACTTTATTTATATCAACTATTGTCATATCTATTCTATTCGCTTTATCGGCCTTCCTGGCCTTGGTTGTTTAATTAGTCTTTAACGACTTAACCCATCAAGCCGGAAGTCTATTCTATTTTCAGTTAATCTTTTGTTGTGAATTTAAAAACCTCCTTTCAAAAAATCGGCCCTCACAAGTGGCGTATCCCCAAGACGGAAAAATTGCGTCTGGCCATTAAGTCCTTTGGTTTGGCGGAAAAACTGGTTTTTTATACGTTTTTCGGACTCTTTGCCTTGTCAGCCTTACTACTTTTGAATGAAGTGAATAACGCCTTTATGGTAGAGATTCCAGCTAAAGGCGGTACTTTAGAAGAGGGTGTTGTCGGCTATCCGCGTTATATCAATCCGGTTCTGGCCATCAATGATTCGGGGCGAGATCTGACTCAACTTATCTATTCGGGCTTAATGAAGCGCACCGCTTCGGGCGAATTAGTACCTGATTTAGCCGAAAGCTACAGTGTCTCTCCGGACGGCCTGACTTACGATTTTATTTTGAGAAAAGATGCCACTTTTCAGGACGGCGTAGCCGTCACCGCTGACGATGTGCAATTTACGGTTTTAAAAGTGGAAGATCCCACCATTAAAAGTCCTCGAGAAGCTAATTGGCAGGGTGTGACGGTTCAGGTAATTAATCCGAAAGAAATTAAATTTACTTTAAAGAAACCCTATGGGCCTTTTCTTCAAAATACTACTTTGGGCATCTTGCCGAAACATCTCTGGAATGAAGCTGGTGATGCCGACTCTTTTACTCTAAGTGATCTCAACCGCACTCCGATCGGCTCCGGCCCATACATGATTAAAAGCATTAAGACTGATTCTTCAGGTCTGCCAGAATATTATCATTTAGTGCCGTTTAAAAATTACGCTGGTGGCGCGCCCTTCATTAAGGACATCATTGTCAGAATTTATACCAATCAAAACAACTTGCTGACCGCTTTCAACAATAACGAGGTGCAGGACATTAACAGTATTTCTCCAGATCAGGCCGCTTATATCCATTCCGGAAAAACTGCTATCGCTACCTCTACTCTGCCGCGAGTTTTCGGCATCTTTTTCAACCAGAGTCAAAATCCGGTCCTGTTACATCAGGAAGTTCGCAAAGCCCTGAGCCTGTCAGTTGATCGAGAGGAAATTGTCAAAGAAGTTTTTAACGGTTACGCCGAACCTCTAACTGAACCGATTCCAACAAGTCTGCTCCCGGCCGCTACTAGCTCTACTTCAGATAGCGCTTCCTCGTCGGTTTCAAGTGGCGGCTTAGCGGAGGCCCGCAAACTTCTCGCTTCCAATGGTTGGGCCACTGGTACAGACGGCGTCTTACAGAAGAGCGCTAATAAGAAAACAGAGCGTCTCCAGTTAACTATCTCCACTATTGATACGCCAGATTTAGTTAAAACTGCTAATCTGGTTCAGAAAATGTGGCAGGATCTCGGAGCCAGTGTTGATATTAAGATTTATGAGGCCGCCGATCTTAATCAAAACGTTATTCAGCCGCGCAAATATGACGCCTTACTTTTCGGAGAGATTATTCCACCGGGCCTCGATGTCTACAGCTTCTGGGATTCGGCTGAACGAAATGCACCGGGGTTAAATATCGCCCTTTACACCAACAGCCGAGTAGATAAGTTGCTTGAGGCAGCCAGAGCGGCTTCTGACCCGGCTACGACCGTCACCAATTATCAGAAATTTGAAACGGAAATAGATAAAGATGTGCCGGCAGTTTTCCTTTACACTCCCGATTTTATTTACGTGGTGCCAAAAGCTCTTGGAGGTTTCGAGGTGGGTAATATTACCAACTCTTCAGACCGATTCTTGGGCATTGAAAATTGGTATCTGGAAAAAGAAAGAGTTTGGAAAATTTTTAACAAATAACAAGTAATGAGGTAATGCCTAATGATATAAAATCCGATCATTGCGTTATCAAATTATTTTTTACCTATCGATATAATCTTATTACTCAATATTTATTACAGTATTAACAATGAAAGAAGAAAAAGAAAAAAAAGACAGTCTGAAAGAAGCTATCAAAGAAGTTCAGGAAAAACAGGTCGCCCCAGGTGAGCATCATGCTCATTCTTCGCGACGGCGTTCTCGCACCTATCATGCCGTGCCGGAGGCACCTATGGCCAAGAAAAAAAGATCAATGCCGCGTCGGCGCTTCGCGCCGACGCGCCCCACCCTTGAAATGGAACGCCGAAAAGAAACCGGTAAAATTCCGCCTGTCGGCGAAAATATCCGGATTATTCCGCTTGGCGGAGTAGAAGAAATCGGCAAGAACATGACGGTTATTGAAATTAATGGCGACATTATCGTCATTGATATCGGCTTTAAATTCAAGGAGGAAGATACTCCGGGCATTGATTACATTCTGCCCAACACCAAATATCTGGAGGAGCGAAAGGAAAAAGTTCGGGCCGTCATCATTACTCACGGTCACCTCGATCATATCGGCGGCATTCCCTACATCATGGACAAAATTGGCAATCCTCCACTTTATACTCGAAACCTCACCGCCTTCATGATTAAGAAAAGGCAGGCCGAGTTTCCGCATTTAGCCCCCATTGACTACAAGATTGTAGAAAAAAATGACCGGATTAAAATCGGCAACATGTCTGTGAGATTTTTCGGAGTCACTCACAGTATTCCCGACTCAATGGGCGTAGTGGTGGAAACACCTTATGGTCTCATTGTGAACCCCGGAGATTTTAAATTAACTCATAAAGACGGAGAGCCGGTAGAAGAGGAAGATCGAGAGTATTCGGAACTTGCCAAAGAAAAAGTGCTGCTTTTTCTGGGCGAATCAACCAATATTGAGAATCCGGGTTTTTCTACGCCGGAAGAAGAAGTCCATAAAAATCTGGACGAAATCATCCGCACTATTAAAGGGCGTCTAATTATCGGAATGTTTGCCTCTCATATTTTGCGCATGATGAAAGTAATAGAAGCCTGTGAGAAATATGGCAAAAAACTGGTAATTGAGGGCCGCAGTATGAAAAATAATATTGATATTCTGGAGCAGGCTAAAATGCTGGAAATTAAAAAAGGCACAGTTATTTCCTCTCAAAACATGGGCGATTATCCGCCGGATAAGATTGTGGTTCTGGCCACCGGCGCTCAAGGCGACGAATTTGCCGCTCTGATGCGCATGGGCACCAAAACTCACAAGCACTTCCATATTAATGAACGCGATACCGTCTTACTATCCTCTTCCATTGTGCCGGGCAACGAAAGGTCGGTGGAAAAGTTAAAGGATAATCTGGCGCGTCTCGGGGCCAAGATAATTTCCATTCAGACTTCGGACGTCTACATTCACTCGACCGGTCACGGCAATCGTGGAGAAATTGAATGGCTTCATCGGAAGCTCCGTCCAAAATTCTTTATCCCTATTCACGGTAACCATTACCGCTTGAAACTACATGCTGAAGTGGCGGAGAATCTGGGCATTCCAAAAAATAATATTATCGTGCCGGATGATGGTACCGTAGTAGAAATTCAGGATAAGGGTCAAAAGATTGTGGCCTTAAAAGAAAAAGCGCCGTCGGGAACGGTGATGGTAGACGGTTTCGCCATTGGAGATATGCAGGACGTTGTCATCCGCGACCGGCAGATGCTGGCGCAGGATGGGATGTTTATCGTCTTTGCCATCGTTAATTCCCAAACCGGTAAATTGAAAAAATCTCCCGATATTATTTCTCGCGGTTTTGTTTACCTGCGTGAATCCCAAGACTTATTAAGACAAGCTCGTTTCGTCATTAAAAAAACTATTGAAGAAAACACTGCTGGCATGCATCCGATTAATTTCGAGTACGTCAAAAACAACGTCGCTGATGCGGTCGGCAAATTTCTCTTTCAGAAAACGGCTAAACGGCCGATTGTCATTCCGGTACTTTTGGGAGTTTAGAGCGGTTGCGCCGCAGGCGCAACCTCCTCCCTCCTCCCTCTTTGGAGACATAAGGTGTGGGGCACGCCAGAGCTCTCACTTTGTTTGAGACTAAGACTCGGGCAAGCGCCCCTGGAGCGGTCTCAAACAAAGTGAGAGCTCTGGCGTGTTAAAATAATTTCATGGACCAAGAACCTGTTGTATATCAACCCAAAACCATTCGCATCTTCATGCTTATCTATGTCTCCGCTCTCCTCTACTCCATTCACTTCTTTTTTATTTACTTCATTAATTCCGCTTATTTAGTCAGCTACTTCGGCAGTACAGCTCTGGTGGGATTACTTTATAGTCTGGGCGCTTTCGCCAATCTTTTTATCTTTCTTAATATCGGTAAGATTCTCAACCGAACCGGCAATTATCGCTTGATGATCGGTTTAATTCTCCTTGAAGCTCTGTGTTTAATTGGGCTAGCCTATGGGCAAAATATTTATCTAATAGCGGTCATGTTCATTATTTCTCAAGCCCTTAACCCAATCTTAATTTTTAATCTGGACATTTTTCTGGAAAATTATTCTCGTAACGAAGAGACCGGCAATATTCGCGGCATATTTCTGACCATGACTAATTTGCCGCCAATTGTCGTGCCTTTTGTGGCCGGCCTGATTTTAACTAATTCAGAATACTGGAAAGTCTATCTGGCCGGTGCAGCCTTTCTCATTCCTCTTCTATATGTTATCTCGGCAAATTTCCGCAAATTTAAGGATCAGGTGTATCACGAAACCAATTCCAAAAATCTAGCTCGGGAGTTAACGGATAATCCGAATGTCTACGATATATTATTCGATAACTTTTTGCTGAACTTCTTCTACGCCTGGATGAGTATTTACATGCCTATTTATCTTCACCAGTATGTTGGTTTCAGCTGGCCGCAGATTGGCATAATGTTCAGCATTATGTTGCTGCCTTTTATCCTCTTCCAGATTCCGCTTGGGCGGCTCGAAGATAGAAAATACGGCGAGCAAGAAATTCTGATTATGGGTTTTATCATTGTGGCTATCTCTACCATTCTGATTCCCTACATCAGTCAAGCTAATTTCCTCATCTGGACCATCCTCTTATTTGTTACCCGTATTGGGGCGAGCTTCATTGAAATATCGGCTGAATCTTATTTCTTCAAACAGGTCAGTGTCGCCAACATTCATCTAATCGGCCTCTTTCGTATGACTAAAAATCTACCGTATATTTTTGTACCTGCTATTGCTTCACTTGTGTTAGTTTTCTTTGATTTTCAGTATGTCTTTCTAGTTCTTGGCTTAATCATGCTGGTAGGTTTGCGTTACGCCTTTCTTTTGAAAGACACAAAATAGATTTGATTCCCACCTAAACGAAGATAAATTTACTCTTTTAAATAGTCTGGACCACCTTAAATGACGGAGCGGGAGATCCGAGGACTTTTAAAAGAGTAAATTTATCGGAGTGTCTCTTTATGGTCCCGCTTTCTGCAATCCAATCAACACCTTGTTCGGCGTAATGTTGTTCAAAGTAATGTAAGAAGGCATGGAAATATTGTCGCCGGTAATGATCACCTGCTTGGTGCCGGCGGCAGCGTTTGTAAGGTCAATTACAATCCGCACCGAATTCTGATTAAGATTATGGAGATCCGATGAATTGCCGCTGATGGAGAGATTAACATCTGCCGGAATTACTTTTGAAACGATCAGGTTTGAGGGAATGTGACTGAATTCAAGAGGAATAATCAAGCTTTCAGTTACGACATTGGCCTGAAATACGAGAAGCACCCACAAAGCGAAAGAAATTAGAACTGACAGAATTTTGATAAAAAAGTTATTGACTAAAATGTAATACCAAAAACTCTGATTCTCCTGCACATTCTCTTTCATAAAATTTCGGACGATACCCTGCAGGCTTGGGGCGTCCGTCACTGTTCGCAAGGCTCCATTTTCAGCCACTGATACAATGCCGCGTTCTTCGGAAACAACGATGACTAAAGCATCCGATCTTTCCGCCAAACCTAGGGCCGCTCGATGACGGGTGCCCATATTTTTAAAACCGCGAAAATCCTCGGCCAAAGGCAGATGAAGTCCGAAAGTTTTGATTTTCTTGTTCTCAATTAAAACCGCCCCATCATGGCCTGGTGTCGTATTGTCAAAAATACTTAAAAGTAGCGGCACCGACACTTCTCCGTTTAGAGGAAAGCCTCCTTCTACAATATCGTCCAGAGGATATTCGCCTGAAAGAATTAGCAGAGCTCCTGTGCGTTTTTTAGCCATGATGCCAACTGCTTCAACAATGGCGCTTGAGACTTCAGCGCTTAAATTAGTCAGGTGGCGCCCAAATCTTTCCCGAGAAATGATAAACCATTTGAAAAATCTTCTGATTTCCCGCTGAAAAACAATCACAAAGATGACGGCAAAGAAAGTAATGAGCGGTTCAAAAAGCTTTCTGGTTAAGGCTAAATTAAAAGTACGAGAAAGGTAGATAATGATGAAAAGGAGAAGCAGTGTATTGAAAATAAAATAAGAGCGTGATTGCTTGATGAAAAGCAAGATAACGTAGACGAAGAAAGCTACTACAATAATGTCCAGAGCGTCATGAAAATGAAAATTATGAAAAATGCCTGGGATGCTGGAGAAAACATGAGCAAAACTAATATTGGCAAGGGCTTGAGCCATAAAAATTAAGTGCTACCAATGCAATCGTTATAACTTTTAACCTCTTTGTTATAAAGAGCGATATTGTCCTTTTCAGTCGCCAATTCATCATCATAAGCCTTCTTCATGGATTGATATTCGGCCACCTTTTGATTGTAAGCATCCCCTGATTTAGGATTGGCGTTATTAATTTCATCAGCTTTAGCTTGGAGGGCTTGGTATTTGTTATTTAAATCAGCCTGCAAGGTTTGAATGGTAGAGAGGAGAGACTGGTCAGGATAAGTACAGCTCGGAAATGGTTTGCCAAATTCCTGGACCGCCAACCAAACTTTCCGACCTTCAAACGTGCCCTGCATTACCGCTGCTCCCATTTCGGTGAAGCTCGCATTTAAAATATTGGCGCGATGCCCCGGACTATTCATCCAAGCGTCAAGAAGGGCCTGATTGCTGGCAAAGTTTCCGAGAGCCAGATTTTCTCCGACCATTAAGTACTGATAACCTTCTGCTTTAGCCAAATCGCCCACTCCCACTCCACTTGGAGAGGTGTGTTCAAAATATTGTTTGGCAAACATGTCCTTGACCTTGGCCAGAGCGGCCGCGTCTAATTTGGCGTTTTCATGCAGAGCGGCCAGATTGCCGTTTGCTTTTCGTTCTTGATTCGTCAGAATAATTACTTCGTTGGCGTTTAGAGTGGCGGCGTTACTGTTTGTGCTAGTTCCCGCACCGTTTAAAATTTTTAATGGCGGTGGAAGATTGTCGGCAATGGTATCTACTTTTTGAGTAACAATTTTGGCAATCTCTCCGGAGGAGTTTTCTAGATTGCTGACCGTTAAACGAGACGAGAGTTCAGTCAGAGATTTTTTCAGTTCGGGATATTTATTAGTTAAGAGAAACCCGCCAAGGAGAATTAAAAAAAGGAGAATAATAGGACGGAGAAAAACCATACTTTCATTCTATAAAGCCTGCTTTTTAATGGCAAGAGCGGGAGCTGCTCCAAAATTGATGGGAATTGGATGAAAGAGGTAATGAAAGAACGCCGGCTTCGCCGGCGTTCCAGAATCCTTCGATCAGTAATTAGTTAAAACCCTTCCGCCGTGGGATACGGTGTCTGTTTGTTCCAGATTTCTGCATGCTTACCATCCTCGCATGTACAGGAAACTAACGGCTCTCCATGTTTGGAGCAACTTTTGACCGGACAAATTCCGGGATTTTCCGAAACGCTTCGGCATTCGCCGGCGCAAACGTAATGGTTGGTAGTTAGGGTTTCAAGATCCACCTTACTATTCTATCTCTTTCCCCTTCTCTTTTTAGCAACTTTTCCACCCTTGACAGCCCGCTTGACTGCTCGAGCTTTTTTACGGCTAACCTTAGCCATTTTCGCTACCGTACTTTTACTTTTCTGAAACTCTCGCTGGATATTGCCCCAGTGCCCTTTTAATTCTCGAGCCATCAGAGCTAATTCTGCCGGATTGGCATCTTTGAGCTTCTTATACTTTTCCGTCACCGTATCAACGATTTGGTGATAGGCATCTTCATTAACATCTTTCAATTTTTCAATCTGACTGATGACTTCTTTGCGAGCCTTGATAGCCCAAGCCTCCATCTTCTTTCTCTTTTTCTTACCGTCGGCCGTTCCGTAAAAATAATAAGCACCTGCGGCGGCCGCTGCGACCGCGGCAGTGATACCAACGCCGGTCATTACTTTCTTTGTATTTTTTGTGGTCATGAATTTAATAATTAGCTACTAATATAGTTACTTACTATTTAAGACGAATGTTTCCGCTTCTACTTACCGGAGCGATGGGAAGATTTTCCTCGGCCAAAAAGTTTCCGGAAAAAACCGAAAAAGTAAAGCTTATTGAAGCCTTCAGCCTTGACGTGCTCGCGAAAATCATGAATATCGGAAATGATCTCTTCTCCTTCATCTTTAACTTTGCGACTGATGCTTTTTAAATCATTTAAAATCCGAACGACGTATATTAAAGCCACAATCAAAACCACGGCGATGATGACCAGCGCAATGGTAGAGATCAAGAAAAAAATGTCGGCGTGAATTAGTGATTCCATGTTGATAATTTATTCGGCAAAGCGCACCGGAATACTCCAGGAGTCATCGCGGCTTGGATCCCCCGACGGATTGTCCTTTTTCAAAACCAGCGTGCCGGATCGAATCGGCGAATTATTTTTAAAAGTTAAAGTGACACTAAAAGGTACATAATCCGGACTAGCCCACTCTCCGATAGCTTGAGCCACCCCTTGGCCGATGACATCCTTGTTGCTGTCTAGAATCTGAACCGGAAAAGTGCCTTCAAAAAACCAGCTGCCTCGAGCTTCTCCTTTTAAAGTGAGTGGGCTCTTAATAGTGTCGTTCTCTTTGAGATTCGTCACTTTCACTACGTCCTTGTAGCTCATGGCCGAGGGACTGGATGAGGCGGTTGGCCCATTTGGAATGAGGTCTTCAATATAGGCGGGACCGTTTGGTACCTGACATTCGCGAGGATAACTCTCCGTGGTAGGAAAACCGGCGGCCGCGCATTCATAAAAATTAGAAACACCGTTGGTGGAAGTGGCATTAGAGCCGACCAAATCCGAATTGGACTTCTGATTTTTAACCAACAAAAAAGCCCCGACAACAACGATTAGGAGCACAATAATCAGAATAATAAGAGTGTTTCTATTCATATTTTAATAATACGCAATATTCCCCAAAAGGGAAAGCGGCCGTCAAGCATTTTGCTAGCAAAATGCTTGACGGCCGCTTCCAAAAAACAAATCGAAATTTAAGCAGCCATTGGCATTTCACTGCCTTTACCGGCAGCAAAACCAACCCAAGTGATAACTATGCCAAGCACAACGTGCAGCCAGTTATCGGCCATATTACCCAAGAGTAGTTGACTCATGAATGAAGGCGCTACAAATCCGAGGATAGCCACCAGAAGGTAGACAATTCCGAAAACTTTCAGAACAGCAGCCGAAGATCGAGCGGAAGCAAAAGCCACAATCAGAAAGATTAAGCCAGAAAGAAAGTGGACCCAGTCGTGTAGAGCGTTAGTCTGGAAAATTCCAGTTGGTCCAACAATACCTGCTCCACCGATAAATCCTAGAAGACCAACAATCACAAAGACAACTCCAAAAATAATTGCCCAAGTTTTTGCCATATTTTTTGTCATCTTAAGCCTTTTAATAGATCGACCTTTCGTTCTTAACTAATTAAATATACCACAAAATAGCCATATTTTGAAGGAGGTATGGGGATATTAATTTTCTAGGATAACCTTTCCAGACGCAGACCGATTAACCTGAATCTTTTAGCTTCTGTGTTCCGCCGCTTATCTAAGAATGGCATCAAAAGCGAAAGAGCCTGAAGGTAAAAAGCTTTAGATGATTGAAGCGGCGTTTTCAAAGTTCGAGAATGGGTTTTAGTTTCAAAGTCAGCGTATCGAACGATAATTACCACTCGCGCTGCTTCTTTAAATCCCTCTTTTAAAAAAGATTTCCAAATTCGTGAGACCATTTCTTCCAAAATAGGAAAAAGTTTCCGATAATCTTTTATGTCTTTATCGAAAGTGATCTGTTCGCCAATCGATTTAGTCGGATATTCTTCTAATACCGGCGATTCATCAATGCCCCTGACTTTGGAAAATAATTCCTCTCCCCATTTCCCCAAAAGATCCTTTAATTCAGTTTTTCCTAGTCGTTGAAGATCACCGATAGTCTGAATTCTTAATTTATTTAAAATTATTTCCGTTTTCGGACCGATACCGGGAATGGTTCTGATAGAGAGTGGAGAAAGAAAGGAGGAAACTTTCTCTTCCGAGATGACAGTTAGCCCGTCCGGCTTCTTAAAACCTGAAGCGATTTTGGCTATCATCTTGTTCGGCCCTAAACCAATAGAAGTTGTGAGATTCTCCAGCTTTTTAATTTCCCTTTTAATCTCCTTTGCTGTTTTCTCGGCTGCTTTGTATGAGTTTAAGGAGCTTAAATCTAGATATGCTTCATCTACGCTGGCCACTTCTATTGGGCCGTATTTGGCCAAGATATTCATAATCGTTGAAGAGATCTGGCTGTAATAATGATAATTTCCCGAGAGAAAAATGGCTCCTGGTTTTCCCGCTTTTTTGGCTGTTTCGGAAAAATGCCAGGCCTTTTGAATGGACAAGGCTGATTGAATGCCGTACTCTCTGGCGAGATAATTGGCCGTGGAAACCACTCCTCTTCCCTTTCCGCCTTCCGGATCGGCACCGATAACTAACGGCAGCCCTTGAAGATATGGTCTGTCACGCTCTTCAATGGCGGCAAAAAAAGCGTCCATATCAATGTGAGCGATAATGCGCATGCCGTCTATTTAAGAGAGATTAAAATGCTGGCAGATTTGATCCATTGTTTCGGTCGCGCTAATCTTGGTCGTGTCGATAATCAAATCAAAATGAGAACTGTCTCCGGAATCCTTAATCTGATAATAGCGCCAGAAACGATCGCCGATTGATTCTTCCCTTTTGATAGTTAAGGCCTTAACTTCTTCTACATCCATTTTGTCTCGAAAAGCCACTCTTTTGACTCTTTCCTCAAAGTCGCATTCAAGCTTCACCTTTAATGAGTCCGGCACAAATCTCCAGCCGAGACGCGCATCTAAAATAAAATTGTCATTTTTCTTGCCAAATTCCTCAATCATCTTGTCGCGATTTAAATCATAGTTTGGGTCTTTGCGGCACATTTCATCAAATTCATAGATGGTCAGGCCAAGTTGGTCTGCCTGATCGCGCATAAAATTTCCGGTTGAATAGAATTGATATTTTAATTTCCGGGCTAAGGCTCGTCCGACGGAACTAGTGCCGGTGCCGGCCAAACCAAATAGAGTAATCTTTGCCATATCGTATTCTAGCAGTTACAAAATGTAGAAGACAACCTGAAGAGGCCGTAGTCAGCGGCTGCGGCCCTCGTTACTCATACCGCAGAGCTTCAATCGGATTCATATCAGCCGCCCGTTTGGCCGGATAATAGCCGAAGATAGTCCCGATAGCAGCGGAGACGCCGAAGGCCAGGATAACTGAACTAAGACTAACTCGGGCTTGAACCAAGCCGGTGGCCGAAGCACCCACAGCAATCAACCAGCCTAAAATAGTGCCGATTAAACCTCCGATAAAAGTCAAAACAATAGCTTCGGCCAAAAATTGCTGACTGATATCATTTTTCTTGGCTCCAATAGCTTTGCGCAGACCGATCTCTTTAGTTCTTTCGGTTACCGTTGTCAACATCATATTCATAATCCCGATACCGCCGACAATCAGAGAGATGCCGGCAATGGAAGCCAGAAATAAAGTGAAAGTATTAATAACTTGAGAAAGTGTCCCTAAAATATCTTCTTGAGAAATAATGGAGAAATCTGCTTCGGTAACATCGTGCTTGTCCACCAAAGCCGCCGTGATTTCGTCCTTGATTAAATTAGTATCGTTTTTATCAGTGACGCTCACCGTAATGGTGGAGTAAAAATCATCACCGGTTAAGATTCTCTGCATGACACTTAACGGAACCACTACCATATCGTCCGGTCCGGAAAAACCGACTCCGCCCTTTTTAGTCAGAACGCCGACGACAGTAAAGAGTGAATTGTTGATTTTAATTTCTTTGCCGACTGGGTCAGTGTCTCCAAAAAGATCGGTAGCAACGGTAGCTCCTAAGACGGCTTGCCGTCGCAGGCTTCTTTCGCTCTCATCATTGAAAAAATTTCCTTCACCCAGAGTTAAATTATGAATATCAAAATAAACAGGCAAACCACCTGTAACTGTGGTGTTAGTATTGTTCCCCAGTGAGGAGACGATCTGAAATCTTTTAGAATCTTCAGGTGAGATAGCTCCAATTCCCTGAATTGACTCGATAACGGGCAAGTCAGTAATTTTCAGGTTCTGGGCCGCTCCTCGGCCGCTTGAGACTATACCTCGGCCGGGTTGAACTACTCCAGGGAGGATAGTCAGAAGATTTGAACCCAGCCCTTCAATGCTCGACTGAATCTGAGCTTTAGCGCCGTTGCCAATAGCTAACATGGCAATAACGGAGGCAATACCTATAACAATACCCAGCACAGTCAGGGAAGATCTGACCTTGTTACTAAGCAGAGAGCTTCGGGTTTCTTGAAATAAATCTTTTACGTTCATACTTTATTAGCGTCAGCCAATCTTTTTTGATGACTTTTACTGTCACTGACAATCTCTCCGTCTCTTAAATGAATAATACGATCAGCATGTTCGGCCACTTCCACTTCATGGGTGATCAGAACGATGGTTCGACCGTGATTTTTATTTAATCTCTCAAAAGTTCCGAGAACGATTTCACCCGTCTTGGAATCGAGATTGCCGGTTGGCTCATCCGCCATAATAACCGAAGGATCATTGACTAAGGCTCGGGCAATGGCCACTCGCTGAATTTGTCCGCCGGAGAGCTGGTTGGATCGGTGATGCCAGCGATCTTCGGAGAGGCCGGCGGCCCGCAGGGCTGCCGCACTTAATTCTTCTCTCTCGGTCGTTTTTACGCCCGAGTAAACCAGTGGCAGCATCACATTTCTGATAGCAGTAGTGCGCGATAATAAATTAAAAGCTTGGAAGACGAAGCCAATTTTCTTGGCCCGAATGGCGGCAAGTTCATCGTCGGAAAGTTTGGAAACATCTTCCCCGTCTAAAATATAAGTGCCGGAAGTGGGAGTATCGAGAGCCCCTAAAATGTGCATCAGAGTTGATTTGCCGGAACCGGAAGGACCCATGATAGCTACGAATTCGCCATCTTCAATTTTCAAACTGACATCTTTTAAAGCAAAGGTTTCATTGTCCCCATTTTTATAGATTTTAGTGATGTGCTGGCATTCAATCATTAGATTGTGCTAATTAAGACCGCGAGAACGACTTGTTGGTAGGCTTCGTCTACCGACTGATAGTTCGGCTGCCGCCTCCAGCGGCAGCCCCTCCGCCAAAGAAGGTTCGGTTACCGGCACTGGCTGAATTGGCACTTCCAGCTGTGACACTGCTACCACTTGTGAGTGTACGGACAACGATCACATCTCCGGCATTCAGACCGGAAACGATTTCAGTTTGGGTGTTGTTTGATTCCCCAATCTCTACCGGAACATTGACCGGTTTAGTTTTAGTTGAGATAGGTCCTGCTGTAGTGATGCCTGGAATTTTCTGAACATAACTTTTACCAGAAGGACTGGTTTTCACCGCAGCTGTCGGCACTAATAGAACATTCGGTTTGGTTAAAGTAACAATGGAAGCGGAAACGCTCATGCCTGGCAGCACTCTAGTGTCCTGCGTATCAAAGCCAATCTTAACGGTGTAATCCACCACTCCCTGCGTCACAGCTCCAACCGTATCAATCTCGGCTACCGTGCCCTCGATAGTAAGATCGGGGAGGGCGTCAAAAGTTAAGGTGACTTTTTCACCCAAGGCGATTTTGGCCACATCCACTTCATTTAAGGTAATCTCGGCGAGCTTCTGAGAAGTGGTCAGAGTGCCCACCACGGTTGAACCACCTACCACATCTCCTACCTTGATATTGAGAACGGCTAAAGTGCCTTCAAAAGGAGCCTTAATGATGTTGTTGTTGTAAGTGTTCAAAGCCGCCTGATAGGAAGCTTGGGCGCTCTCCAAACTGGCTCTGGCACTAGCTACATCTTCGGCGCGGGCCGGGGCGGTGGTGACAGATAGACTGGCTCTGGCGCTTGAGAGTGCCTGCTGATTGCTTTGAATATTGGAAATTAAATTGGTCACAGTCGAGCGGGCGGAAGCGACATCGGTTTTAAAGGTATCAATGTTACTTTGATATTTAGTCTGGGAAAGAGAAATGGAATTTACGGCATCGGCGATATCATTAATGAATTTCTGAATTTGATTTAAATACTGAATGGTGTGAGCGGCTTGAGCGTCAACATCAAAAGAGGAAGTGGCGCTGATATCGGCTCTCCAGTTAATTAAGGTCTTGCCGATATCCACTCGCTCGGCATTTAGAGTCAGAATTTGATTTTGATCATTGGGTTTTAGAACAATAGTGGATCCGCTGGAACTATCGTAAAAAGAAACTTGGAATTGCGGCGAATAAGAAGTGGCGGCGTTAAAAAATTTATCCAGATCAGTCCTAATTAAATTATCAGTCTGGGTGTAAGCGCTTTGAATACTGTTTTGGAGGTTGGTTTGGGCAGTCTGAACCCCCACCTGGCTCTGATTAACCGTGGCCGTAGTAGCGCCGTTTATAACTTTATTGTAATTAGCTTGAGCACTATCCAGACTGGCCTTGGCTTGAGCTAAAGAGACATTGGCACTCCTTTCATCAATAACGGCAATGGTCTGTCCTACCTTTAAAATCGCCCCTTGTTTGGCCGGAATACTGACAATTTGGCCAGAGCCTTGAGGGACGATATCGAGCTGATTTTTAGCCGAAACCTGTCCAGTCCCCTCTACTGAAGCGACCAAGGTGTCAGTGGTAACAGCGCCCATAATATATTGGGTCGGCGCATTGGCGGCCGCAATTTTTTTGTAAGCAATATAGCCGCCAACCAAAACAACTACGACTACAATGGCAGTAATAATCTTGTGAGCTTTAATATATGTCCAGATTTTCATGAAAATGTTTATTAACCTTACAGCGGAAAATTAATAATGGCAAGTTAAGCGTAACCGATGAAGAAGTCCGTCTTAATTTGTGATCTTGAAACTCCCATCTCGGTCAAGATTTTCTTGAAAGCTTCTACCATCTTCGGCGGACCGGAGAGATAAAAAAGTCTCTCCCGATAATCCGGCACTTCTTTTCTAATCAGATCCGGAGTGATTCGCGATGGCTCGCCGGAATTATTCGTTTTGTCAGTGATTACATTTATTCTTTTCAGACCGACCGCTTGCTCGGCCGGGCCGAAGACATCCTCATAAGCCAACTCCGAGCTCGTGTGAACCGAATAAAAAAGGGTGATCGGCCGTTTTTCGCCTTTGTCGGAAAGATATTTAATCATGCTTCTAAATGGCGTTATTCCGATGCCGCCGGCAATGAAAACCATTTTCTGATCCGAATTATCCGGCAGAACGAAATCACCCGCCACCCCGTGAGCGAACAGGCTGTCCCCTTTTCCGAGCTTTAGTAATTTCTCCTTGAACCGGCTTGGCCAAGCCGGATCATAACTGATACCGAGATGAATTTTAGACTCGGTTGGCGAAGAAGCGATGGTGAAGTAGCGGCGATTGCCTTTTTTATTGAAGGACACGTCAGGTAGTGTCCATTCCATATACTGACCGGCTTTGTACTGAAAGGGCCTTTCCGGCTCCAGAGTGATATTAAAGGTATGACTGGAGATAGTTTGGCTCTCTACAAATGCCAGACGAACCCGCGACTTAAAACTGACAAAATAGGAAAAAACGTTGCCGATAATCAGGGCTAATTCCGGCGTGGAATAAATCGGTCCCAGTCGATACGATAAAGAAAAAAGTAGACCGATAATAATTCCGTAAATGATTCGGCTAATCTTTGTAGGCGGCATGGTCAAAGGTTCGGTTACCATTATCGATCCGAAGAAAATCAAGGGACTGTAAAGAATGGCTTGCTCTAAATTGGAAAGTAGACTACCTCCTGACCAGCGGGTTATGAGAAAAACAATCAAACTAGTTAGGGCAAAAGCGTTGAAAAGATGAAACTTCCGGATTTTCTTGACTACTAAGAAACCTAGAATAATTACCGGAATCACCAGCACTGGCACTGAAATCCACCAGGCGGTACCGCCCAGACCGCTAATGTCTAAAATGACTAGACTAATAGCGGCTGGGTTGAAGAGATGCCGACCGCCCGTGTTGAGAAGATATTTGGAAACCATGGCGAGCGTCGCCGCCAAAACTAAAAGATAGAAGCTGTGGAGATCCAGTAGCGGAGTCAGAGCAAAGAAAAGAATCAGAGCGCTGATATGGGAGGATTCTTGATTCAGAGGCACTTTAAAAACCCAGCCGAGAAGATAATTAACCAGACCAGCGACCAGAATCAAGGTAAGCAGGGCACCGATTAGAGAGAGCGGACTAAAGACCACAAGACCAAAAAGACTTAAGACAATGGAAATCACCGCCAGAATTAAAAGGCCGTAGAGCAGGAGGCCATACATGGTGATATTGTCCAGAAAATTGTCTATGAATTTCATAGGGAAGAGTTAAATAAAAGCCAAGCCCTTTGTTTTAGTCCAAAGGGCTTGGCTGAAGTCTTTCAACTAATTGGATCCTTTGACTACCAAGGTACCCGTCATGCCCATCTGTCGGTGATTGCCGACTGAGCAGTAGAACTGGAAGCTGCCAGCCTTGTCAGCTAAGAAAGTGATAGTCTGGCTTTTGCCGGTAGTTAGAACGTTGGTGCGGGCATTATAACCGTCTACTACCAAGTCATGGCTGCCGTTGTCGCTAACGAAGGTGATTTTAACGGTATCTCCTTTGTTAACACTGATCTGGTTCGGGCTAAAAGAAAAGTCCTGCCCGTGAATGGTAAAACTTTTAGTGTTCGTTCCGGTGATAACGGTCGTAGTGGAGTTAGTGGTGCTAACTACTACTGGACCCGCGCCGCCCGTTCCAGCGGTTCCCGAATTAGTCTGACCATTTGCTCCATTTTCTCCCGTCGTAAGATCAGAGGTAGTGGAAGCAGTCTGCGTGTTTGAACTTGAATTATGCATAGCTGCATATGCGGCCCAAACAATGATTACTAGTACTATGATAACGATAATCGTTATCCAAGCATTTCTACTCATAAATTTAATTTAAATTAATAATGGCGTCCTGTCATCTATTAGGACGTTAAACCTATTCTACTCCTTACCGCCATATTTCCAAGCCGATTCGAAGCGAACTTTTATACACTCTCTCTGGAGCTAACCGAAGGTAAATGTAAAAGCATCGAGACCGGAGTTCTCAATATCTATCTCTAGAGTATGAGTGCCGTAATCGGCGCCATGAACAATGTCGTAGAGACGATTGTCTTTGACGGTAACGGTGCCGTCGGCACCGACATCGGAGCCGGCGCGCCCGTCAATTGGCGCGCCGTCAATTAAAATTTTTAGTTTCACTCCGCTCTTAGAACTTGCCACCAGATAAACATTCTTGGCGCTGTATTTATAGACGATCTTGGCTCCAGCTTCCGTATTTTCCGCATACTCATTTGTGAAGTTCCATGTTCCATCAAGATAAAGCGTGTTTGGATTGATCTCGGCAGGCAAAGTTAGTTTTTGGTTGCCGCTGTAATTTTGCTCACCGTTTCCCAGAAAAACATTGCGCGCCGATCCGAAATAAGTTTCCTTGCTGCCAATTTTATTTTCATCCATTGAAATGACGTCTGCGGGCGAGACGATGGTGCTTGGAATATTTAAATTAAGCCCCAAAGCATCACTGCGCTCCCTCAGAGCCGTCTGAATAGCCCTCTCTGTTCCGTCATAATCACCTTCCCCAATCTTGTCATGAACAATGAATCCATCAATGTCGATTAAATACTCGCGAGGCCAGTAAAGATTCTGGTAAGCATTCCAGATGCCATGATTGCTGTCGAGTACTACGGGATATTGAATCCCTAATTTTTTAACGGCTGCCGAGACATTATTGTAGTCCTTCTCAAAATTAAATTCCGGCGAGTGAATTCCGACAATCACTAATCCATCATCTTTGTATTTCTGATACCAAGCGTTGAGATACGGAATGGTACGCAGGCAATTAATGCAGCTGTAAGTCCAAATATCGAGAAGGACAACTTTGTGACCGACTAAGTCCGAGAGTTTGAAAGAGTTGGTATTTATAAATCCAGTTGGGTCGACGAATTCCTTGGCCCGGGAGAATTCTCGAGCTTTGGCCGCCTGAATGGAAGACCGATCAGCTACAGTGCTGCTCGAGCTACTACTCGAAGCATTTAAATTGCCTGAAACCACAATGTCTTCCGCCGGGGAATTAATGGAGGCCGGTTTTTTTGCTTCGAGATACCCAATAGCTACTACAATTAGCGCCACTGCTATGATTAATAAAATATTTTTCTTCTTCATTAATTTGATTTAACTGCTGTGGAAGCGAGATACGAAAGGAAACCGGGAATAATCGGCAGGATGCACGGACTTAAGAAAGAGCCAAGACCGGCCAGAAAGGCCACGGCCAGATTGATGAAGGTCAGCGAAGAAATTTCGCCACCGAAGGTGGCGGTTAGTTGAAGAGAGTCAAGAATATTTGAAAGAGCGGAAAGGTTGGCAATGGTGCTCAATTCACCGGTAAAAACAAAGACGCCAATCACAATTAAAATCACTCCAAAAAAATATTGAAAATACTGAAACCATTTGCCGGCTCGATCAATTAAATTCTGGGCCTGGCTGGTGAAAAGACCGACCAATAAAAATGGAATACCTAGTCCTAGAGTGTAAGAGAAAAGCAGGAGAAAGGCGCTGGCCGATTTGGTGGCGGCCAGCGCCAAAATCGCTCCAAGAGCAGCGCTAACGCAAGGGGTCCAGCCAACGGCGAAGGCGGCACCAAAGACAAAGGAGGTTAGATAATATGAGCCGAATCTTTTCTTAACAGCAATGGTGTGAGTGCGCTCCAAAAAAGCTGGAGTAAAAAGTTTTAATAGAAACAGTCCGAAGAGAATGATAATTGCTCCGCCAATCCAGCCGAGCCACTTCTCTACTTCAATTGAGGCATGTGCCAAAACGGTCTGAAGTAAGACTCCGACCAGAGAAAAAATAATTGAGAAACCGAGGACAAAGAAAAGACTGCTTAGAAAAATATGCCACCTTTGCATTTCTCAATTGTAACATGGGCCAATTGCCAAGAACCTATTGACAGAAGTCTTGACATCAGGAAGCCAGCCGAGCAGTCACCACAAGCCGATGATCGTCTGTTTTCGCGGCCGGCAACCACTCGCCGGTGCAAGTAATAAGACGTAACCATGAGGCGCCAGCGCGGTTGAAAACATCGTAGGTATCATCTTTATAACCATAAACGGAAATGTCCGTAACTACAAAACGGAGTTTGGTTCCATCTTGAGAGATGACGTAAACACTATCTCCTTTTTGAACTTGATTTAGATTTTTAAAAACACCGGGAAGGGACAATCCATTATCAACATGGCCGGCAATGACGGCGCTACCGTCTTGTCCTGGTAAAGTTCCATACTTGTACCAGCCCACGTCGGTGTAGTTATTTGGCACGCCCATGTTGCCCGCTTTAGTAATACCCACTTCTTGTACTTTGGCATCAACGTTAATTGAAGGAATTTGTAATTCTTTCGGGTGTTCAGCTGGTACATCGGGAGAGCTGGCAACACTTGAAGGCAAATTTATTTCGGAATCAGGGGCGTAAAAGAGCGCTCTGGTTAAAACGTAACCGATAACGACAAGTCCCAAAACAATTAAAATAATTGGAAGAATGATTCGCTTTTTCATCTTTTGATTATACAAAAAGAAAGACGGCCGCGAAGCGGCCGTCTTTCTTTTTCTTGCGATTTTAGATGCTTTAGATCAACTTGCCCCAGCGTCGGTAAGAATAAATGAGACTAAGAGCTACCATCAAAGCTCCGAGAGCTAAGAACGTAACGTTAGTCGTCATCAAGCCGCTAAGACCAGTGGTTGGGAAACCAGGTGAGACAGTGTTAACGGCGCCAGTCTCTCCGGCCACAGCTTGACCGTAAAACGGTCCATATGGAGGAGAAACGGTGGTACCAGTGCTTCCGGTTGTACCGGTAGTTCCTGGGCTGGTAGTGCTGCCGCTAGTAGTAACAACAGTAGTGGTCGAGGTGGTAGTGCTGGTTACCTGAGCATGAGCGCTAAGAGTAAAGGAAGCAAAAGCGGCCAAAAGCACCATAGCAAACATAATTGAAGTAATTTTCTTCATAATTTTTAAGCTAAGCTTTAATTGCTAATAGAAACCGACCTATATTAGATAACGAATTAGAAAGCCCTTCGTTACATACGAAGTTTTAACAACAAATATTAAGGAAGGTCAATAGAGAGGGACTAGTAACCGATCTCTTCGCGAGCTAAAGCCGCTTTGAACTTTCGATGAGTGAAGTAAAGGTAGGCCAGAAAAGCGCTCCACATAAAGAGACCGCTAAAGAAGAGAATCACTTTTAAATCGAGATGAGCGCCCGTGGCTGGAACCTGATTAAGGAAGACTCCGGCTGATGGGGTGCCGTATATTCCGGAAGTTGTTGGTTGTGTGTAAACCACTCCATTGTTGTTGTAATTATTTGGACAAATGTTGTAACCATTGCTGATGTAACAGCCGTTATTGTTGTAGTTGTAATTATTGTTTGGACAATTGTAATAACCGTTACTGTAGTAGCAGCCGTTTGTGCCGCCGCCATAGTATCCGTTATTAACTACATTGACGTAGAGAGTGCCGCAACCGGATACTCCCCCATTGGTGCAGACAGTGATAGTGGCTGAGCCAGAATTGTTGCCGTAAACATTTAAAACGCTGCCGTTAATGTTAGTAGAGACAGCGTTTGGATTGGAATTATTTGAGATGTAATAACTACCTGAACCGTAGATGCTAACCTGTACGCCTTGGCCAACGTTTACCGAAAGATTATTTTGACTGAAAGTTACCTGATTGTAAGAGCCTCCGCCCTGATTAACGTAAAGAGAGCCGCAGGCTCCGTTGCCGTTCGAACAGACAACGATAGTGGCTGAGCCGCCGGTATATTGATTGTTTGGAGCCGAAACATACACCTGATTGCCACTGACGTAAGCGTTAACGAAATTCGGATTGGAATTGGAAGAGATGTAGTAAGAGCCGGAACCTCCGTAAACAGTGACGGTCGTACTCTGACCGTAACTTAAATTAATATTGTTCTGACTGAAAGAAATTGAACCATTATTGTTGCCGTTAGTGTAGGGCCAGCTGACTTGGTTTGATTGCTGACCGTTAACGCTGACATAAGTGTTGGCGCCTGACGGAATATTGTAAGTACCGTTACTGATGATGGTAGAGAAATAGCCGCTACCGTTAGTGCTGCCAATGTTTCCGACACTATTGAGAAAAGAGGTGCCCGGCGAATAGTAGTAGAGATTAACGGAAGAGTTAGGATCACCGTTGACGGCAATCTGGACTTGGCTATTGCTAAAAGTAGTTAGACTAAGACTCGGAACGGCGGCAAAAGTAGAGAGTGGGAGGAGTAAAAAACCTCCTAAAATGACTAGAGATATGGCACTAAATTTCAGGGTTTTCATGCGCGGCTAAATTAACGATTAATGCCTTTTATATAACTGCCACTTCCCCTTTTTGTCAATCGGCTCCGAAGCGAAGCTTCGGAGCCGATCAATCACTCCAAATCAATAAAAAGTCTGGCTAATCTTAACTCTTCGTAGGAAAAGCCGGGCCCAAGCATTATTTTGACTGGCGTCAGACGAGTGTCGCCATGTTTTTCAAAGGATTTTTTGAAGGCCTTCTCAATTTTTTTGAAACGAGAGTCGCTAAACTTGGCCGATTTAATGTAACTAATATCAATCTGCTCATTATCTTCAATTAAAGTTTCTAGATGATCGATGATGGTTCCCTCTTTTAGTTCGCGCTCCTTGGCAATTTTCTCCAGTGACATTTTCTCTAGTACTAACAGTTTAGTCTTGTGATGAGTGGAGAGATTTTCATTATTTTTTGTTTTGGTTGAAGCGTTTCGGCGCACAAATTCTTCCTGAAGGCGCTCGATGGTTTCCGGATCCATTTCCGAAAGTTCGGCTCTAGCTTCTTCGGATTGCTGACGAAGTTTTTGGTCCACTTCAAAAACTTCGCCGTTCACCAAGAGAGCCGTCTGATTAAGGCCAAGGAGAGTCAGTCCCTCAAGATTCCTTACTCGTGACAGGGCCACATACCCCATGCCGGCCACAAATGATTTTGAAAGATCAATCTCAGCCGCTTCGAGACTCATGCCCTGACTTTTATGAATGGTGATGGCCCAGGCCAATCGAAGTGGTACTTGAATGATTTCCGCCAGAACCTTGCCCTCTTCTTCGATTCGCCAGCTTTCGAGAGAGGCGGTCAGAATTTTGCCTGAAGAGATTTTGACCAAAGGATTGTTAGCTTCGTCGTAGCCGACTATTTCCCCCAAAGTGCCGTTGATGAAGCCTTTCTCATAATTATTTTTGACGAACATCACTCGAGCGCCGATTTTCAAAGTCAATTTCTCCGGCGCTAGGCAACTTCTGGCCAAAAGGTCAGTCAGAGGTTTGCGCCCACGAAAAACCATCTGAAAAGTCCGAGCTTCTCCCGAGAGTTTTTCGAGCTCATTATTATTAATGACATCAATATCAACATTGTGGCTGAAAAGCTTAGTCGGCGGCAGAGTCGAGCTCGATCTTTTCTTAAAGCGGCTGCGCAAATGTTCCAAAACTTCTTCATCTACATTATTTTCTCGAATGGCGCTGAGTAGCGAAAAATAGGCGCTATCGCTTTGGCGATGCTGCTCGGAGAGATAACAAACGGTCAAATCCATCTCTTTCCAGATCTTTGATTTGTAGGCAAATTCTGGCGCTCTCTCGCCGGCTCGAGAGACAGGCGGGAGCTGGAAAAAGTCACCACATAAGACAACTTGTAGGCCGCCGAAGGCGGCCTCATTTCTCTTAAAGGATCGGCAAAGCCGATCCAACAGATCAAACCGAAAATGATGCAGCATTGAGATCTCGTCAATAATTAGCACTTTCGTGGCCTGATATCTTTTCCAGAGATTCTGCTTTGACTCCAGCATATCAATATCCCACTCTGACAAACTATCTTTTACCCCGAGACCGCTCCAGGAATGAATAGTCATCCCACCAAGATGCGTAGCGGCAATACCGGTAGAAGCGGTCACGGCCACTTCAATATTCTTTTCTCTTAAATAAGCAATGTAGGCGCGCAGAGTATGAGTCTTGCCACTGCCGGCCGGGCCGGAGAGATATACATTCTTCCCCATTTTTAAAATAGTCAGAGCTTCGGCCTGCGTCATGCCAGAATGTTATCACAGAGAAATAAAGAAGAGATAAAAATTCTCTTATGTACTGATCTTTTGGCCTTTAACGCTCTATATTAATTTTCTGGAGCAGGCTCAATAGTATTTCCTGTAGAGGTGCCACTTTCTGAAGAAACTGTTTCTGTGGAAGAAGCGCTCGCACTATTGTCCGTAGTGGAGCTCGCGCTTTCAACAGTGCCGCCTCCGGCGGCACTGTTATCGGGCACTACAACCGTATTGTTATTTGAATCCACTGTAATGATGTTGCCTGAAGTCAAGGGTGTAGAGGTAGCGTCTTCACATTTTCCGGGGGCACTAATTGGAGTTCCATCATCATTTACTGTTAAGCAAAATGCTGTGCCGTTTTTACTATAAACCGTAATCCCCGTCGGCTTCTCTGGTGATCCGACAGTCAGATGCTCCACAAACACATTCTTCAAGTAAGCAATGCCGTCTACTACCTCGGCGCCAAAGCTTTGAAGGGCGCCGATGATGGCGTCTCCTACGGAGACGCCTCCTCCTAGGGTGGAGAGTGACTCAATGGAAGAGACTCGGATCTCGAGGTTAGAGAGTGCTTCTGTGGTGGAGGCATCTCTCTGGTCTAGTTCTTTCACCGCATTTACCAGAGTAGCCATGATTGGTCGGTCTTGGAGGTTAAGGAAGCCGTTAGGTCCTGTGGTGACTGCTTCAGGGATAGCGCTTTGGATATTCTGAGCAGAGAAGCCTGCGTAAGTTCCTCCGTCTTCGAGGCCTGTACCTTCCTTCCAGGAGTAGATGATTGGATTGATGTTTTCTAGATCTGCTAGTCCTCTATTGAAGGAGCCGCTGATATTCTTTAGTCTCTCATCTGAGGCTGCGGTGATTACACCAGAGGCATTGGTGGTTAGAGTTCCCGCTCCGTAGCCGCAAAATTGGATGGAGGCACCGCCGCCTGAGGTGCAGATGTGGATGGCGGCACTTTGACGAGGGCCGATGAGGGTGGAGGAGGCGACGGAGTTGGTGAGTAAGTTAAAACTATTTCCCCCTCCACCAAATACCGACGCTCCTGATGCAGAAACACAGGTTCTGTAACCCGAAGCAGTGGAATGATAACCAGAAGCAGTACTCTGGTTACCCATAGCTGTTGAGTAGGAGCCGCAAGCCGCATTTCTGTGACCTAATGCACTAGAAGTTGGACCAGACGCAATGTTCAAATAACCGATAGCTGAGGAGTAAATTCCCGAGGCTGTGTTGTAGAAGCCGGAGGCGCTTGAAGAAGTGCCTGAGGCGGTGTTTATATATCCAAAAGTGGAACTTAAACAACCACTCGAGGTATTACAATACCCCGAAGCTGAACTCCTATACCCAGAAGCAGTATTAAATGCTCCAACTGCATTAGCTCTGAAGTTTGATGCTACGTTAGCGAAACCCACAGATATAGATTGAAGACCCGTAGATGAATTTCCTTCCCCCGCCGCAAAGCTGTCATTACCACACGCCTGATTATAATATCCGGAAGCAGTACTTCTATTTCCTAAAGCGAGATTTTGGGAGCCAAAAGCAGAACTTTTATAACCGCAAGCGACGTTGGCATACCCAGATGCGGAACTTAGACCGTCAACTCCTGCGGCGGTGTTGAAGTAGCCGAAGGCGGAACTTTTACAGCCGGAGGCGGTGTTACCTAAACCAAATGCGGAGGAACGAATACATGAAGCAGTATTTTCAATACCAAAAGCAGAAGAATAGCTAGCAGAGACAGTGTTTTGATTACCGAATGCGCCCCCATTAACCTGAGCACAAATACTATTAGAATAACCAAAAGCAGAACCGTATAAAATACCAGATGCAATGCAATTAAACGTTCCTACTGAAGCGGTATAAGAACCATAAGCACTATTGGAGGTACCTAAAGCAGTGTTATATTGACCTGAAGCAGTATTCCCTACTCCAAATGCTGATGAGTAGTTACTCGAAGCAGTATTGGCTTTTCCATAATATCCCGAATTAGTTCCAACCGAGACTGAATTTATTCCTGAAGCAACGGTATTTAAAGGTCCGTTATATCCAGAAGCGCTTCCTGAACCGATGGCGAGGGCTCCACCCCCACATGCTTCGGTATTAGCTCCGAAAGCAACACTTAAATAACCCAGAGCATGGTTATAAAAACCTGAGGCGGTGCTGTCACATCCATAAGCATGGTTTTCAAAACCTACAGCGGTGCTTCTTCTACCACACCCCAGATTACTGTAGCCCAACGCGGAGCTGTAGCAGCCGGAGGCCGAATTGCTATAACCCGATGCACTGCTCCCGTAGCCTGAAGCGGTATTAAATTGTCCCAGAGCCGAACTTTTAAACCCGTCTGCAACATTGCAGTACCCCGAGGCGGTACTATGACCGCCGGAAGCAATATTATGATAACCAATAGCAGATCCATGAGTTGCACCCGCGCAAACGCAATTTCTTGATCCAATAGCTGTCCCATAATAGCTGCTTGATGTATTACAGACGCCAAGTGCGACACTATCTCTACTAGTCGAATTATTGCTATATCCTACGGCGACGCTGTTTACGCAACTAGCGGTATTCGATATTCCAACTGCAGATGTACGAAGGTATCCTGCAATATTTTGAAAGCCCAAGGCGGTAGTACAGCAGCCTGAAGATGTGTTATTTTGCCCAATAGCTATGCTTCTATAGCCACTGGCCGTATTAAATCCCAGTGCTGCAGAGCCCGCACCAATCGCAGTACTAATAAAACCCGAAGCAACATTGTACCCACCAATAGATACCGAAGACTGCCCGCTTCCGCAATTTTTAAATCCAATAGAGGAGGAATAATTCCCACTCGCAGTATTACAAAAACCGAATGCAGAACCGCGAAGACTGCCCGCTACATTACAAAACCCCACCGCACTAGCGTTGGCCCCTGTGGCAGAGTTCTGGAACCCCACTTGAATAGGATTCAAATTGTTTAATGTGGTAGTAGAGAAAGAAGAGAGTCCGGTTAAGTGTGATCCATCTCCATAATATGTGGTGGCGCAGAGTGGTCCGGCAAAGGTTGAGGTGGCTGCTCCGGTGAGAGTCAGGTGATTAAATGTCGGTGAGTCAGTGGTATTCAGTGATTGGTTGAAAGGATTTCCAGGAGTGGTGGTGATGTTTGTAATCTGGTTCTGGATATTTTTAATGTCAGCTTGAGAGGGTGAGCCTTGAAGAGTGATGCTGCCTCCTCCACCAGAGTAGGTGATGTAGTTGTTGACGGTGGTGGAGGCATTTCCACTTGTGGAAATGCCGGAGATGAGAGAGCGCAGCTCTTGGTCGAGTTTTGAGAGTTTGGAATCTAGTTCTGCTTCTGTCACTCCATTAATGATGGTGGTGTTGTGGATGAGGTTTGAGGTAGAGGTTGGAGGAGTGGAAACGGGAGGGTTGAAGATGGGAGCTGGAGTAGGAGTCTTTGGAGCGGTGGGGGTAGTATTGATAATCTCTACAGTCGTAGGCTTTGCGAAGAGATTTTTGAAGAAGTTAAGGAGGGAGGAGAGAAGAGAGGGAGAGGAGCTTCCTTCAGCAGCGTAGGCTGGGGTGATTAAGAGAGAGGAGAAGGGAGAGTGTTTTAAGAGAAGAGAGAGATAGGGTTTGAGGAGGAGGGAGGAGTTTGCAGATCTTCTAATTGGGGCAGCAGTGGTCTCTTCTTTGGCAAGAAGAGTGATGGAAGAGGAGCGGAATAGAAGAAGGAGGGCTAAAGAGAAGAGAGCTATTTTAGAAAAGAGGTGCTTCATTACAATTTGGAGCCTTTTGTGAGCTGATTATATCACAGGGGTAAGGGTGTCAAGAATTGGAGGCTATTGGTATTGGATATAACTCGGAATCGGTCGCAATTTCAAAAGATCTTTTGGGGCAAGCATGGTGCTGGAAGAATAGACGGTATCGTTTCGATAAAAGAGTTTAAAGCCGGTAAATTGAATCGGGTACGGATAGATTACCTGCTTGTAAGTGCCGATCTTTTTAGCCTGCGGTCCCCAGCCATCCATATCCATGACAATCTGCACTTCCGGCTGCAATCGAATATTTTGATAATTAGTCACCATTCCTTCAGTGAAGCGGTGAACAATTAAAATTTTTGGAGGCAAATTCCCTTCTCTTACCAACCGAGCCAGATAATCAGCGGCATAGTTTACATCCGTCGCATCCATGATGCCGATGACAGTACCCGGCTTCTCGCCGTGCTTCATGGAAAATTCGGGATCAATGGCCAGATGAACGTTTGGCAGCCGCAAGTATTTATCCAGATGCGGAATCTCTGCCGGTAAATCACTCTGTCCAACTTGAATATCTAGAAAAACCAATCCGTTAACTTCTGAAGCAAGCTGGAGAGCCTTGTCTATTTGATCGTCCGGCATACGTAAACGATATTTACCATCAGCCCCTGGTAGCCCTTGAGCAGTGACGGTAATGTAGTGAATTGCTGGAACCACGGGTGTGGCCGGATCCGCCTGCTGCCATTTTTCTACTTCGGCCTTCAAACGCGAGAGCATTTCTTCTGGCGGATACTGGCCCAAGACGCCCATGCCTTTGGAGTAGAAGTTGCCGTAGTAAGCCACAATTCGGTTAAAAGGCAGGATGGCTCCCGTTAGAGGGTAAACGGCACTTTTAGGAGGCCAGAGGTATTTGGGCGTGGAAGTGGAGTGAGTGCTGCTTGCCGTTGAAGTGGAGGCCGGCACCGGCGGATTATTGGCCAGCGCCAGCATTTTTTGATCATAGAGGACCTTATCAACGGGTGCTGCTTCAATGCCAATTAGAGCGTCTTTTACTTTGGCAACCGTCGTAGCAATTTTATTCGTCTCATCTCCGATCTGATATTTGACCGGACTGAAAGGAAAAACCGTTCCCAAGAAATTCAGGACGGCAATTACCAAAAGAAATGTTAGAAAAATGGCCGGAAATTTTGAACTTCTCTTTTTCTTCATTTTTTCCTAATCACCAACAAATTTCTCGGCATATTAATAATGTTATTTTATCACGAAATGAAAAAGCCGGCGCTTTCAACTCCGGCGCCGGCTTTTTCTTCCCTTCCCCAAAATTTATTTCAAATGAGCGCTGACGAGCTTCGTCATTTCAAACATATTGACTGTTTTCTTGCCGCCAAAAACTTTCGTGAGCTTGTCGTCGGCATTAATATTTCGCTTATTGGTGGCATCCTGAAGATTATTCTTCTTAATGTAAACCCAAAGGCCTTTCACCACTTCCGAGCGAGGCATTGGACCCTTTCCCACCACGGCCTCCAATTCCGGACTAAGATTCATCGGTTTCATGAAGGCTGAATTTGCTTTTGCCATTGTTTTAAATGTTTATTCTATTAATGGGATTATTATAGCATTTTCTATAGAGAGCAATACACAGGCCGTAACTTAAATCTTCAAATACTTCTTCACGGCCAAGAAGCTGGAGATAGCGCCGAGGATTAAGCCGGCGCCTAAAATGACGAGGGAGATTTGCCAGAGGTGATGGATGTAGTAATCAAATAGATTTAAACCGGTGCCAAGCTTGGCCGTGAGCGGCCCAAATCCGAAAGTAATTGGGTAAAGCAGCACGAGAGTTATAACGGCCGAGACGAAGCCGTACATAAGCCCGACTGTCACAAACGGCCCGCGAATAAACATGTTGGAAGCCCCTACCAGTCGCATAACGGCGATTTCTTCGCGAGAAATATAAATTGCCAGCCGGATAGTATTAAAGGTGATTAAAATGGAAATGAGGATAAAGAAGACCATCAGGATAAGGCCGATGCGATTGGCCGAATCGATGATGCGATTCAGGGCGTCAATAGCCGCCTTGTTTTCCGAGTAATTGATCTTGTCGATGATGGACGAGCTCGGTGAGATGGCGGCCGCTTTAGTTTCCACGAATTGGGCGATGCTCTCGTATTGCGACGGGTCTTTGGCCTTAATGTTTAGACTGGCGCCGAGCGGATTGTCATTTAATTCATCGAGGGCTTGAAGAGTGAGCTGATCGGTAGCGTGTTTGGCTCGAAAGTTGTTCAGAGCCTGCTCACGAGAAGTGTAAGTGACGTTTAGAACTTCTGGCTGGGCTTTAATGGAATTCTCCAAGCTGAAAATCTGATCTTCCGGCGCGGTGGTCAGAAAGTAAACGTTCACATCCACTTTGTCTTTAATCCCTTGCAGTGTTGACTGAAGCATCGCTCCGACAAAGATTAGAGCCGCT
The DNA here is from genome assembly GCA_035652395.1 of Candidatus Paceibacterota bacterium. Lineage (NCBI taxonomy): Bacteria > Bacillati > Minisyncoccota > Minisyncoccota bacterium. The sequence continues at coordinate 38,986 of DASRDX010000009.1, read as the reverse complement.
ACCACGGAAAGAGTAACAGTCATGACCAGAACGGAAGCCAGCGAAACGTAACCGTTTCGCCAGAAGCTGATGAAACCCGATCTGATTACTCTTTTTACTTTAGTCCACATAGAAATTAGAAGTTAGAAGTTAGAGTGTAGGTTTAGGATTAATTATAGGATGTATTTGCCCGTCTTGTCGTCACGAAGAATTTTACCATGCTCGAGGGTGATCACTCTCTTCCCTAATGAATCAATTACCCCTTTGTTATGAGTAGTCAGAATGACGGTGGTGCCAAGGTCGTTAATCTTCTTCAGGATTTGCACGACATCATAAGTATTGACCGGATCAAGGTTGCCGGTTGGCTCATCGGCAATGATGAGATCCGGCTGATTGACGATTGCTCGGGCAATAGCCACTCGCTGCTTTTCTCCACCAGAGAGTTGGTGTGGAAAGTTCCAGATTTTTCGGCCAAGGTCTACTAGCTCCAGAACGTGCGGCACATCCGCCGCAATCTCCTCTTCGGTGCGGCCGGCCGCTTCCATAGCGAAGGCGATGTTCTCGTAAGCAGTTTTGTTGGGTAGCAGGCGAAAATCCTGAAAGACGGTACCGATACGGCGCCGATATTTATTGATCTGGTTTTTGGCCAGTGTGTGAACGTTAGTGGATTCGAAAAAGACCGAGCCTGAAGTCGGATACTCCTCGGCCAGAATCATTTTTATTAGAGTGGTTTTGCCGGCCCCGGATTGGCCGACTACGGAGACAAATTCGTTTGGTTCGATATTGAAGCTGACATCCTCTAGCGCTACGGAATTATCGGCATAAATTTTCGTCACCTTGTCAAAATAAATCATGCCTTGCCATTATAGCAGATTATCCAAGAGCGGAAAAAGGCCAGATTTAAAGGCCTTTTTCCGCTTTTATATTCCAGACTCTTTGTAAGATTAAATCAGCCATAGTTTTCACATCTTCACGGGTTTTTAGTATGTTCTCTCTTAGCTGAATCTTTTCTTCTTCGGAAAGAGGTTCCTTTATCCGGGCTTCAAAAATCGCCTTTTTGTGTGGATCTTTAAATTTTTCATTAATTACATCTACTCTATCGTCTGGTTTTAAATCAAATATTTGATCGATCTCTTGGTGCATGAATCTCTCCCTTCCTTCTTCCTCAATGACTTTGGTTAACAGTTGCGGACTAGGGTTGTAAGTCTTTCCTGATTTAGCCAACCCTGTATAGAAATTGTGTTTAGAATCTATGTCCATAGTAGAACTTCTGTCTCCAATATAGGTTTGATTATTAAATTCAACATTTAGCACCTCTTCGGGGTATAAACTTCTCGCAGAAGCAACATCAATATTATTGAAACCAGCTTGTTGTAGAGCTAGTAATAACTTGCCGATTGTATCTCCGTGATGAATGAACTGGGTGATAAGCAGGACACTCCCTTCGGGAGAGATTTTTTCTTTTAAATGCCTGACAAGGCCTTTCCATTCCTTTCCCGTAACAGATCCGGGCGTAGAATGACCAGCAGCGACAAAACTTACAGAGATGTCGTGACGGAGCTTTTTTAATACATTGGCTATGACCAATGTTGGGATACGACCACCTATATCATCACTAAGAAGTGTTCTATACTTTCCCGTATCAAAATTGTTTTTTAGTTTTGAACATAATTCAATCATTGGTTCTGCCAAATTTTCGATCTCAGGAAAATTGAATTTTTCTATCTTCTCAGTTTCTTTTTCGGCTGATGGTATTTGTTCCATATTGCTATAGATTCTTCTCCGCTTCTATAAACTCGTCAAGGTCTCCGTCAAGGACCTTGTCAATCTGGCTGGTTTCAACGTCGGTGCGGTGATCCTTGACCATCTTATACGGATGCATGACGTAAGAGCGGATTTGATTCCCCCATTCAGCGTCAGTGGTTTTGGAAATATACATGCCCTTTTCTTTGGCTAATCGCTCCTGCTCCTGTAGGTTGTAGATCTTTCCAGCGAGCAACGCCAAGGCTTTTTCCTTGTTTTGAGCTTGTGAGCGTTCAGAGTCCACGTGAACGGAAAGTTTAGTTGGTTTGTGAACAATGCGGACGGAAGTCTCCCGCTTATTAACGTTCTGACCACCGGGACCGCTTGATCGTTGAGTGGTTACTTCAATCTCATCTTCCGGAATTTTAAATTCTGCCTGCTTTTCAAATTTTGGAATGACTTCCACCATTGAGAATGAAGTGTGGCGAAGTTTTTTAGCGTTGAATGGCGAGAGACGAACCAATCGATGCACACCGGATTCATTTTTTAGAGTGCCATAAACATTGCGGCCGTTTATTTCAAAAGTCAGATTGCGAAAACCGCCATGATCATTTTGATTCTGATGCAGGATGATGGCCTGCCAGCCTTTTCGCTCAATAAATTTCCGATACATTTCAAAAAGAATGCGGGAGAAGTCCTCCGAGTCGTCGCCTCCGGCACCACTGAAGATGGTGATGATGGCGGATCCGGAATCGTAGGGGCCGCGGCCTGGGTTTTCGGCCGCGGCCTTTAGTTCCCGCAACTCTTTAATAGTAGCCTGGGCTTTCTCCTTATCCTGCCAGAAATCCGCCGCGCTCATGCGCGCTTCTATTTCCGCAATCTTTTTTTGGATATCGTCTTTCATTATTGAGCCACCCCGCAGGATCGAACTGCGGACCCCCGCTTTACGAAAGCGGTGCTCTACCAACTGAGCTAGGGTGGCTTAGCCTAATAATTTATCAGTTATTGGTATCTGAATACCATAACTACGCAGGCATCTACGATAAAAATATTCATAATCGATTCTATCACCTTTGATTTCCTGTACACGCTGATAGGATTTTTTATCACATTGATGAGCAGCTATTGCGGGTCTCCCTATAAACCATCCCAACAAAATGAGAATTACGATTGTACCAATCAGCAAAAATACATTCTTCTGCTTCATATTTGGGAGCCGTTGCCCGGGATTGAACCGGGGACCTTCTCCTTACCATGGAGATGCTCTACCAGCTGAGCTACAACGGCAAACGATCCTTGTGTGTAGAGACCGTCTGACCCCTGGCCGTTATTCCACTGCAGGGCTGATCGATTTACTGTCTCACGACATGAGGATATATCATCGGGCGTGCACACAAGGAGTTTTCATATACTAAAGGATTTTAAAGTTATTTTCAATTTAAGTTAAAAAATATATAAAGAAAGATTAAAATCATCTTTATGAGTCTTCCCCATATCCGCTAGCCTTCTTAATACTTCCTAAAATATAATTAAGGAATTGTGCGAATATTAATTGTTGAAGATGACAAAAACATTTCGGCTTTTCTGAAAAGCAGCCTTGAGGCGGAGAATTTTGTGGCTGATACGGCAGAAGACGGCGAGAAGGGCTCGTATCTAGCCCGAACCAATGATTACGATTTAATCATCTTGGATTATGTCATGCCAAAGAAAGATGGCCTGGCGGTTTGTCAGGAACTGCGAGCTCTTAATAAGACAGTGCCTATCCTAATGCTTTCGGTAAAAGCGGAAATTCCGGATAGGGTGAAGCTCCTTAATGTCGGGGTGGATGATTATGTAGCCAAACCTTTCTCTTTTCATGAGCTTCTGGCCAGAATTCGAGCTATTCTTCGGAGACCAAGATTGGTACAAAATAATCCTCTAAAATTTGCCGATTTAGTTCTGGATAGCGAACGACAAATGGTCTGGAAGGGTAAGAAAGAAATTTATTTAACTCGCAAAGAATTTCTACTTCTTGAATATTTTATGAAGAATGCCGGCCGAGTTCTCTCCCGTGGCTTGATCATGGAACACGTCTGGAGCATTGATGGAGATCCCTTCTCTAATACCATTGAGGCGCATATCTTAAACCTGCGGCGCAAGGTCGATGACGGAAAGAAGAAACTCATTCATACGGTGCCAGGCAGAGGATATAAATTGGATCTGAAGAAATGAAAAGGTCGGCGCGAAGCGCCGACCTTTTCTGTCAATACTTTTGTCAATTACTTCTTTCTCTTGTGAAGAGTCAGTTTGTTCTTATCCGGATCCTGAATGACGATCATCTGACAGGTCGGGAAATCGTGCGGACCCATCTTAATCGGCACATTTTTCTCCTTTATCAAAGCCATAGCGGCATCAAAATCCTCCACTTCAAGAGCTACTGAGGCACCGTCTTCTGATGGTTTCCACATATCCGGCGCATGACCAATAGCTAAGGTGCCGGAGCCGATGTTGTATTCGACGTAATCGGGATTTTTGCTGCCATCAAATTCATTATTTGGCACTAATCCCAAAACTCCTTCATAAAATTCTCTGGATTTAGCTATATCATTTACGGCGTAAGCTGTGAAAGCAATTTCTTTAATTTTCATAGGTTTAAAAATTAATAATAATTAACCGGTCTTTTTATTGTCAGCGGCTAGAGTCTTAAACGCCTCCTGCACGCTCGTCATAAATTGAGCCGGGAAAATAATAGTGGAATTTTTTTCAGTGCTGATTTCCGACATGGTCTGAAGAGTGCGAAGCTGCAGAGCCACCGGATGAGCGCTGATAATGTCAGCCGCTTCTCCCAGTTTTACCGCTGCCTGAAATTCTCCTTCAGCTGCCACAATTTTGGCCCGTCTTTCTCGTTCGGCTTCGGCTTCCTTGGCCATGGCTCGCTGCATGTTGTCGGGCAAAGTGATATCTTTGATTTCCACCGCCGTTACCTGCACGCCCCAAGGCTCGGTGTGAGTGTCAATAACATTTTTAATTTGAGTATTGATATCGACAGTCTGCGAAAGAAGCTGATCGAGTTGAAATTGGCCCACAACATTTCGTACAGTGGTCTGGCTAATTTGATTGACGGCGCTGTAGACATTCTCAATTGAGATAACAGACTTGGATGAATCAACAATGTGATAGTAGGCGACGGCGGCGATATCAATTGAGACATTGTCCTTAGTGATAATCTTCTGTGAAGGAATGTTCATGGTGATCGTCCGCAAGGTGACGCGCGTCATCTGCTCAAAAACAGGAATGAGAAAAATCAGACCGGGCCCGCGCACGCTGGTGTACTTGCCGAGAAAGAAGATCACTCCCCTTTCGTATTCTTTTACTACCCGCAAAGATAGAAGAACTAATATAAGAACGATGACTCCGATAATGTAAAACATATTTTTGAGAATAGTTGATAAGATTTTTATTCTAGCATGAAATAGAAAGACAAGCGGAAAATATGTCTTGCGGACTTGGTCACAACTCTCGCTCTGCAGAGCTCGGTCGCGACCCCGGCTCGCTTGTTTTCTCTACTGAGAAAACATAGCTGCGCCTTTCAAGTCCGCACGCAAGCAAAGCAGTTTGCTTGCTTTGGCCGCGCAATTAAAAAATCCGGACAGACTTGCCGGATTTTTTAATTGCGCGGCCAAGCGGACTTGAACCGCCAACCTCTCGCGTGACAGGCGAGTGCTCTAACCAGTTGAGCTATGGCCGCAACTTTCGTATTTTACAAAATACGAGTGTCGGAGGTGGGGATCGAACCCACGACCCCGGGCTTATGAGTCCCGTGCTCTACCAACTGAGCTACCCCGACATTAAGTTCAACTAATATAACCTTAATTGCAATTAAAATAAAGTTAGAGTATATTTGAAAATCTCCACAATTTTTAGCGGGGTGGAGTAACAGTAGCTCGGGAGGCTCATAACCTCCAGGCCCCGGTGCAAATCCGGGCCCCGCAACAAGATATAACAAAAAATCCACCTTTGGTGGATTTTTTGTTAATTAAATAAAATGAAATTCCTGAAAGACGCTCTCGTAGAGAGCGATCACCCGACGTGCTTCACGCTGTGACAAAATGAAGTCGGCGCCCTCATGAGCAATGGCATTTCGAATTTTGTGAGCCTCCCAAGCGTTATCAATGGTATTAAAATCGCTCTTTTCTACTGATTTCAACATCTCGCCAATTCCCTCTCCGTGATAACCCATTTTCTCCAGCAAATCCCCTAATAAAATGTCCCCTTCCAAAATGGCCAGACGCCAATCATTCGGGTTCTCACTGTTAACATGATCCAGAACTCTCTGCCATTTTATATTTCCCTTTGGTACTTCCACTGATCCGCTTCTAATGGTTCTCTCTCGTTTCTCCCGCGCGCGCTGAAATCTCTCCAGATAATGGAGTCTGAATAAAATATAAATCACTCCCATTAAAAATAAGACGGAAATAAAAATGGCCAGAAGTTCAATAGTCGGAAAAATTCGGGCAAAACCGCTGCTAAAGCCATGCCCAATGGAGGAAAACAACAACGAAATGCCCGAGGAAGTGGCAGCCGTGCTGGTTGCTCCGTTCTGATTAATCGAATAGAAGTGTCTGGAAATAAAAACACCGACCTGATTTAGAAAATAAATAAAAATAATAAGAATGAAAACTATTTCAAAAATAGTGGTGGCGAGCTCGGACCCAGACTCTTTTTTATTATCATCATCGGCCATTTTAAATTAAATATTTATTGTTACTTGTTACTCCCTTCAAATTGTTTACCGATTTCAAACAAGAAATTTTCGGCCAAAAAAGGTGCCGTGAATTGAATACCGAGTGGCAATTTCTTACCATCCACTTCCGTAAAGCCGGAAGGAATGGAAATAGAAGGCAACCCCGTAATGTTGGCCGGTACTGTGAAGACATCCGAAAGATACATGGCCACCGGATCAGCCGCTTTTTCCCCAATCTTAAAGGCTGGCGAAGCGGTGGTTGGGGTCAAAACGACATCAACTTCCTCAAAAGCTCTTTCAAAATCGGCTTTAATCAGATTGGCTACCTCATTGGCCCTACCATAATAAGCATCGTAATAGCCGCTTGAGAGAACGTAGGTGCCAAGCATGATGCGGCGGCGAGGCTCTTTGCCAAACCCGGAACCGCGCGTTAAGAGATAGTCTTCCAATAAATTGCCGCCTTCTTGATGATAGCCGAATTTCACTCCGTCGTAACGGGCCAAGTTGGAAGAGGCCTCGGCCGGCATAATGATGTAATAGACTGCCAAGGAATATTTAACATTCGGTAATTTAATTTCTTTGACTTCGTGTCCGAGACTTTCCAGTTTGCTGACAGCTTCTTTAAAATTCTTCATTACTTCCTCATTAACGTCTTCCATAAAATGGTACGGCACTCCGATTTTCATTTTCTTGGGCGCTGCTTTAGAATTTCCTTCTCCAATTTTCAGAGAGGTGCTATCCAATGAATCCTTCCCTTGAATAAGGTTGTAAAAAATCTCGGCATCTTCAACTGTCTTAGTAAAGGGACCGATTTGGTCGAGCGATGAGGCCAAGGCCATTAAACCTCGGCGCGAGACGCGTCCGTAAGTTGGTTTAAGACCGACTACTCCGCAAAAAGCGGCTGGTTGGCGGATTGAACCGCCGGTGTCCGATCCGAGAGATGCCAGAGCCAGATCGGCGGCTATGGCGGCGGCGGAGCCGCCGCTTGAACCACCCGGAACTCTTTCTGGATCATATGGATTTTTAGTGACTCCGTAAGCGGAATTTTCGGTGGAAGAGCCCATGGCGAATTCGTCCATATTGGTTCGCCCCAAGATTATGGCTCCTGTTTCCTGAAGTTTGCTGGCCACAAAAGAATCGTAAGTGGCTATGTAATTTTCCAAAATCTTTGAACCAGAGGAAGAAATTTTTCCCTTAATTAGCATATTGTCTTTCAGGGCAACCGGTATTCCGGACATCGGACTGTCAAATTTAGAAATAGTCTTTGATTTCTCTAGAGCGTCTTCAAAAACTTCCAGATAAATGTGCAGATCCTTATTTTTTGATTCAATATTTTTTAAGTAAGCTGCCGTTAATTCTTGTGGCGAAAAATCACCTTTTTTGAGGTGCTCATGAGCTTTTTTAATTGTCAGATCTTTTAAATTAATCACTTTAAACTTACAACTAAAGTATCTTTTTCACTTTAATATATTGTCCTTGCCGGTCTGGAGAACTTTCCAGAAGAGCTTCGTTAAAAGCACCGGCGGGATGAGGCTCTGCATCCTCTCTAAAGATATTTCGAGAGAAAGGTTTATGGAGAGCTACCGCGGCGCTTTGCGCCGCGGTAGCCTCCTTGACCTGATCCACGTATGCTAAAATGGCATCCATTTCCTTGAGCAAACTTTCTTTCTCCGAATCCGGCAAATTAATACGTGAGAGAGCGGCCAGCTTTCCAATATCTTTAATTTCCATAAGAAAATTATAGCTTACTTTGGGCTTATTAGAAAAAGTCCGGCCGAAGGCCGGACTTTACTGAATCATCTTCAAAAATTCTTTTTCATCAAGCACTTTCACGCCGAGCTCTTCCGCTTTCGTTAATTTTGATCCGGGATTTTCTCCCGCCACGACATAATCGGTTTTGGTTGAAACGGATCCAGAAACGCTGCCGCCAAGAGCGCGAATCTTTTCTTTCGCTTCGTCTCGGTCCATCTTTTCCATGGTGCCGGTCAGAACAAAAGTTTTATCGGATAGGCGGCCGCCTGTTGGGATGGCGGCCGCCCCTTTCGTCTTTCTAGGATTCTCCACTTCAATTATTTTCAGAAGTTTAGAAAGCTGCTCTCTGTTATTTTTATTTCCAAACCACCGATGAATCGAACTGGCTACAACATCCCCCACCCCTTCAATCGCTTGCAGCTCTTCCAAAGAAGCTTTTCGCAAAGAATCAAGGTTGCCAAAATGGTCGGCCAGATCATAAGCGGTTTCTTCGCCAACTTGCGGAATGGAAAGCGAGATAATCAGGCGCGGCAGACTAACGTGCCGTGCCTTCTCAATTGCTTTCAATAAATTGTTAACTGATTTTTCTTTAAAACCTTCGAGTTCCGAAAGATCTCCCGCTTTCAAAGTAAAGATGTCGCTGCCGGCGGTGATCAGATGATTGTCAAGGAGTTTGTCAATGATCTTCGGACCGAGACCATCAATATCAAAGGCGTGCTTGGAAGCAAAATGATAAAGTTCCCGTCGATGTTGAGCTGCTCCTCCTTTATTAACACAGCGCCAGGCCGCTTGGCCGGGAATTCTCTCAATTCGTCCGTCTCCCCCGCACTCCGCAACATGCGTTGGAAATTTGTACGGTTTTTCCTTACCGGTACGCATTTCGGTCAAGACTCTGACGATATCGGGAATAACGTCGCCGGCTTTTTGCAAGATCACCGTATCGCCAATTCGTACATCTAGCCTTTTAATTTCATCTTCATTATGAAGAGTGGCCCGGGAAACAGTTGAGCCGGCTACTAAGACCGGACGTAGGTGAGCAACCGGAGTGATAGTGCCGGTTCGACCCACCTGAAGGACGATATCTTCCACGACCGTAGTAACTTGCTCGGCCGGAAACTTGAAGGCAATGGCAAAGCGCGGGGCCTTGCCGGTGTAACCTAAAGCCTCCTGATAATCGCGGCGATTAACTTTGATAACGATGCCGTCAATCAGATAATCCTGTTTTTTTGATTCAACCTGCCACTTTTTCCAATAGGCAATCACCTCATCCACATTTTCACAAAGTCTGTAGTGAGAATTGACTTTGAAGCCGAGCTTCTGGAGAAGCTGAAGTTCTTCGAGTTGGGTCGGGGGAAGCTTCGCTTCCCCCGACCCCCTTAACTCCGCGATATCATAAACAAAAGCCTCCAACCTTCTTGAGGCAGTCATGGCAGGATCGAGCTGACGAATCGAGCCGGCCGTGACATTTCGTGGATTGGCGAAAAGCGGTAAACCGCTTTTCGCCCTCTCCTTATTAAGTTTCTCCAGACTGCTCTTTCTCATCCAAACCTCTCCTTCGGCAATCAAATCCGCCGCTTCCTTAAGACGAAGTGGTACTGACTGAATGGTTCGGACGTTCATGGTGACATCTTCCCCCACTTCTCCATCTCCGCGTGTAGCAGCCGTTTTGAGCAGCCCTTTTTCATATTCAAAAACGATTTTCAGGCCGTCAATTTTCAGCTCACAAACATATTCCGGGGAAATCTCCTTGCCTAATTCAGCTTTCAATAAACGTTTCACTCGAGCGTCAAAGTTTTTGATATCCTCTTCACTGAAAGCGTCATTGAAAGACCACTGCGCTACCTTATGTCGAACTTTCTTAAATTCCGGCAGAGGTTTGCCTGCCACTCTTTGAGATGGCGAGTCGGCAGTGCGGAGTTCCGGATACTGATTTTCCAGATCCACCAGCTCTTTCATTAAAGAATCGCGGGCTTCATCGGAAATCTCCTGCTTATCCAGCACGTGATACTGATAACGATGGTATTCAATCGTCTCTCGGAGCTTCTCAATGCGCTCTTTTATCTCCTTAGTCGCTTTAGCCATAAGAAGAGTGTAAGAGAATTAGTACTGAACCTCAAGTCCTCTTTCTACTCGCCGCGGATTATTGGCGTCGCAGGTGTTATAGCCTCGAGATTTAATATCAGTATAAGTATTTATATTGTCAGGAAAGCTTTTATTGACCACAATATGAACAATTGGAGTAGTTGGGTTTTTCACCACATCACATTCACCGGTTGGGTAAATTAAGTCAAAACTAGTGTCCCATGAACCGTCACCGGAATTACTTAGAGCAGAGGACCATGCGCTCGCCGTCACCCCGTTACAATTAATATCAGAAGCAACGAGTGAATTTGATTGCGAAGAAGTGGCAAAAATACGGCCGCTCGGTCCGTTTTTATCCCAATAGAGAGCGCATTCAATGCCGGTATCGGCATTATAAAAAGCAAACTGCGATTCTTTGGCGGCGGACGAAAGCAACACTTGCTGCAAAGTAATGTTTAGAATTGCTAAACCAATCGAAAGGAGCAGGCTTACCACTAGCGAAGCGAAGAGTAACGTGAAGCCATTTTTATTTTTAAATAATTTATTCATCAGTCTGCTACATAGACCGCGGTCATATTTGTATTGCCATTCATAATGAAATTGCAAACATTGTTCGAATTAGAGTTGCAAGGACCACCATTCCAATGATCAAATGACCAGTTTGTTATGAACTCTCCGCTACCAGTGGTATAACCCGCAGAAGTGGTAACGCTTGTTACTGACCCATTGACAATGGAAGTAGAACATGAGTTTCCACCGGAACACTTAGTGACCCCATCCGCACTGACCTGTAGAGCTCTCCCTCCCGAAACTGACAATGTTCCAGAACCTGTATAAAATCCTGCATTCAGAGTGATATTTGAATTAGGATTAAAGGAACAACTGCTGTGTCCTGAACAAGCCTGACCGGCCCCCCAAGTAAATACATAACTGCTGTTCGGCGTTCCAGTAAGCACAATATTGTTATTGGTAACTACAGAGGTTGAACATGTTGAGGGACAATTGATGCCAGTTGGATTACTAATAACCGTTCCGTTGCTGACAGTAGTTATGTTAATGGTAACGTTAGCCATTGGTGTTCCGCCAGAGGCTCCAGAATAAAGATTATCCCAGTTAAATAGATTTTCGGTAATTTGAAAACTGGCCGGTGCCTTCAGATTACCCACTGACCAGTAGACCGTAACTGTCACTTTATCTTCATTGCTATTAATTTGTTGGACTTGAATAGTCCTATAAAAAGGTGAAGTACCATAAGCTGATCCTTGATGGTATAGGCCAGTTGAAGAATCGTATTGCACTGGGCACGAAGCAATATTGTTACCACAGGTGACCAGGATCTTACCGCCGGTAAAGACATTAGATGAGTCAAGTCCACACAAAGATGAACTGGTACAACCGGTCATGCCGGTATCCCAAGTGGCGCCATTGGAAGATAATTGATTGATGAAATTGGCATCGCGTAAATATCGCAGGTATTCGATACCTTCTTGAGCCAAATAAAAAGCGGTTACCTGGTCGTTGGCATAATAAGCGGAATTTAGACTGTTTGAGGCAATGGTAAGCGGCCCAACAATGGCTAGAATTAGAATAGCGATAGCTACCAGAGTTTCAATTAAAGTAAAACCGAATTGAAGTTTATAAAGTTGTAAAGTTTGTAAGGTTTTTAAAGGCCTCCTGGTTTGAGACTTTATGAACTTTATGAACATTATGAACTTTATGAACATATTTTTTATGAATCCAATAATCTCTGAGTAATCAAAGTTTCAACCTGAAAAGTGGATTGAGTTTTGAGACTGGCACCGGTCTTTCCTTGAATAATAAGAAGAATAATTGGTTGCTGCCCGTCACTACTACCGTTGCCTCTAATAGAGAAAAGCATGTTGGTGATATTAACTTCAGGAGCCGTAATAACTGAAGCGGCGGCGCCATTAATGCTTTTGCTGATATAACCGTTTGCCTGACTTTGCGGACAATACACACTACTGGTATTTGGTCCACAATAACTATAAATAACCTGCTGACTAAGATAGTTAGTAAAACTGATAGAGGAAGTATTGACGGCAGACGGACAACCATACGAGCCAGTGGCGCAATAACCGCTTCCCTCGCGTACATCTCTGACCATGCTCTCCAGAGCAAAGCTTAAATTAGTCATGATGGAATTGAGTGATTGGGCCTTCCGGTTAACGTTGATGATATTTAAAACAGAAGAAATAGCGATTACCATCACAATAATGAAAATAGTAGAAGCCACCATTAATTCAATCAGGGTAAAACCACGGACTTTCAGCTTTTTATTTTTTACTTTTAACTTGTTCATGGACAGGCACCCACACCGGGATTGACCGAGACTTGGCCAGTCTGATAAATGGTGACGCATTTGTATCGATCACCGATTGATGAAACGAGAGTAATGGAGGCGCTGTTGTAAGAGACCCCGCCACTAAACTGACCGTTGGCGCTAATATTGGAAGAAGGATCCGGACGAAGGTAGAAAATATCCAGCGAGGTTAGATTTCCTCCTTTCGAGCAAGTCTTGCTGTTGTAAGCATCGGTGACACAAAGATTATCAATCTTGGCCCCTTGTTGGAGTTGGTAGCTGCTAACCAGGGAATCGGCAGGACTCGGCGCCTGATCATATAATTTATCCTGATTGTTGTCGGCAATCAGTTGGTAAGTATTGGGAGAGGCGGCAGTGAAATCAATACCGTATCCTGTGTTGAAGTTGGTGCTGGCGCCTTTTACGCCAAGACCATAAACTTGAGCTTGGCGAATAGAGATAGCCACTTGATAAGCCAGATTGGTCAGTTGGATGTCACTGGAAAAACGATTCTGACGCGCCAGAACAACGGCCGTAATAATTACAAAGATGGCACAGACCACTAGAAGTTCAACGAGAGTAAAACCGGCCTTAGAAGTTAAAAGTCCGGATTTTTCTTTTTTCGTTGTTCTCTTTTCCATTAGTGAAGAAAATATGAGAGTCCTGTTACGTCCCATCCCAGAAAATAAACGAGGAGAAGACCGAGAATGAGAAAGGGGGCAAAAGGTATTTCAGTCTTCATTGTAACTCGTCTTGATTGAACAATCAAAAGAATGATGCCGAGCGCCGCGCCACTCCAGAAACCGAGAACGATTGCCGAGAGGCCGCCAAAAAATCCGAGGAACCAACCAATGCCCGCCGCCAGTTTGGCGTCGCCAAAACCCATGGCGCGGCCGCCGGAGAAATACCAGAGCAAAAAGAACGGGAGGAAGAAAATTGGTCCAGCTAGAAAATCGAGGGCGGTCGGGCGCAGAATAAATAATGGAAAAAAATATAAAATCAGTAGTTTGATTAAACTAATAATAATAAAGGCATAGACTAAGCCATCCGGAATGATTTTATGCTTCAGATCGTAGACAAGAATTACAATTAATAAGCTGAAAATTATCAAATCAATTCCTAAAATCGCCCAGCCCGTCACGGCCGAGTGAAAGTAGGCAGCAGCAAAAATCAGGCCTGCTAAAAGTTCAACTAAAGGATACTGCCACGATATTTTAGAGCGGCATTTTAGGCAGCGGCCGCGCAGAAAGAGAAAGCTTAAAATTGGGATGAGCTCGGCGAAGCCGAGGACGTGCCCGCAGTGCGGGCACGAGGAGCGGCCGCGGACCACGGTGCGGCCAGTGTTATATCGAAGAATAACTACATTTAAGAAACTGCCGACAATGGTGCCGAAAAGAAAAAATAAAAAAAGAAAGAGCAAAGACATTACTGGTTGGAAACTTTGAAACTATTGCCGGAGATATTGGTACTGCAGGAAGCGCTGGTGCCTAGAGTATTTGGATTTAGAACTTCCAAAGTGATGCCTAGACAATAGGTAGAGGCGTTGCCGATGTAGCCGTAAACATAATTTCCACTATTGGTTGGGTCAGTCGGCATACTTGGTAAATAAGTTGGAGCTAAAGCGCCGGGCAAACAGCTTGTGTCATTACAAACAGGATAAGTTTGGTTGTTGGTGAAATAATTTTCCAGAGCTAACTGAAGCTGTTTGATATCAGACGCTCGCTTGGAATCGCGTCCTTTGGCTCTAGCTGTACCGAGATTAGCTATAACAATGGCAGTCAGAAGACCAATAATACCGATTACCACGATGAGCTCAATGAGAGTGAAACCTCTGCTTCTTTTCATCTTTAAATTATAACAGAAAAAGAAAAGCCGCCCAACGGGCGGCTTTTCTTTTCACAATCAATCAGAACTAATTATGATCCACACGTAACGGAAGCGGCACCTAGAACACCGGTCTCTGCGGAAGCACCACTTGCGTCAACGCACCATCCGTTTCCTGCAGTTGTAGGATTTTTCAATGGCACCATCGCGGCCCATCCACTGGCTGAGTCATGACAGACTGCCGTAGTTGAGGTGTAAGCACCCGTTCCTACAGAAGCAATTCCAGCGGCTTTAGCGGCGGCCAGAACCATCGGTTGAGTACCGGTAGCGGCAGTACAGACTCCGACATAGCTATTACCTGAACCATCGTAATAAATAGCTGCTTGAGCTCTACCATTAGCAAGGTTTGATTTGATAGCTGCATCCGTTCCTTTGCTTCGAGCAGTGTTCAAAGAAGCGAGTACTACGGAAGCTAAGATACCAATAATGGCGATAACCACCAAGAGTTCGATCAGGGTGAATCCTTTAGTGAATTTTTTCATTTAAACTTTTAATTTTCTAATAATAATTCGACCCTTCTATCCCTTTTTTTACAAAGGGTCGTTTTCGACTAATGTCTATATTATATGTTAAATAAGCTCTCTATACAAAGGAGCTGTGGACAACTGAACGGATTAAATAGCCGAGCTAATGTTATAAATCGGAATA
Source organism: Candidatus Paceibacterota bacterium (assembly GCA_035652395.1). NCBI lineage: Bacteria > Bacillati > Minisyncoccota > Minisyncoccota bacterium. The sequence continues at coordinate 23,855 of DASRDX010000009.1, read as the reverse complement.
AGAACGGAAGCCAGAAGAAAGGCTACGCCGAGACCGAGAAGCACAATCATCACCGGTTCAATTAAATCAACCAGGGTATCCACGGCATTTACCACTTCTCTTTGATAAAACTTGGCCAAGGTATCCAAAATATGCCCGAGTTCCCCTGTCTCTTCCCCAATTTTTACCATCTGAACCATAATACTAGGAATCTCTGGATATCTTCCCATGGCATCTGATAGGGCACTTCCTCCTTTCACTGCTTCCATAATATTGTTCAGAATATTTTCATAAATGATATTGTCTACCACGCTCGATGTCAGTTCAATAACTTTAATCATCGGAATTCCACTGACGAGCAGCGTATTCATATTGTCGGCGATACGAGAGAGATAAAGCTTGCGATAGAGAGTGCCGACATATGGAAAGTCCAGTTTTACTCGCCCCAAAGCTTCCTTGCCAGCCGCCCCGCGAGTGTAGTAATAAGCGAAAAATCCTAGAATGATTAGAGCAATTAACAGAAATAATCCGTAATTGACCATAAAACTGCTCATGGCGATAATGATTCGAGTATAAATTGGGATCTGTTGTCCGGCACCGGTTAAAATACTGCCGATTTTTGGAATAACTAAGGTAAGCATCAAGACCATCACGGCCACGAAGGTGAAGATAACGAAAGCGGGGTAAATCAGAGCATTGCGCGCCTTTGAGGTAACGGCGTAATTTCGATCAAGATAATCGGCTAAATAAATAAAAGTTTCATCAAGTTTGCCGGACTCTTCACCGGCCTTAACCATGTTGACATAAAAGATGGAAAAGACTTTCGGATGCTTAGCTAAAGCTTTGGAAATGGTGCTCCCCCCTTGAAGATCGTCAGCTACTTCCGTCAGAACATTTCGGAGAGTTTCATTTTGAACTTCCGTGGAAAGCAATCGGAAAATTCGGAGCGCCGATACTTGAGCACTGAAAAGAGTGGACATCTGGCGCGAGAGAATAACAATCTCTTTGTTTGAGACGTGCTGAAAGAGATTGATTTTGCGGCCGAAGAGGCCACCGGCATCTTCGGCAGGCTTGATTTCAGAGATAATTAAGCCGCGACGCTGCAGACCGTTAATGGCGACATCAATATTAATAGCTTCAATTGAACCGTTTTTCTCGGAGCCAGCGGAGTCTATGGCTTTGTAGTTGAAGAGCATTTTTTTATTTTACTTTATCTGGAAGAAAATGTCTGTTAGTGAGGAAAAATGCAGCAGCTTTTTCCTACAGCATTTTCTCAAGCACTTTCGGATCAAAGGAATGTTTGTAACCATTCTCAATGGTAATTTCCCCGGCTCGGATCAATTCCACAATGGAGCGATTCATATCGATCATGCCTTCATCGGAACTGGTCTCAATAACCGTGTTAATCTCGTGAGTACGTTTTTCTCGAATAAGGTTGGCCACGGCATTGTTGGCAATCAGAAGTTCGTAGATTGGAATTAAGCCTCCGGAAATACGAGGAACTAATCGCTGAGAGAAAACTCCGGTCAAAGCGCCGGCAAGTTGCACCCGAATCTGGTTTTGCTGCTCGGCCGGAAAAGAGTCAATGATTCGGTCAATAGTCTGGGAGGCATTGTTTGTATGTAAAGTGGAGAAAACTAAGTGACCCGTTTCTGCCGCCGTGACAGCCGCGGCCATCGTCTCCGGATCTCGCATTTCTCCGAGAAGGATTACATTCACATCCTCTCTCAAAACACTGACTAAAGCTGTCTTAAAATCAGCCGTGTCAACCCTAACTTCCCGCTGATCGATAATGGCCTTTTTCTGTTCGTAAATGTACTCAATTGGATCTTCAATAGTGATGATGTGCTCGGCTCTTTCCTGATTAATCAATTCGATTAAAGCGGCCAAGGTTGTAGTTTTTCCCTGCCCCACCGGTCCCACTACCAGAAAGAATCCCTGTTGCTTGCGCGCGAAGGTTTCCAATACTTCAGGAAGATGTAAATCCTTAACGGAGGCAATACTTTTTGGAATAAGGCGCAGAGCAATACTAACTTTCCCTTGCTGATAGAAACCATTGCCTCGGAAGCGGGCCTGATCATTGAAATTGTAAGAGAAATCAATCTCTTTATTGAGTTGGAAGTGTGCCTTATTGCCTGGGCTTAAAAGAATATCCAAAAAAGCGCTGGTATCCTTTTCCGTTAAGGCATTTTTCTTCACCAACGGAATTAATTCCCGGGCCACGCGAATAGTCGGATGTCGGCCTTCCGAGAGATGAAGGTCGGAGCCGCCTTGGGTGATCAGAGTCTTTATTAAATCGTCAAGTTCCTTTTTGTAATCCATGACCTAAAATTATCCTTTACGCACTTTTAAAATTTTCATTACTTCATTTAGAACTTCCGAAGGAATGGTAGTGGCTTTGACAATGTATCCATCAATGCCAAGTTCTTTGGCTCTATCAATATCGGCTGATTCAGTCTGATTGGTTAAAATAACCACAATAGCTTGCGGAATTAATTTTTTGGCTCGAACTGTTTCCAGAAATTTCAAACCGTCCATGGTTGGCATGATGATATCGAGAAGAACGGCATCGGGAGCAAGACCCTCTTCTACTTTTTGAAGAGCGCTTGATCCATCATTAGCGGTAAAGACTTCAAAATTCTCCTTCTGAAACTTCATGGCGTACATGTTCAGGAGGAAATTGTCGTCATCTACAATCAGAATTTTTCTTTTATCTGGCATAAAATAATTCTATCACAATTAAAGTGTATTCACTTCCTCAAAAGGAATGGTCTTGTTAAAAGCCTTGATCATGGCATCTTCTTTCATCGTTAGCATGCCTTTCTCCCGCAGAAGTTTGGTCAGATTTAATTCGGTGGGATCTTTCAGAATGGCGTCTTCCAGCTCCTTGTCCATTTTAAAGGCTTCAAAAACGGCTACTCGCCCGCGGGTGCCGCGCGGACAGTCCTCGGTGGGCACGGCTTCTAGGACAGTTTTACTCATTGGGACATCCTTTTTATATTTCTCCGGCAGATCTTCAAACTGTCGATCTATCATCACTTTAATACTGCCTTCAACGGGGATTTCCTTGCCCCCTCCCGGACAAATCTTGGCCACCAATCGTTGAGCCATGGTCAAGATAAGAGTTGGAGCAATCAGGTACGGATCTACTCCCATGTCAATCAAACGCGGAATGGCGCCGACAGCGGTGTTGGTGTGAAGAGTAGAGAGCACTAAGTGACCGGTTAGGGCTGCTTGAATTGCCAGTGCAGCCGTTTCCTTGTCGCGAATCTCTCCCACCATGATGACATCAGGGTCCTGTCGCAAGGTTGTACGCAAACCATTGGCAAAAGTGTAGCCGATTTCCGGTCGTACTTGAGACTGGCTGACACCCTCAATGTTGTATTCCACCGGATCTTCAAGCGAAAGAACATTTGATTCTTCCTTATCGATTTCATTCAACATGGAATAAAGAGTAGTACTTTTACCGGAACCAGTTGGACCGGTAATTAAAATCAAACCATAAGGTCGAGTGATGGCTTGGCGAATCAGTTCCAGATTTTTCGGCGTTAGACCCATATCCTCACTTCCGAGTTTTTTCACTCCTTTTTCCTGATCCAAAATTCTCATCACGATCTTCTCGCCATAATATGCTGGAAAAGTAGAGACACGGAAATCAATCTTTCTACCCTCAATGCGAGCGCTAAAACGACCGTCCTGCGGTTTACGCTTTTCATCCAATTTCATATCGGAGAGAATTTTAATACGAGCTACCACGGCCGAGTGAACGTTCATCGGCAAAAGGAGTGATGTATTTAAGACGCCATCCACTCGAAAGCGCACTCTGACTTTCTCGCGCATGGCTTCAATGTGAACGTCCGAAGCTTCTCCATCCAGAGCGTAGCGTAAAATGGTGGCTACGATTTTCGTTACCGGCGCGTCTTCAATAATGTTGGCTTGTTTGGTGCCCCCTTTTTCTCGCTTCTCTATTTTCTCAATTTCAATTTCTTCGGCCGAAAGCTCCCCTTCCAACTCGGTTAAGGCTTTCGTCACTTCTCCGGAAAGTCCTTTGTAGGAATTAAGAACGCGTTCAAAATCTTCCTCGCTGACTACGAAGATTTTGAACGGCAGATTATTTTTGGAGGAAATGAAATTTAGGGCATCGCGAGCTTCAATGTTGTCCGGCTCTACCAAGCCGACCTCCAACACCCCATCTTTGACCGCCAGTGGAATGATTTTGTAATGAAGAGCCGATTCTTCCGGAATATATTTTAGAATTTCAAATGGAATTTCCTGTCCGCCCAAGTTTCGAACCGGAATCTGCATGTATTCGCTCTTAGCTTGCAGGATCTGCTCCGGCGTTACACCTTTTTCCTGCAGAACCTCATCAATACTTTTGTCCTGGCCTTGAGCCTCTTCCTTAATAGCCAAAACCTCATCCGGAGAGATGATATTCTTATCGGCCAATACGTCTAAAAAACTCATTTAAATAGATCGATTAACGACCGCGACTAGAAGTGGCGGCTGGCGTAGTAGAGAAATTAAGATTGGAATAATTAGGACCGCTAGGCTGATTGATAGTCGGGCCGTTTTCCGTATCCACTCCGATTGGAGCGAATGGATTTGGTCGGCCTTGCGGCTCGGTCGGAACGGGCTGACTGAAATCCTGAAGAGTGTTGAAGCTTGGATTGGAAAAGATTTCGCTATTTAGCCGGACACCCTGCAGAGTAAGGAGCTGATTAACAAAAGCCTGCCCGACTTGAGGATTGTTGGCTGCCGGACTGGAAGCGGTTAGAACGGCGCCATTGTTGGAAGAGCCGCCGTGCCAGAAACTATAAATAACAAAAGCTAGGATTAAAACTCCGATGATGATGAGGGGCATTTTATATTTTCGGATAGTTTGCATGTTATTTTAACCAGTACGTTTGAAGGGTAACGTTATAAGCGTAGGTGCCCGTCTGATCGTTCGGAGTAAAAGAAAGATTGGTTACATCCACTAATCTCAAACTGCTTTCCAGATCTTTCAAAAATGGCTGGAGGTTTTCGTAAGGACTAATGACGGAAAATGAGAGCTGGATTGAGCCGACTGGATTGGCCCCGGTTCCCGGAGTGCTATTAATGGTTTGGAGTTGGGAAATCTTAATATTCTTCAAACTCATGCCATATTTAGCGGCAATGCCGTTCATATCCAAAATCAGGCGGATGTTATCGACGGAGTCCGGCAACAGTTTCTGCAGGCGATCAATTGAAGCCTTATCAAAAGCATTGTATTTGGCTACTAGATTGTTACGAACCTGTCGAAGAGCCGAAGAATTATTAAGGGCTTCACTATATTGAGTTGATTCAGCTTTGAGCAGTTTGGCGCTCTGATAGAGTGGGTCAACTCCAAAGTAAAAGACTGCGCCAGCTGCCAATATGAGAATGATTGAAATAAATCCGCGCATGATTATTGATTAAATGGACTATTAGTATTTGCCGCTGCGGCCGGCGCACTGCTTTCAGTACCGAGATTTGCTCCATTTGTATAAAGAAAGCTCTTTCGATCCAGATTGGTGGTAACGCTGAAAACTACTCGACCGCTGCCATCCAAATCCAGATTGGAAAAGATGGGATTTTTGAAGTCGGGGTTCTGATCGAAGACATCCGACTGACTAGCTACATCGGCATAAGCGGTGGCCTGACCCTTTAGAGTGAGTGTCAGTTCGCCGGCATTGGCATTTGAAGCGCTTAAATTAAAATCGGTAAAGCGGACATTCTTTAAAGTATTGGCTTCCAATTCATCAAAGATCTTAGAAGTGGCAATGTGATTATTTAAAAGATTTTGAGCGTTTGTCAGGCGATCACTCAGGCGGGTAAGAGTAGTAACGGTTTTCAAGTCGAATTCCTTCTGGCTGTTCTGAAGGCTTTCGGTGTCATTCTGGATTTTATTGTTCAGGTAAACCTTGTAAAGAAAGACGCCTCCCCAAGCCACCAAGCTTATTAACAAAATTAAAATGGCAATCAACCGAAGGAGGCTCGGTCCTCCGCGGGAACTATTGCGCGGACCGGTATCAATCGGTTTTTTTGGTATGAAAGATGTTTGAAATTTACTTTCGACCATCGAAGTTGATGCTAAAATTCATATTAATTGTATCAACTTTCAGTCTTAAAGTCTAAGCGCCTGAAAAAAGGCGGGGTTTTAAACCAATTCGGCCCCAATGACAGAGCTGTGTGGTTTTGAAATCTACTCTATTTCCTGCAATTTTCGCAAAGCAATCCCTACTGCTACCGCAAATTCCAATCCGGTCGCCTTCAAAACTTCTTCAAGAAAGGCCGGCGCTTCCACTTTGGCGAACGGCTCTCCCACCACAACTTCAGTTTGAAAGTTTGCTTTGGCCAGCTCATAAAATCCCTGCATGGCCACTCCACCGCCAGTCAAAATAACTTTGCCGACTGTTTTCTGATATTTTTTTTGAAAACTTAAAAGAACACTATTAGCCTCGGAAAAAATGTAGTCCAAGGTAAGCGAGATCATTTCGGTAATACCCTTTTGATCCTCCGGTTTTAAAGTATTGTCTCCCAAGTTTCGTTTTATATGCTCTGCCCGGGCCACCGGCAAATTCATTCCTTTGGAAATACTCTGGGTGATGTCCTGCGAGCCTTTATTAATGATGTGAGAATTTTTGATCACTCCATGGTCGACAAGATAAACTTTGGTGGAAGAAGCTCCCATGTCAAAAATCATGCTTGCTGTCGGTTCCTGATCAAGAAGCGAGCGAGCGGCGCTGAACATTTCAATTTCAAAGAAGCTGGCATTTAAGTTGGCGGACTTAACGATGCTGTTGTAGGAATTCAACACTTCATTATGAATTGAAACTACTAGCACATCGGTTTTATGTTTTTCTTCTTCCGGTTTAGATTCATCATCAATCTCAATGTTGGATTCTTTCGGAATCACCCACCAGTCCAGGGTCACTTCGGAAATTGGCACCGGAATATATTTTCTGGCCTCAAGAGGAATCATCTCATCCAGTTTTTTGGAAGAGACCGGAGGAAGTTCCATCAAGGTGACAAGGCTTGATCGAAATGGAATGGAAATGCCGGCGTTAGTGGTAGAAGTGTTGGCCTCTTTTAAAACGTCGGTAATAGCTTCGCTGAGCTTCTCCGGCGGCAAGTTGGTTACTTGGCCGATAGAAAGTCCGGCGTAAGGACCGAGAGAAAGCTCTCCGTAAGTTTCGAGAACGGCTCGGCCTTTTTTGTTACGCAATTGCACCACTTTAATGGCGGAAGTGCCGATATCAATGCCAAGAACACTCTCTTCAGTTTTTTTGAGTAGGTTTTTAAACGGATTATCCATCAGAATAGTTTATTATATCATTTTATCTGTTTTTAGACAGAATTTTAGGCCTTTTTAGCCAAAATAAGCTGGTGGAAAAAGCCCTTATCCTCTGGCGAAATCTTCTTGATTTTTGTCTCCCGCGCACCTCGGATTTGAAAAAGCTGGAAGAGATGAGTGCGGTGGAGTTTTGTCAGTCGGCCCGGAAGTTGAGTCGGGCCGACTGCTCCAATCTGCCAATAAATATTCGGCCATTCTTTAGTTATCGAGATCCTTTAGTCAGAACGGCTATCTGGCAGATTAAATACCGAAATCATTCAAAAATTAGTAGGCTGCTGGCAGAAGTAATTTATTCGGGTTTATTGGAAGAATTAATGGATCGGGCGGTTTTTGAAGACTTTCAAAAACCGCTTCTCATTCCCATTCCTCTTTCAGCCGAGCGCCTTCGCTCGCGCGGCTACAATCAAACGGAAAATCTAGCCCAAGAATTAACTCGCATTGATGGTGGTCAGAACTTTGAACTCTTGACAAATGTCTTGACAAAAATCAAAGAAACGAAGCCGCAAAGTTCGCTCCCGCGAACTTTGCGGCTCCAAAACTTAAAAGGTTGCTTGCACGTAACCACCCCAGAAAGAATCCGCCACCGCAACATCATTCTATTAGATGATGTGACTACAACAGGCGCCACTTTCACGGAAGCTCAGAAGACTCTGGAAAAAGTGGAAGCGCGAAATATTATTGCAATATCAGTGGCACATTAAACTTATAATATGTTAGAGTATCGCCTATTGGAGACGTGGCTGAGTGGTCGAAAGCGCCTCACTGCTAACGAGGTAGGGTCTAAAAGCTCTCGTGGGTTCGAATCCCACCGTCTCCGCTCAGAAAGATATATTATAAATTCAGTTTATAAAACTTAAATATGGAAAAACCTCCGGAGTCTGAGATAGCTGGCCAGCATGAGAAAATAAGCTACACCGCTATCGGAGTAGCTTATGCACGCACCTTCTCGGATATTCCTTACTCAGCGGAAATTTCTAAAATTTGTGATGCTAGCAATTTAACTCCAGAGAATGCTGAAATTCACGAAAGAATGTCCCCATATTTCGAAGGACGTTTTAAAGCCCTGAGCAATCTTATCAAAAAAAGTGGTATTAAAAATATTCTCGAACTTGCTTCTGGAGTTAGCCCTAGAGATTTGTTACTCACTCAAGATTCTTTGGTCAATTACATAGAAACAGACTTACCTGACATGCTTCGGCAGAAGAAAGCGGTCTTGGCCGAGTTGGTGAAAGGTAAGGGAATAAAGATCCCACCCAATTTACATTTTGCAGAATTAAACGTTTTAGATAAGAATTCTTTTAAGAAAGTGATTGAACAGTTTCCCTCAGGCCCAATTGTTATTGGGCACGAGGGATTAGTTGCTTATTTTAATCGAGAAGAAAAAGAAAAAATGGCAACTATTATTCGAGAAGTCTTGATTGATCGAGGCGGTATTTGGATAACTCCAGACATTTTTACATTAAGTGATATGGAAAAACTGAATACCGGCGGGAAACGTAAAGAAGCATTGGAAGAAATCAAAAAACGTACAGGCAGAGATTACGCAAGTAACGCTTTTATTGATCTAGATGATGCAAAAAAATTTTTTACAGATCTTGGATTTGAATTTAATATTCAAACCCTTAAGGAAACGGCGGGAGATATTCAATCGGCTAAGATCGGCTTAAATGAGGAAAGTGTTCAAAAACAGTTATCTTGGAATATCTGGGAGCTAAAAACCAATGTCCCAAAATGATCCATTGATAGTGAATGTATTGTGATTGCCTTCTCTTCATCTTCCTGCTAGGATTTATTTATGACTTCCAGACAATATGTTTTAATTGTGGCCGTCATTATTATTGCTGGTTTGGGAATTTTCTTTGCTGTCAGCAATAAAAATAACTATACCGTCATTGAAAACTCAAATACCGATACTTCCGAGCAAAACCCATTTCCGCTGGTTATTACTAACAGCACAACTACTTCCACTACTACATTAACGGCCGCCACATCAAGTGGTTCTAACGCCACCACTACTCATTAATTGATGAAAGGCCGGTCCCGCTTCGCGGGACCGGCCTTTCCTTTCCCTATGAAAAGACACTTTACCCCTGCCCGCCAGCATCTCACCGATTTAATTTTAAGGATTTCTTTAGCCTTTGCTTTTGTTTATGCTGCTCTGCTTGGCTATCTTCACCCGTTTGACTGGATCGGCTACTTCCCGAATTTTATTCGCGAACATTTCTCTGACTCAGTTGTCTTAAATCTATTCGGTCTTTCAGAATTAATCATTGCCGCTTGGTTTCTCTGGGGGCGCAAGCTTTTCATTCCTAGTGTGGTGGCCTCGCTCTATCTTTTCGGCAGCCTCATTTTTAATTTCCATCAATTTGACGTTCTCTTCAGAAACGTACCGATCTTGGGAATCTCTCTGTCTCTGTGTGTCTTAAGTTACCCCCGCTTCATTCATAAAAATCGGTTAGAATGAGGAGATGCAGCCCGAATCTCTGATTGAGGAAACCTTTCGCCTCACTCCAGTTCAAAAATCTGCTCTGAAAAAACTTGGTCTCAAAACCATTATGGATTTGCTCTATCATTTCCCCGCTCGGTACGGAGACACCAGCGAGATGAAAAATGTCAGCGATCTGGAAAAAGGTGAGCAAGCTGTTGTCTTTGGCCAGATCAGCTCTCTTAAAACCAGCAAGGCCTTCCGGAAAAAAATTCCGATGGCCGAAGCATATGTGGCCGACGAAACCGGTCGAATAAAAATTGTCTGGTTTTATCAGCCATATTTAGCCAAGATGATTGCCGAAGGAGCGTTGGTTCGAGTAGAGGGCAAAGTTACCGAGCGCAAAGGTGAGTTATATCTTAGCAATCCCAAGATTGAGACGGTTTCCAAATTGCCAACAGCCGTCGGTGATTCTCTTTTTGGTGAGGGTGGAGAAATTCATACTCTTTATCCAGTCTATCCAGAGAGTCGCGGCATCAGTTCTAATTGGTTCTATCATGCACTTCAGAAAGTTTTTAAGACTGGAATTCTGGATTCACTGGAAGATCCGATTCCAAATGAAATTCTGGAAAGGTACAATCTGCCGAAATTAAAATCATCCTTCATTTTCATCCATACTCCGCAGCGCGCCTCTGATGCTCTGGCCGCTCGCAAACTTTTTTCTTTTGAAGAAGTCTTCTACATTCAGCTTGGTAAACAAAAAGAAAGAAAAGAACAGGAGAAATCACAGGCTTTTGTCATTAGTGAAAGTGTGAAGAGTATTGAAAGCTTCACTTCCCGCTTCCCTTTCAAGGAAACTGCCGCTCAAAAGCGGGTGATTGCCGATATTTTAAAAGATTTTCAGAGTGGGCAACCGATGTCGCGACTTCTTGAAGGTGATGTCGGCTCTGGCAAAACTGCCGTAGCCGCTACCAGTGTCTACGCGGTGACGGTTACCAGACCGGCCGAAGGCCGCTCTGGTGATTTCGGTAATCTCCAGACCGCTTACATGGTACCAACGGAGATCTTAGCCAAGCAGCACTTTGAATCTTTCATTAAATATTTTGCCCATCTTGGAATAAATATTGGTTTAATTACTGGCAGCGGCTGTTTTAAGTTTCCGTCAAAAGTAAATCCGAGCGGCTACACTAACATTTCCCGCGCCCAGCTTTTAAAATGGGTGGCAAACGGCGAAATTCCAATTTTGGTCGGCACTCACGCACTCATTCAAAAGTCAGTGAAATTTAAAAATCTGGCTTATGTCATTATTGACGAACAACATCGTTTTGGGACGGCCCAGCGACGAAAGTTGCGTCAGCGAGAGGGCTCGGTTGACCAAATCGTTCCACATCTTTTATCAATGACGGCTACTCCCATTCCCCGCACTTTAGCTTTGACCATTTACGGGGATCTGGATCTTTCACTTCTGGATGAAATGCCGGCAGGACGAAAGCCGGTTATGACGGAAATTGTCTTACCGAATAAACGGGAAAATGTTTACGAGAAGGTCCGCAATGAGCTCGAAAGCGGCCGTCAATGTTATGTCATTTGTCCGCGCATTAATGAGCCCGATCCGGAAAAAGAACAGGCTTTAATTGCCAAATCGGCCAAAGCAGAAGCGACCCGACTGAAAAAAGAAGTCTTTCCGGAATTTAGTATTGACGTGCTTCATAGCAAGATGACTCCGAAGGCTAAAGATGAAGTGATGAAGAAGTTTGAAACGGGCGAAACAAAAATCTTAGTCTCCACCTCCGTCGTGGAAGTCGGAGTAAATGTGCCGAATGCCACCGTCATGATTATTGAGGGAGGTGAGCGTTTCGGGCTGGCACAACTGCATCAATTGCGTGGCCGCATTATTCGCAGCAATCACCAAGCATACTGTTTCGTTTTCGCTGAAAGTAGAAGTCAGAAAACTTTGGAAAGATTGCGAGCATTAAAAAGCGCCAAGAGCGGATTTGAATTGGCGGAATTGGATCTTCAGCTTCGCGGAGCCGGAGAACTCTACGGCAGAAAACAATGGGGCCTTTCCGATATCGCTATGGAAGCCATTAAGAATATTAAAATGGTGGAAGCGGCGCGAACCGAAGCGCGCCGCCTAATCGAAGAGGACCCCGAGCTAAGAAATTACCCGCTGCTTCATCCTCATCTTGAAGCAGCCAAGGAAATCCATTTTGAATAAAGATTTTGGATAGTTTTCCACGGGAGTGATATATACTATTTTGATGCGAGTGTAGCTCAGCTGGTAGAGCAGGCGTCTTATACACGCCCGGTCCTAGGTTCGAATCCTAGCACTCGCACAAAGAATTCATGAAACATACACACCGAGGGAGGGGTAAATAAAAACTCTGTTTGGCAACAGAGTGAATCAGGCATACGCAACCAATGCAGCATTTTGACTTAGCCGCCACAGTTTGTGAATAAGCTGATTCTCAGAAAGAGTTTTCGCATTTTCAGCGATAAAGCTTTTTCGGTACAGGAGATGATTATTTCGACGAAATTCGATCTCATATTGACCTTTCGGGAGATGATCAATTAAGAAAAAACTGATTTTAATCGAGTAATCAATTTTGTGCTTCGAAAATTTGAACTCCGCCGAAAAATCTTGTGGCTTTTTTAAAGATTCTAACTGCCAGGGAATCTCTTCTGTTTCCAAAAGCTGATCAACCAGGGTTACCGTCGTGGAAAGTTTTTGGGCTTCATCGGAGGAGTGAGATAACTGGTAAAGACGTTGGAGTCCTCTGACCAAAGATTTCATATCTGGCATATATATTAGCCCTGAAAAAATTAAAATCAACCACCGAAAAATCCCCAGTTTCCTGGGGATTTTTCGGTAGGCTTATTGAAAGATTTTGCCCGCGCAATATAAATATTATTGAAACAAAATCCTTCAGTAATATGAGACGAGCTACCTTAAAAAATCTTACAAATCTAGATTATAGCGTCCTGATGTTCAATATCCTTCTTCTTTTTTGGAATAATGCCGTGAGCGATGATGATCTTTTCAAAATCGTCGCGTTCAATAGTTTCTTTCTCAATTAAAACTTCAGCAATGGCATTTAGAGCTTCTCGTTTTTCATTGATAATCTTTTCAGTTTTCGCATAGGCCTCCTTCATAATGCGGGAAACTTCCGCGTCAATCTGCTCCCCTACCGCCTCCGAATATTCTTTCTCATCCAAACCCCGACCAAACATAGCGCGCCCTCCCGCTCCTTCAAGCGCCATGGCCCCAATCTTCTCTGACATACCATATTTAGTTACCATCTCTCGGGCCAAAGCAGTTGAAACTTGCAAATCGTTTGACGAACCGGTCGTAACATCGCCAAAAATATTTTTCTCTACGACATAACCTCCAAGAGAAACGGCAATATCATCCAAAAATTCATTTTTCGACTGCAATTTTCTTTCCTCAAGCGGTAGTTTCAAAGTGTAACCGGCAGCTCGACCGCGAGAAATAATGGAAACTTTATGAACCGGATCCGCATACGGCAAAACTGACGCAACTAGAGCGTGACCGGCTTCATGATAGGCCGTAATTTCTTTTTCTTTCTGATTTAGGACGTGAGAGCGGCGCTCCGGACCGAGCATCACTTTTTCAATGGAACGAATTAAATCATATTGGGACACTTTGGTGCGATTTTCGCGCGCAGCCAAAATGGCTCCTTCATTCATTAGTGAGTAAAGATCAGCACCGGAAAAACCGGGGGTTCTTTCGGCGATGACTTTCAGATTTACATCTTCGGCGAAAGGTTTTTCTTTGGAATGAATTTTGAGAATGGCTTCTCGATCTTCCCTATCCGGCAAATCGATGGTTACTCGACGATCAAAACGGCCCGGTCGAAGCAGGGCCGGATCCAAAACATCGGGACGATTAGTGGCTGCCATCACAATAACTTTTTCATTTGGTTCAAACCCGTCCATCTCCACCAAAATCTGATTAAGAGTTTGCTCGCGCTCGTCATTGCCGCCACCCACTCCAGTTCCTCGCACCCGTCCAACCGCATCAATTTCATCCATGAAAATAATGGCGGGGGCAGCCTGCTTGGCTAAACCGAAAAGATCCCGTACACGAGAAGCGCCGACTCCAACGAACATTTCCACGAATTCAGAGCCGGAAATAGAGAAAAAGGCTACGCCGGCTTCGCCGGCCACCGCTCGCGCCAAGAGAGTCTTTCCAGTACCCGGTGCACCCATTAATAGAATACCTTTAGGAATACGGGCTCCAATTTCCAGAAATTTCTTGGGATTTTTCAAAAAGTCTACGATTTCTGCCAGTTCTTCCTTGGCTTCTTTGGCCCCGGCCACATCTTTAAAAGTTACCCGCTGTTTTTTGTCCGTCGGTGAAGTAAGTCGAGCTTTTGATTGACCGAAGGTAAAAGCCTGCATGCCGGCGCCCTTTACTTGTCGCGACAGAAGCCACAAGAAGAAAATGACAAACAAAGCCGGAATAATGAAGGGAGCCAGATTTATAATCCAATAAGTTACGCCACCGGCTTCTTTTTCCTGAATATCTACGTTGGCCAAAGCCGCTTTGTCCACTCCATAATTAACTAGAGTTTGCGAAAGAGAGCTTTCAGGTTCCTTCTTAGCATCTTTGGTAGTCTTATCAACGTAAGCAATTTCCAAATTATCACCCTTGACGGTAATGGTACTGACTTTGCCAGCGTTAATGTCTTGAACTAGTTGAGAAATACTTACCGGTGGGGTACCGGAGCTGTTGTCGGCAATAAAGGCGTAAGCAGTAATCAGAATAATAAAAATAATGATGGTAGTCAGAACATTATTGAAGAAAGGGCTGCGTCCGCCCGGTAAACGTCCCAACGGACCCCGCTTTCGCGAAGGTTTTAGAGGTTTTTTGGATTTTTGATTGTTGTATGGAGGCATTTAAAAGGTGATTATATCACAAGTTAATGACGCCAATTTAAAAACCGCCTTACGGCGGCTTTTAAATCTTTAAGTGGTGGAGATGGCGCGAATTGAACGCGCGTGCAACTGATTTTCTAAAATGAATCTACAAAGTTTAGTTTATTTCTTTGTCTTGCGACAATTTAGACGAAAGAAGTCGGAAACAAACAAAACCTTCTTTCCTCGAGCCGTTAATTATTCGGGCTCGCGCGCTCGGCTTCGCGCGATCCTATTCCGAAGATATAACACCACTGGAAGAGTTACGGAAGGCCTCTTCGCGGGTGTCACTTACGCTAAAGCGTAGGCGAATTGAAAATCTTTAGCCGTAAAATACGGTGAGATCCTCGATGCTAAGTTTTTTGCACTTAGGCTTTCTCCGAGATTTAGGAGTTCAGAGTGCTCCACTTTGCACATATTAGAGTTGACCAGCTGTCGATGCCTGGCATCCCCCGAAAAAATTCGATTAATCGGCTCGAATTTTTTCGGGGAACCTCTAATTTGTATTTCTACTGATTTTTCAAAGTGCGGCGAATTTCTCTTTCAGTATCTCGCCTCTTAATAGTTTCTCTTTTGTCGAATCTCTTCTTGCCTCTTACGACGGCAATTTCAAGCTTTATCTTACGTCCTTTATTATACACCGAAATAGGCACTATTGTCAATCCCTTCTTCGATTCGTTCTCGGCTAATTTGCCAATCTCTGCCTTAGTTAGAAGCAATTTTCTTACTCTCTCGGGTTCATAATTTTTTGGAGTGTTAGCGCTCTGATACGGAGGGATTTGGACCCCGATTAAAAAGGCTTCTCCTCCTCGAATACTGACATGACCCCCTTCCAGATTTCCCTGACCGCTTCTTAGGGCCTTCACCTCAAAACCAAAAAGCTCAATTCCGGCTTCAAATTTCTCCAGAATTTCATAATTAAAATGGACTTTTTTGTTGGAAATTAAGACTGACATACCTGAATGATATTACAGAGAGAGGAAATATAAAAACGAAAAGGTCGTCGCACTGATGCGACGACCTTAACCCATTAATCCTCAATTACATTCTCCGACCAGAAATTTTTTCTGGCAGCGAAAATGGCTTAGGCTGATCTGGCTGTTTCCGACCTTCCCACCTGAACGCCATAGGCCAGCCCGGATTGTAGCGCGAGTCCTTAAACGAGACAAACCACATTGCTTGCTGCATGTTGTTCTCTCGATGAGGCAGAGCCTTGGCCGCAAACCCCGACTGATTGAAAGAGTCTGCGGCAATCTTGGCGTCTCGTTCCGGGTTGTCCGAGACAAAAGCCGGAAAGGCTTTGGCGTCTCCGAGCTCCTCAATGAACGACAGATCGTCGTCCAAATTGAAGAGTGCCCCGTTTGCATAGAGATCCCGCTTCAAGTGAGAGTTAGTAGACGAGGGTATAGTCCCTATTGGCCAAATATTCACGAGACCGAGAGCTCGACGCCGGGCGGCGAAGAAGTCTGGATCAGTTGAGATGTACCCGAAACTACCCTTGTCGGGAATCGGGGCTCCAATCTTACGACTTATGTAGGTCGGGCCAAAAATCACGGTCGCGTTAATTGCAAGGGATATCAGCAAAAGAATTGCCAATGTTAATTTCATTTGTATCTCCAGTTCTGAGTGGCAGAATTACCGACTCTGCGGCCAAAATTATCATAAGATCCCCTTTTGTCAACAAAAAACAAAAGCCGGGTCGAGCTTGCTCGACCCGGCTGAAAATTTGAACTTTAGTTATTCCCGGCTTCGCCGTCGCCAGCGATAAGGCGGAGGACGGTGCGCTTGCAGAAATTTTTTGTTTTTCTTCAGCGAGCTGAAGACCAGTGAACCGACATGTTGATGTACCATTCTGGATACTAATTATAACACCCACCCTCTCTCTTACTACTTGGCTGTCCCCAGCAATTACGGATGAAAAAAGAAGGCCACGGCCATAATGGCATAGGCCACCATTAGCTGCAGTCCTTCAAACCAATTGCTTTCGCCATCCTGCACAACTCCACTTACTACAATCACCGAAAGAATAATAGTGATCAATTGAAAAGTTTCAAAAACTAAAGTCATTGGCGTCGGAAAAAATAGACTAAAAATAACTAAAAGAGGCGCTACCAGCATGGCAATTTGGGTAGCCGAACCAATGGTAATTTGAATAGCAAGATCCATCCGGTTTTTCATCGCCACGGTAATGGCCGAGACGTGTTCCGCCACGTTTCCAATCAAAGCGACAAAAATCACTCCGATGAAAAGCGGCGACCAACCGAGACTAGTAACAATCGGATTAATGGATGAAACTAAAATTTCGCTCATAGTGGCTACACCAAGAGTAGCTAGAATTAAAATAATGGTGCTTTTGGAAATACTCCATTTCGGTTCATACTTGCCCACTTCTTCAGTGTAAAGATGTTTGTGGGAGTAAAGAGAAAAAAGCAGACTGGAGAAATAAATAATGATCATTAAGATCGACACCGAAATACTTAACTTCTCTACCACGATATCCGAAATGCCGGGGTCGGTGGTTAAAAAAATGGCCGGAATGACAAAGGCAATCATGGTAAGAATTAAGGTTGAAGCGCTGGCACTGGCCGCCGTTTTATTGAACTCCTGTTTTTTGTGACGTCGCCCACCAAAAAACATGGCCATGCCAAGCACCAGCAAAAGATTGCCTAAAATAGAACCCGTAATGGAAGCCTTCACCACTTCAATTAAACCGGCTCTCAAAGAAAAGATTCCGATAATTAATTCGGTGGCATTACCAAAAGTGGCGTTGAGAAAGCCCCCCATAGCCGGATTGCTGTGCGTGGCTAATTCCTCGGTAGCTTCTCCTATGTATTTTGCCAGTGGAATAATAGCCAGAGCCGAGACGAAAAATAAATAAACGGGCGAAACCCCGACCCAATCGGCCACCAAAGTAACGGGAATAAAAATTAAGAGAATTAAAAAATATAAATCTAATTTTTTCATTTATTATGAGACGGTCTTATTTATTACTTCTTGCGTATTAGAGCGGGCCATCACGAAGTGCTGTATCTCTTGTCCGGTTTTTAAATCAATAGTTGGTAAGATCCCCTCCGATTTATCTTCATCATCTCCATGACCGGCCGTTAAAATAGCGACTCGACAGACTCCCATCATCTGATAAAAAATACTCTGCTCAATATTAATATCTTCAATATGGTGATACGGGATGGAAATTGTCTCCTTCGTTAGAATGCCGCGATGAACTTCCAGAGCATGGTCACCTAAAGTAAAATTGTAATTTCGATATTCTAACCAAGTGATAACAAGAGCGATGATTAGCAGAACAAGAAAGAGAAGAGCCGATCCCATTAAGCCTAAAATTAGAAAGGCTTCCACGGTTTGTCCTGCCTGATCGCTAATACCTGAATAGAAAGTGGTCGGACCAAGTGAAGCCAGGACTAAAAAGACAATTAGAATGCAAAAAAAGATGATGGCCCCGATAGATTTGCCGAGCAGAAAAATCCAGAAGGTTTTTCGTCCGAGTTTCTGTCTGACATTCATTTGATCCGTTACTGCCATCATTTTAATTATAGCAATATTACTTAAATTTTTCTTAAGGGGAAGGGGCGGCCGGCTTCGCCGGCCGCCCCTGTTGTATAATGACCGCATGGTGAAACGTGGTATCGCAACATTCGGACTGGACACCGGAGTCTGTCCGCCATGGCTCTTTGAGCGAATGGTGAAACTCTCGCGCGAAATGATTCAGATCATGGTTGAGCTCTATGGCCCCGACGAATTTATTCGTCGAGTTTCGGAACCCGGCTGGTTTCAGTCGCTTGGTACAGTATTGGCCTTCGACTGGAACGCTTCTGGCTTGACAACTATCTTGACAGCCGCCCTGAAGGAGGCTTTGAGCGGGCTGGAAAAGGAACTTGGAATATTTATTTGCGGCGGCAAAGGCAAGACTTCCAGAAAAACTCCTCAGGAAATTGAGAATTGGGGCGCCGTCTTAACTCTGCCTTCGCCTGCCGTCCAAAATCTTGTCTACAATTCCAAAATGTCGGCCAAGGTTGATTCCAGTTTGGTGCAGGACGGCTATCAGCTTTATCATCACGCCTTTTTCTTTTCCCGAAACGGCCATTGGAGCGTAGTCCAGCAAGGTATGAATCAGGATACTCGGATGGCTCGCCGCTATCACTGGTATTCAAAAAATATTAAAGATTTGGTGGTTGAACCACATTCCGGTATTTCAAGTCCTCTTTCTACATCACCAATTTTAAATTTATCAGCCGAAAAGAGTAAGCCGACGCAGGATTTAAGTATTGAGTTAGCTAACGGCAATTATCAGAGTCTCCTCAAAGATGTAGAACTCCTTCGTCGTCACAGCACGCCCTTCTCACGCTATTTGAAACTGCAAATTAAAAACCAGACCGAGCCGCTGGATTTAATCTGGCTTGGCAAGAAGGAGCCGTATGTTCATTCAGTAATCTTTGAAGATTTCAGCCGCAGCAAATATCTGGAGCGAATACTTTACAAAGTGAACGAACAAAAGCCGGAGAATTATGAAAAATTGGTTTCGCTTGAAGGAGTGGGGCCAAAGACCGTTCGAGCCTTGAGTCTGGTCTCGGAAGTAATTTATGGCGCCAAACCTTCGTATGAAGATCCGGCCAGATACAGTTTTGCTCACGGCGGTAAGGATAAAATTCCTTACCCGGTAGACAGACCAACCTATGATGAAACAATTACCTTCTTCCGAAAGGTCATCAAACAGATGAAACTGCCTTTTTACGAGAAGAATGCTCTCGAGAAAAAGTTAGTGGATAGAAATTAGGAATAGTTGGTTTTTAGGAAGTTTTTGCTATAATAATTTCACTTGGCTACCACTCAAAACAGGATTAACCACCAAATCAAGGCGCCGGAGCTACGGGTTATTGATATTGACGGCCAAAACCTAGGAGTGATTAGTTTAGAGGAGGCTCTGCGAAGAGCCGGAGAAGTTAATTCGGATCTGATTGAAATCTCGGCCAAATCCAATCCGCCGGTTGCAAAAATAATGGATTATGGTAAGTTTCAGTACGACGAGAACAAGAAGCTGAAGCACTCCAAGGCCCGAACTCACTCAGTTGAGATGAAAGGCCTTCAGGTTAAACTGGGCACCGGCGAACATGATCTCGAATTGAAAGCCAAGAAGGCATCAGAATGGCTAAAAGAAGGCCATCGCATTAAAATTGATTTATTTCTTCCGGGCCGAGCCAAATATCTCGACCAGAACTTCCTCAAAGAGAGAATGGAGCGAATTTTAAAGCTCCTAACCGAAGAATATAAGATAGCTGACTCGGCC
Organism: Candidatus Paceibacterota bacterium; assembly: GCA_035652395.1. Taxonomy (NCBI): domain Bacteria; kingdom Bacillati; phylum Minisyncoccota; species Minisyncoccota bacterium. Next base: position 3,857 of record DASRDX010000009.1, on the reverse strand, counting down.
AAAAAGAGTCCGAAAGGATTAAGCATTATTATAGAAAAAGCATAAATTAGTTGATAAGTTACGCTTCGCTTAAGTTCATAAGTGAAAAACTTGTAAACTTAAGAACTTTAAACTTATAACTTCCATGAAGACTAATAAATCCTATTCCAAACGAATAAGAGTAACTAAAAACGGCAAACTGGTGGCTCGAAAGCCGGGACAAAACCATTTTAATGCCAAAGAGTCGAGTTCAAAACAGATGGCTAGAAACCGTTTGGTTCCTTTTGCTATTAGTAATAAAAGCCGATCACGTTTTATCGTAAGTAACTAATATGACTAGAGTGAAAAAGGGGGTGCACGCCCTAAAAAGTCGTCGCAATGTTTTAAAACAAGTTAAAGGTTACCGATTTGGCCGCTCAAAAAAAGAAAGGCAGGCTATTGAAGCTATTTCTCATGCCGGCACTTACGCTTTTGCTCATCGTCGTGATAAGAAAGGTGATTTTCGCCGAATGTGGAATGTTCGAATCAATGCCGCTCTGAAAGAACACGGTGGCCCATCTTACAGCAAGTTTATCGGCGCTTTAAAGAAAAATAAATTGGGTTATGACCGCAAGACTTTGGCCACTTTGGCGCTCGAGTCTCCGAATACTTTTAAAAGAATTCTGGAAAAAGTTTCCTAATCAAAAAGCCCCGCCGTCGGCGGGGCTTTTTGATTTCTAGTTTCCTGATCCCAAATCGCTAGAACTACCACTCTCAGTTGTAGGGGGCGCAGGCTCAATAGTATTTCCCGTAGAGGTACCACTTTCTGAAGAAACTGTTTCTGTGGAAGAAGCGCTCGCACCATTGTCACTAGTCGAGCTCGCGCTTTCCCCAGTGCCGCCTCCGGCGGCATCCGGCACTATTACTGTATTGTTATTTGAATCGACAGTGATGATGGTGCCGGAAGAAGTAGAGGGGGTGGAAGTTGAATTTGCAGCAGGATCCGGACAATCACCCTTATCTTTTTGGAATTCTCCGCTATGAAGTGTGACACAATACACTTCGCCTGTATCGCTATCGATGATCTGGAATCCTTTATTAACATTTAATTTTTGAATGTCAGCCTTCTTCGCCGTGAGATTTTCCACAAACACATTCTTCAAGTACGCAATACCATCCACTACCTCGGCGCCAAAACTCTGAAGGGCGCCGAGTATCTCTCCTCCGAGTGAGGTGTGAGCATTCGCGAGATTAGTCAGAGATTCAATGGAAGAGACTCTGATATCGAGGGAGGCTAGGGCTGCTGTGGTGGAGGCATTCTGATTGTCTACTTTCTTTGAGAGAGCCTGTATGCCTACTAGAGCAATGCCTGCAGGATCAATGGTGGAGATAGATTTGTCAGAGTTTCCAACGTGAAAGGTCTCATAGAAGTCTTGAGCTACCGGACCAATGTGTTTAACTGTGGAGTCTTCACTCTTGTAGTTCCATTCTGTGACAGGGAGAGAATTAATTTTGTTTAAGATATCTTCTCCATCCAATGTGGTGAAGTTCTCCTTGAGGTTTCGATCTGAAGCGTTAGTCCAAGTACCTCCGGTTGAGAGACAAGCTCCGTTTGAGGCGAGGACACTTTTGTTACCATTAATGGAGAGCCAGCCGTTACAGACTCCGATGAGGGAGGTAGAAGAAGTGGCGTTTGAGAGGCAGGCGCCGAAGGCGGAAGAGAGACAGGCGGAGGCGGCATTTAAGAAGCCGGAGGCGGAGGAGCAGCCGCCAGACGCAGTATTGAAAAATCCTACGGCTGAGGAATTACCTCCACTCGAGGTATTGTGGTAACCTGCCGCTATTGAAAAATCTCCTGAGGCAGCGTTTTGTCGAGATCCCAAGGCTGAAGCAAAAGAACCTGATGCTGTGTTACAAGTTCCTACACTAACAGAATAGTTGCCTGATGTGGTGTTTAGATAACCTAACGCGCTGGATTGAGTGCCACAGGCGGTGCTGTGATAACCAAAGGCGGAGGAGAAATAACCCGAGGCGGTGTTGCTGAAGCCGAAGGCGGATGAGGAGCAGCCAGAGGCGATATTGCAATTACCAAAAGCGGATGAGTTTAAGCCAGTTCCACATACACAATTACTAACACCTATTGCAGAACTTGAAAATCCCATAGCGGTATTGAGATAACCAGAGGCAGTAGAACGACTAGCACCAACAAAGTTACGGTAACCTGAAGCGGAACTTCGAGTGGCGTAATCAGAAACAGTATTACAAACACCAAAAGCTGAAGAAATACCTGCATAGAGACCCGAAACGGAATTAGACTTTCCAACACTAACGCTATAGTAACTTGACGCTGTATTAGCAACTCCTATAGCCACTGATTCACATCCACTAGCGGTGTTTGCGACCCCATAATACCCCGAATTCGTTCCCACTGAGACTGAATTTATTCCTGAAGCAGTAGTTCGGAGATCCTGAAAGGAATATCCCGAAGCGCTTCCTGAGCCGATGGCCAAAGATCCGTCAGCAGAAGCCAGTGAGTTGGCGCCGAAGGCAGCGCTATTCTGGCCAGAAGCCATATTAGCAAAACCCAAAGCCGAACTTCCAGCACCGGAGGCAGTATTAAGAGCACCAAAGGACGAAGAGTGGTTGTTGCAGGCGACATTGCAAAGACCGAAAGCTGAGGAGTTGTAGATGGATGCAGTATTACGAAAGCCGGAGGTAGAAGAACAGCAGCCGGAGGCTGTATTACCAGAACCAAAAGCAGAAGAGTCAATTCCACAAGCTATATTTTGTACACCAACCGCGACAGAATCACTACAGGAGACATTCGAGTAGCCGACAGCAGTAGAAAAACTACCACAACCAGTATTATGGTATCCAACTAAAGTAGCCAGGTTTGCGCCGATAGAGCTAGTGTTAGATCCTCCAACAGCAACGGAATCATAAGAGGGTAAACTATTACATAGACCTAATGCAGTAGATCGATAACCTCCAATGCTATTGCATGAGCCAAGAGCTGAAGAATATGAATCTCCATTAAATCCAGCAGAAGTGACAGAGTTTAGATTTCCAATAGAAATGTTGCCAGCACCTCCGGTAGCGTTGTTTAAGTAACCAAAAGCGGAAGATCGCTGACTAGAAACTGTGTTGCAGGCTCCAAATGCAGAACTGAAGCTACTTAGGCAGACTGCATTTTTATAACCTCCCACCGAATCTGCTCCTCCGGCAGCTGTATTGCAAAACCCTACCGCCACTGATGAGAGGCCGGAAGCGATGTTGGTATAGCCCGAGGCAGAAGAACAATCACCAGAGGCGATGTTGCAATTACCCAAAGCGATTGATAATCCCCCGGAAGCAAGGTTGCCTAATCCCATTGCCGTAGCTTTACAGGCACAGGTGGTGTTGTAATACCCGGACGCAGTAGCCCCATAGCCAGCAAGGGCACAGGCTTTATTACCCATTCCCATGGCAACGCTCTGAGCTCCGGGCGCAAAATTATTTACACCAATAGCAACCGCTGATCCCCCCGTAGCAGCATTTCTATTTCCAATTGCAACACTATTTATACCGGCAGTGTAACCGCCCACTACACAGACATTATTTCGGAAACCAATGGCAGTACTGCAGAGACTGTTCGCGAGATTACAAAAACCAAAAGTGTTAGCACAGCTAGCGCTAGAAGTATTACAATACCCGACTGCCGTAGAATAGTTTCCTGAAGATGTATTTCTAAAACCCAAAGCTGAGGCATTGAGACCTGTAGCAGAGTTTCCAAACCCCACCACAATTGGATTGAGGCTGTTGACGTTAGTGGAGAAGTTGTTCTGGATGTTTGTAACATTGTTTTGGATATTAGTGATCTGTCCTTGGAGATTCTGGACATCCGCCTGTGAGGGTGAACC